>NZ_CP013862.1:321523-643047 GCF_001307805.1 Lentibacillus amyloliquefaciens | reverse complement strand
TTAACGAGATCATGATGGCCTCGGAAATTTTGTGCTGCGGTCGTAACCTCTTTGCTGTACTGCTCGGCAGATTTAAGTTTTGAACCATCAACACCTGAATCGGGACGCCGGTTTTTAATACCTTATACGCCTGGCCGACTTCACCAAACAGCAATTTGGCCAATTGATTACGTCGTAACGTTTCCAGCGTACTCTTTAATTTTTCGACGGATGCATAACGAACGGATGTCATTTTATCCTTTTTGTGTTCATAAAGGTTTTGCAAGTGCGTAATCACAGCACCTATACAAGGATCTTCCTGTTTTGATACGGATTCAATCGCTTCACTTAATAGCGTATACGCATCATCATCAATAGCCACATTCACCAAATGGGACAGGATATCCATGCAAATGTCTTTTCCTTCTTCAAGGTTCGTGCTTGTTCGAAATGGATCTAGTGAACCAGCATCCCGTTCATCACGTCCCATCTCCCAGACGGATATGGATTCTTCGGGAATATAAGGGAGTCCGTTCAACCATTCTTTACGATCACCTTTCGGGTCAATAATCAATCCCTGTGAACCCGTTAAAGTAGCAAGGTAAACAAACAGGTTCATCAGAAACGATTTTCCTTTACCGGTCATGCCGGCCACAAGGACTGAAATGGAATCAAAAACATTATTTAGATTCTCATAAGCTTTAGCTGCAAGATCCGGTTTAATAAACACCGGCTTTTGAAACTGTTTCGTATAGCCGATATAAAATCCGCGATTGTCACCGATATTGGTGGTGGCCCCAAACATCATGCCAGCTAAAATATTAGGTGACACATGCATTTGATAATCGTTCATAAAGCTTTTTGAACCAGGTATAGTTTCCATCATCAGATTCAATTGCTCACCGTATGGCGGGAGAACAGATAACCCAAATCGGGATAATTCATCGGTTAGTTGTTCCACACGGGTATTTAACGTTTTCTTATCTTTGGCACTCACTTTAAAAACAAACGAGCAACTATAGGCGGGCTGTCCAGTCTGTTTAAAGTAATTTTCCATTTGGACAGCACCACTTTCCGATTCATTGATACTCAAATCCACGTTTTCATTACCTTTTGCTGCTTCCTGCCTTTGATCTTTAAATTCCAACCGGGCATTACTGAGTTTTTTGCGTACCGATCTGTTAGATTGATAGTTTGCGCGGATAGAAACACTGACCGGAAAGGGCATTCGGGACTGCAGATGATACAACCACTCAAAACCAGGATGCATGCTTATATCCTCCATGTTACTGCAAATAACGTACTGGGTATATAGTTCTTCTATTTCATTATTGATGATTTTACTTGATAATAATGTTTTCGGATCGACCTCTTCAATATTGGCATTTTGCAAATCAACAAACGCTTTTTCCTTAGGACGAACGGCTTCATGTGTTTGCTTTCTGGCATCTACCCCTTCCACCTTATCACCGGACCCGAAATTTTCCCGGTACTGCACATCCTGATTGGAAGTGGAAACGGAATATGCTTTTTCGGCCAGGTAGATGATTTCAGATGCTGTTGCAGGTTTCACCATGGACGAAAACCCATTGATCATATTCACAATCAAACCTTCGGCCTGTTGCTGATACGCTCGAATAACCTCAACCGGAATATCATAAGGAGCTAATCCAACCGCATGATAAACCGGAGAACTTAATCCCTGCAGGAAGTTTTTCAACTGATAAATGGCTGAGTTTCCCATGTTCATGGATTGTATTTTGTTTTGGGCTGGATCCAGTTGAACACCCAAATAATGAACATATTCGCCGGACTCGTTAATGGTACGTTGCCTGTTCAATTGGCTCTCCACTTGCTGCATAAAGTGAAGACCGTTTTGTTTTAACGGGTATTCCAACCGGTTCATTTCCTGTTTCGTCTGGTTCATGATACCGCTGATATTCATCGGTGTAGGATCAATGATAAAGTGTAAATCATGCCCATTATTGGCTAAAAATCCCAATTGACGCTGGAATGGTTTTATTTTATCATCGAAATCCAAAAAGTCATATCCGAATCCCTCAATCCGATAATAGGCCCAAACCGTTTGATCGTCGGCAAAAACAAGATTATCTTCAACATGTTTTATCGGAAATTCTAAAATACTGGTCCTCATTTGTTAACTCCCTTCTGCTTGAATCTATTTATATGTTACAAATCCTTTATAGCGATAGCTTCTTGGTTTAAATTCATTTCTCTTGATGCCATGGGTGTAATAACCACGGAAAACATGATGCCTTTCTCGGGGAATAGCTTTACCTCGGTTAAAAGTAACGCCCTGCCATCTGCGCATATGATACAAGAACAGCGAACGAAAAAAAGCCACCGGAGAGCGATTTTCTGTGCCAACGTCTGTTATCAGCCATGCAAGAATTATCGGTAAAGCAATCAATACACCCGTTGGAATCCAGTGAATCAGTTTGCCCAACACCGGTGTGACATACCAGATAACTTCCATCACGCCAAATACCAGAAAATAAAGGACGCCTTTAAAAGGAATCGGTCTCCCCAATTTCACACCAAAAAACTGATATAACTTACGATCGAACTTTAAAAAATTATTTAATACATATAAGGGTATGCGTTGATCCTGTTCGGGTTCCACGTTTATCACTTCTTTCATATGGTTGATGATCACCAATTAAGAGGGACAGTCATGCTGTGTAACTGTCCCTCCCATTGACTGCCGGTCATTTAATCACCGCCAATGTTTAATTTATCACTGAACCACTCTGATAAAGCTAAAATCGAGTCAGGATTCAGGACAAAAATCCCAATAAATGCACCGGCAATCAGCACACCGACCGCAAATATCCAGGCCCGCTTTGCAACAGCTACGAGAAGCAATACCAGAACGACAATAAACAGTACATATTGCAGTTCATCTGTGAACCAGTTGAAGAATGACTCTAATGACATGAACTCCTCTCCTTTCCATACATCGACTGTTTATTTATTCAGATAGTTTTTCTTTGATTTTTTGTTCAGCATTCAGTCTGGATACCACATAATGATCATCCTTTTTCTCAACCACTAGCTTATAAACCGAATTCATTTGCATTTTCGTAACTGGTTCTTCAAACATGACTTCCGAGATGACGAAGTATTGACCAGCCTTGTTCCCTTCATAGACCTCCGTACTGTTAACGCCTTTGAAATTCAGAGCCCCGTTTAATCCACTCTGATGCGTTTTATCCGTCAGCATGTAGCTTAACTGGTCCTCTGAATCCTGAACAAAGCTATTGAAAAAGGTTTCCAGAAAGGCTTCTATATTTTCAACTTCTCCGTTATCATTAATGGACGCTAAATTTGTTTGATTGAAATCACGATTTGCCTCGACATCTGTCCCGTCTTTCAGATGTGTCACAAATGGGAGTTCATACACACCGTAAGTACTGCCGTTATGAACAACCGGCACTACAAAGTCCTTCGTGACCACCTTTGTTTCTTTATTTTTTTTCATTTTGGAACTGACCTTAAAGATAATGTGGGACTTCTTATCGGTGATTTCATCGGTTTTCTGATATGCAATCTCCTGAATGGCAGAATTCCATTCCAAACTTTCCGTTACGAGACCTGCCTGTTCATCCAACCCTTCAGCCAAATAGTTGGTTAGGCGCTTACTTCGGTCATTCCAGCCATCATTCGTTGGCTGCCATTTAAAATAATCACGGGTAAATTCTTTAGCAAATTGAATGGCTGCCGGTTTTGTTGCCGGGTTTCGTTTAACTTCCGCTTGCTTTTCGTTACGGGTTTCGGCTGACTCAGGACTCGATGTAACCGTTATGAATACAACAAGCAACATAAACGCGAAAAGAGCCCAAAACGTGAAAACGCCGATCCTTCTTACGGTATAAGTTTTCGGACGTCGCGGCTTTTCCTTCTTGGGCTGAGCTTTCACGAACTTTTTAAACCGCTCAAACCAGCCAACTTTTTGGCTTTCGCCTGTTTGCTTCTTTTTCTTCTTCTGAATTTTATTCATTCAGCTAACCTCTCCTTTCCTGACAGAAACGTTACAGTTTTCTGTTTGAGCCAAACACGACAAAAATGGCAATAATGATGACAATGGTTGTGACTGCACCATAACGGACTAATGACATGTTGTATAACTGCACAACCTGTTCTTTAAATTCCTCCCAAAGTGGCTGTGTTGCCGGAAATTCTTCCAGCACAAGACTTCCGACAATGAGAAATAAAAAGATCCCCAATATCAGTGCAAGAAAAAAACGAATCAAGCTGCATCCCCCTTCCTATAGTTTTTAAAACGAGCAATGCTTGGTTTTTCCACATCCCCCCCTTTAAAAATTAAAATACTCTGTCCTGAACCAAGACAGAGCAACCCATAAAACATATTTTGTTTTTTTGATTAGTCATCACTACTGATTCCAAATGACGATAGAAAGGCATTAGCCGTATCGGTTACAGCCTGCTCACTCATATCGCCTTTTGCTTCTTTCTCCTTTCGCTTCTCTGCAGTATGAGATATGCCTTCATTGAACTGATGACGCAATTGCTCATATTGTTCGGTTTGTACGGCTTTTATATCGTTTAATGCCTGTATAATTTGTTGACATTCATGTTGCCGGCTTTGTTCCACATGTAGATATTTAACCGCAATCCCTAACAAATAACGAATAGCCTCGCTGCGTTTATTGCTGGGTAATTGTTCCAGGAATTCATAAATTGCTGTGTCGTCACCGGTTAGACGGAAACTATAGCGTTTTTTCCAGTTGGTTGCCATACGTTAACCCATCTTCTGATGCTGTTCCGGCTGTAATAACGATTTTCCCAATCGCAAGTAACCGATGGTGTTTGCAAACTGATTTTCTGTAATACATTCCAGCCGATCATCAAAATGCTGCTGGATAAACGGTTCAAATAGTTTTCCACCGCCCCCAGCCACAAATATGGCATCAAACAAATCACTTTCTTCTGCCCACACACCTTTTAAACGATCCGCGATATTCGCTGCAATCGACTGTTTACTTTCCCTGATAGCTTCCGAAAAATCAATACGTTGTCCTTTGTACGAGAGATATTCGTGTTTTAAGACCCTGCTGATGTTAAATTCATTTAAATCCGCACCACCCGTTTTTGCCTTGAATAGTTGCCGGATATCCCGGTGAAGGTTGATGACCCCTTCATCAATTGTCCCGGAAAGTTTTGCCTTTGGAACAAACGCCCCATTTTCCTGCATTGCCACAACAACAAAATCAGTGGTCCGAAATCCAATATCAATCAAGGCAATCATATTACCTTCCGCCATTAAATACGGATAAGCATATTTTCCTTCATGGTTCATTAAGGCTGAAAATATGGCTGATGCCCCCTGCGGAAAGACCATGGCTTGATGAATGTTAATACGCTTCTCCTGTCCCGCAAGCGGGCCGGTTTTCCATTCTGTCACAGGCTGGATACCTAACATGGATTGTCTGAATTCTTTTGCCTGTGATTGGTAAAAATCCAACGGCAGACCTGTTGAAACCTGAACAATATCACCCTCTGTTACCATCTGAATCGCTGCATTCAACAAAACTTGTGTGTATACATGACTGAACCGTTCCCGTTCAAAGATTCGAGACACCGACCTCGATTCTTTCGCCAGTTCCCCCACAAAATAGGCTTCCTGCTGATAGACCAAATGGATATTTTGAATATCGTTAGGGGTTTCACCCATGACACTGGTAATACTGCGGTCGTAGCCTTTCCCAACGAGTGATGGAAATAAAATGCGTTTTCCTGATGCGGAAACTGCCTTTACAAAACCATAACCCAAATCAATTGCGACATGTTCCATTTCAATGCCCCCTTTTTCTTCATAATTTAATATTTAAATCAGGGTTTTCCCATCCACACAGACAGCCTGTTAACATCGCTTCAGCTTGCTGTGATGTCACATTAATAGATGCGTTCATCTCTTTAGCACTGGTGTTACAGTCCGTTTCATAGTAGCCAACTTTTCCTTTTTCAACCTTGACAACTTCTCCCGTCATGGGATGATTGACAAAGCAATAATCTGGTAAATACGATTTCGTCATGCTTTCCCACCTTCTTTCCTCATAAAAAATTCAGGCATTCAGATCACTACCCAGCTAGTTAAATCAATGTAATCAGCGTTACACGCCCGATATAAACCAACAATATGATGGCTGTTAACCGATCAATAATGTTGAACATCAAGGGGCTGGTGTTGATGCCACATGATTTTTTGGCTGGATAGAATAACTCTACCTTCCCTGTCAGCATATCCCCTAAAATATGTGCCAATATACCAGTGGCCGCCGCAAGCCATACCCATGGATCAGTAAAAGGATATAAAATGATCCCTGCTGAAAAAGAATACAGCAGAGAGTGTGTGATGGTCCGATGACCGAATGTTTTATTTATCACATATGCAATTGGCAAGAAGATTTTCCCAAACTTTGACTTATGTTCATCCAAATCAGGAATGACACCGGCTATCCCGCCAACAAGTGCCGCCCGCCAATCGCCGCCTGTCAGCATGTGGCCGGCAGCCATTCCAGATAAGAAATGTGTGGTCCATTCCATTAGGATGACTTCCCGGCTTTTATTAGTTCGTTGATTTTCAATTCAATTCCATCTATCAAGCTTAAGCAATCATGGCAAACAAATTCGCCATTCTTTAGACCACCGTCATCCGCATACGTTTTACATACTGAACACGTTGTGAAGATCATTTACGATTCCTCCCTTGTTTTGTCTAAAAACTGTTTAACAGCTTCTGTTTCCTTCGCGTAGACGCTTTCCGACTTACTTTGCAGGAACCACAAAAATTTCTCTAACGCTTTGAGAGCCATATACCTTTTTTCGTTCATTTGCTTACAACCTCTCCCTCAAAAAATATCACTAAACACTTATACAGGATTAAATGTGATGAATCAAAGCATTGTT
The DNA here is from genome assembly GCF_001307805.1 of Lentibacillus amyloliquefaciens. GTDB lineage: Bacteria > Bacillota > Bacilli > Bacillales > Amphibacillaceae > Lentibacillus > Lentibacillus amyloliquefaciens. The sequence goes on along the minus strand of NZ_CP013862.1, from coordinate 636,117 downwards.
CATGACCAGCCAGCCCAATTCATCATGTTAGATTTATTCTCCCGTCACTAAAGAAAGGAATATCCTTGAATGGAACGTCGCATTCAATCCTTCATACTGAATAACCCTGAGTAACTCCCCCTGTATCATCTGTATATTAAGAGAGTGAGAATAGGCACCATGCCTGATGCAACCTTAAAAGTTGAATCACAGCTTTTCTCAATGTTTGAGGGTGTGGTATTTTCGCCACACATGTGTGGCTTTTTTGCCACACCCCCTTTTCATATGTCTCCCATTGTCGAGGTGTGGTTATATTGCACAAGAATTTCGAATAACCACTTAAATACCTTGATAAAGCAGTAATTTGACGTGTGGTTATACGCCACAACTATTGGTTTTTCTTGAATTTTAGATAGGTCTTGTGCCGATACAGCCTTCCAAACTCACTATCATTCTTCAACCATAATTTCCATGGCAAATACACCTTTTTTCGTTCCAACCGGTCGAATTCCATGACCAATCTTGAGAGCGTTGCATTGATTCGATTGCGATCACCTGAATAAATGATTTCCGGGTTCATAAATAACGGCCGCTGCGACACACTTCGTTTATGTTCCTTTATCTCCTGTACGTTTGCGAATTCAAACAACATCCCTTTTTTCAATAGTTTAGACACCAGCTTACTCGTCGAGGTTCTTTCCCTGTCCAAGTACCGGGCAATATTCGCTATACTCATAAATTCATTATTTTCACGATTAACAATCGCATTGGAATGCAGCTGCACCAGTGGCATGAGTGAAAGCAATAATCCGATTTCACTATTCATTAAAACTTTACTTCTTATAACCATATCCAGGTTTTCCTGTATAACCTGACAAAATAAAGCGCTATTTTTTTGTTTGAGCTTATAAAGGCCATATCCCTGCTCATTCGCCTTTGCTTCTTCCTGAGATACGGCCGTCAAATTAATATCATGTTGTCTATCACGTGTCTTAGCGTTATACTCCGCCTTATTCAAGGCCTTATGGTCACTCATTCAATCACTCACTCATTTCAATCATTTGTCTTTCGTCCATTTCTCACGCATTCGGAACAACTCCTTTCAAATAACCGTTGTTCAATTGCTTGTCGGAAACCATCATACGCTCAGCCAGTTTACTATTGCGCTGTATGGATTGATCATTTTGGGCAGCAATCGCCATTGCTTTTTCTGTACCGATGAACACCAATTTTTCTGTTGCCCGTGTCATGCCGGTATATATCAAGTTACGAGCAAGCATGATATAATGACTGGTTGTTGCAGGGATAATCACGACCGGCGCCTCACCACCCTGCGACTTGTGAATGGTAATGGCATAGCCTAATTCTAATTCTTGAATGTCACGCCTTGTATAAGAGATGACTTTCCCGCCGTAGTCCACCTGCATCACATCAACCGAATCTCCATTCTGATCTGTTTCGCTGGTAAACGATTGAACAATCCCTATATCACCATTGAAGATTTGCTTATCATAATCCGTTTGAATTTGCATCACTTTATCTCCTTCACGAAAGACCTTATGGCCAATTTGCCATTCATACTTCTCTGGCCCTGAAGGATTGAGAGCCTCACGCAGCTTTTCATTTAAAGCAGTCGTCCCAACCGGTCCTTTTCGCATCGGACTTAATAACAGGATGTCAGATAATGAATAACCCAGTCTCATAAACCGTTCTGCGCTTCGTACCATTAGCGCACTAATCTTTTCAGGATCTTTCTGCAACAGAAAAAAGAAGTCATCTTTTTCTTTGTCAAAAAGAATGGACTTCCCTTGGTTAATGCGATGTGCGTTTTGTATGATTTGACTTTCCTGCGCTTGCCGAAAAACCTCTGAAAGTTTTATCGTTGGCAATCCTGCTTTGATCATATCACCCAGAACGTTTCCCGGACTGACAGATGGCAACTGATACGTATCCCCAACGAATAATACTTTTGTATTGCGATTAAGCGCTTGTATAAGATGGTTAGCTAAACTAACATCCACCATCGACATTTCATCAACCACCAACAAGTTACACGGCAAGTGATTATCCCCTTGATACACCGGTTCGTCACCCTGCCGGTATCCGATTAGCCGATGAATGGTTGAAGCCTCGTGACCAGCCATATGCGATAACTTCCTACTTGCTCGTCCTGTGGGTGCTGCAAGACTTATCGTCTCTTTCGGATACATTTTCTTATAAATATCAATCATCGTCCGTACCACGGTTGTTTTCCCTGTTCCCGGTCCACCTGTTAATATCAGGAGTTGTTCATCAAACAATCGCTGAATGGCTTCTCGCTGCTTTTCAGCAAGGATCATCTTGTGCTCTTTTTGATACTTATCAATATATTTTTTAAAATTGGACATACCTTGATCGCTGCGAGCAAACTTCATTTTTAAAAGTTTTTTGCTCAATTGTTTCTCATGATGATGCAGGAACTTCGGGAATATACAATCGTCCTCATTGACGATAAGTTTTTCTTCTGTGCCCATTAAGCTGTTTTCCAGCTCGTTCATTGTCACCATATCAGATGAATTAGCATTATGGTTCAAAGCCTTTTCGGCTTCTTCCAACAGTTCACCCTTGGGGATGTACGTATGCCCTGACTCAAAGCACTGTTTTTTCAATACATATTGCAAACATGCCTCGATACGATAGCCGGATGTTGGCATGATTCCCATCCGTCTGGCAATTTCATCTGCTTTTAAGAAGCCTATTAAGTTTAATTCTGTCAGTGTATACGGATTTCTTTTTAGAATTTCTGTGGTATTCAAACCGTATTCCTTATAGACTCTTAATGCCATGTTGGCCGTGATACCGTAGACAAGTAATTCTGATACTATCTTCTGTACCTCGAAGGTCGATACCACACTGTCTACAATTTTGGCAGCCCGCTTTTTCCCAATACCATTTATGCCTGTAAGACACGACTCACGCTCTTTGGTTATAATCGCTAATGTTTGGGGACCAAACGTCTGGACAATCTCCCTTGCCTGTTTTTTGCCACATCCCTTTACCATCGGTGATGAGAGGAACGCAAGGATTTGTTCCTCGGTTTGTGGAATTGGTCTTTCCCAGGATTCCACAGCCAGCTGCTTCCCATATTTCGGGTGATTCTCCCATTCGCCTCGAACCGTCACCTTCTCCCCTTTTTCCACGCCATAAATACTACCCTTGATTTTGATTTCTTCATCGTCTGTCTGTAAAACAGCAATCAAAAAATACTCATGTTGATAAAGTATCCGTGTAATGACACCGGTATATTCATTCATGCCAGCATCACATCGTTCCGCCTTAACCATCGCCACAACCGATGGATAAAACCAGAGGATGATTTCAGTTTGGCTGGGAGTAAACCATCATCTTTTTCATCATGATACATCTGGCGAAAAAGGCATACAGGCAATGAGACAGTCTTCCGCTTATTCTTAATAAATGCTTTGACACGCTGGATCACAGGATGCTGTGTCTGCTTCATTGCACTGACTTCTGCCACAACATCCGTATTCATGTCATCAATCGTATTAACGATCGTTTCACTTTCTTGAGGGTTATCCGTCTGGTTTGCTTGATGCAGCAGCTCACTTTGCGCTTGAACATGCTCATCATAAGAAAGCACTTCGTTAAATTTAAGCTCCACTTCGGCTGACATTTGGACTTCTTCAAAGAAAACGTTTATTTCTTGTTGAGGGATATTCATTCTGCTTGGAAAGCCAGTTACTTTCGGAATTGATTTAATGAGATGCCATAAATGTTTTGGCAAATAATGAAAATTGTTATTCAGTTCAATAAGGATATAACCTTTTAAAACGCTGTCAATTTTCTTGTAGTTATTACGGAGATCTTTTAACTTGCTCGTTAAATCTTTAATTTGGTGCCGGTACTCTTCAATCAAATCCAAGTAACCGGAATCTTCATAGCCCTGCATTTGGCCATAAGCAAAACGCAGATTGCTCAGATTTGCTTGCAATCGTTGAATAAACAAGTGGTCATCAATATCCGTTGACGATAACGCTGTTAAATCTAAATGATTTGTATTTTCATTAACGATTTGTGTATACGATTCCAATGCATAGATTGCTCCAATCATGTTTTCACGTTTTTCAAACAGTACATCCTGAAGCATTTTTTTGACTTCTGTTTCAGACCCTGAACAAACCTGAACAGCAAAAAATGACATATTTAAGATTTCCTTTCACAGTAATAAAATTAATTAGCTTTAAAAATCATTGCTGAATCTATGCGTTTTTCCGCTGAAACTGATAATAATTTTTCTTTCTTTTTCGGTAGAGCCAATCATTCAAAAATTGTGTAGTTTCTTCGGCGGGAAAGTACCATTTTCCGCCTATTTTTACTTTTGGAAATCCCTCTTCATGAAAAAAAGTGTCTTGAATGGTATTCCAACTCATGCACGTCCTTCTTTTTAATTCTTTTGTATCCCAATAGACCAATTGCTTATCCAAATCTCTTAAATGTTTCTCAATTTCCTCTCTGTACTTTTGGTCTAAAGCCTGTTTATCAATTTGCACTTCAATCATTCTTTGCCTCCTTGATCGTTTATAGTTGTTCCCGATTGGCAACAAAAAAGTTAAAAAAATAGTGTTGTTTTATTACCATTAAATCTGTTTACATGCTAACTAAGTAATTACATTTTACCTGTTTTATCAGGTATCGGTTGTCTCCAATCAGCAATTTTATTCCCAAAAAAATAATGATTCTTTTTCCGGAATATCCAACACCTCTAATATTTTCATAAACTCTTCAACAGTAATAAACACTTTTCCATTTTCCCTTTTGGAATAAGAAGCGTGGTCCATCCCTAGATAATTAGCCATTTCTTTTTGCGAAATATTTTGTGACGTTCTCTCATCTTTTAAAAGAAGTAAATTAAAAGGCAATCTGTTACCCTCCAATTAAATTATGCATCAATAATAAAACGATTATTGCCAATTGTCAACAAATATTCTAAAAATATACTTGATAAATTTCTTTACGGGAACAATGTTATAAAATATACTATAGAAAAGGACGGAGGTAGACAAAGTGAGAAACTCAAAAGAGGTTATACAATTAATTGAGCAGTTGAGAAAAGAAAAGAAGATGACTTTAGGAAAATTAGCGGAAAAAACAGGTGTTTCAAAATCAACTTTATCCAGATACGAAAGTGGAAAAAGAGAGTTTCCAATAAATAATATATCTAAGTATGCCAGTGCACTTAATACAACAATTGAACATTTGTTGGGTATAGAAAACCTTTATGCTGTCCATTCAGAATCTATTAACGTTCCAATTGTTGGTCAAATTTCATGCGGAGACCCCATTATTGCAGAGGAAAATTTAACTGGGTATAGAACTGAACCCAAAACTGGTTTACCCTCTGGTTCTCTTTTTTACTTACATGCAGAAGGCAATAGTATGCTTCCCACAATACCCCAGGGCGCATATGTATTAATCAGGGAGCAACCGGACGTAGAAAGTGGTGAAATAGCAGCCGTTCTTCTAAATGACAACGCAGAAGCAACGTTAAAACGAATTCGCAAAGATAATGACTATATAATCCTGACTCCGGATAATAACCAATATCGACCGACTGTTATCGATGAAAAAAACCCTTGTAAAATTATAGGAAAAGCCATACGTTATACTTTTGACCTATGAGTAATTGGACTAATTATTAATTATGGAGGTTTAACTATGGAATTATTTGTAACTTACAGAAAGCGCAATGGTAAATGGGAATATAGAATTCGTTTTCAGGATCCAATCACTAAAAAACAAAAGGAAAGATCTAAAAGGGGTTCTCAACAAAAGCAAAGGCGAAACATGCAGCTGAAATAGTAATGAGCCAACTAAAAAGCGGTTACGATCAAACAGATATTAAACTGAGTGATTTTCTTGATTTTTGGTTAAGGGAATATAAACAAAACCAGGTAAGTAAAAACACTTTATCATCCCTGCGCAATAGTATTGAAATTCATATTAAACCATACTTTAGGAACATAGAATTACGTTCTGTAACTCCTGCTCTTTACCAAGAGTTCCTTAATAAATTAAATGAAAATGGATTGGCTAGAAATACGATATTAAAAATACACAATGCTTTCTACAATGCTATGAAGCGTGCCAGGATAAATAAAAATATAATGGATAATCCATGTGAAGATGCAATAATCCCGGGAAAACACAAAAAAGAAGATGTAAAATTTATTGATTCCTCTGAAATAGGCATATTTTTAAGAGAAGCTTATAAATATGGTTATATTTATTGGATATTTTTTAAATTATTAATAGAAACTGGTCTTCGGAAAGGTGAAGCAGGTGCTTTACAATGGTCCGATATTAATTTTAATAATAAAGAGATTGCGATTAATAAAAATTTGGACTTTCAACCAGATGCCAAAGAGCTTCCCTTTGGAGATACAAAAAACTTTAATTCTAAACGCATTATTACTATAAGTAAATCTCTCACAGACGACTTGCGGTTCCATGCAAACTGGCAAAACCAAAATAAACAAAAGATTAATGACATCTATCGTCATGATCTAAATTTAGTACTATGCAAAAAAGATGGAAATTTCATGCCAAAATCCAGTCTATTTAATGCCTTTTCTCGTACTTTGAAGAGAGCAGGGATTAAATCATTACCAATTCATTCTTTACGTCACACACACGCTGTTTTATTACTGGAATCTGGTGCAAACATGAAGTTTATACAAGAACGATTAGGTCATGGTAGTTACCAAATTACCGCAGACGTTTACTCTCATGTATCCAAAAGAATGGAACAAAAAAATACCGCCCAATTTGAAGCATATATGGACGATATTTTAAAATAATTTATTAATTTTTAAGGGGTGCTCAAGGGGTGCTATCGATTGAATGAGCAAAAATTTATATTACGCCCCTTAAGTAAATGCTGCCATATCAAGTTTAATACGTAGTCAAATACTGCTCTCTTTCCCATGGATGAACAGTAGTTCTAAACAAGTCCCATTCAATTTCTTTTGCTTCCATGAAATGCTCATATAAATGATCGCCTAATGACTCGACTATCGTCTCATCCTTCTGCAATTCTACCAGAGCATCCATTAAAGTAGCCGGCAAATCTTTAACACCATTTCGCTGCCGTTCTTTTTTGTCCATATCATATATATTTTCGTCAACAGATTCAGGCGGACTCATTTTATTTCGAACGCCGTCAAGCCCGCTGGCAAGCAAGACAGCCATGGCCATATATGGATTAGCGGCAGGATCAACACTTCTTGCCTCAATACGTGTGCTCAATCCACGTGAGTAGGGAATTCGAACTAGCGGGCTTCTGTTTGTGCCGGACCAGGCCACATAACATGGCGCCTCATATCCAGGCACAAGCCGTTTGTATGAATTAACAGTCGGATTGGTCACTGCAGTGAAATTCGTTGCATGTTTGATGACGCCGGCGGTAAACTGATAAGCAACGTCACTTAATTGCATTTCACCATCTTTATCAAAAAAAGCATTTTCACCATTTTTGAATAAAGACATGTTAACATGCATCCCTGAACCGTTTACACCAAATAACGGTTTTGGCATAAATGTGGCATGCAGATTATGTTTTCTGGCAACTGTCCTGACAACCAATTTAAACGTTTGAATATCATCAGCATGTCTGACTGCATCGGAGTATTTAAAATCAATCTCATGCTGACCGGGTGCGCCTTCGTGGTGGGATGCTTCAATCTCGAATCCCATTTCCTCCAGCTCCAGTACAATATCACGCCGGCAATTTTCTCCCAAGTCTGTCGGAGCCAAGTCAAAATAACCGCCATGGTCATTTAGTTCCATGGATGGATCCCCGTTTTCATTCAGCTTAAATAAAAAGAATTCGGGCTCCGTACCGATATTGAATGCATCAAAACCTAACTCCTCCATCTTTTGCAGATTGCGTTTCAAATTGTATCTCGGACACCCCGCAAAAGGAGTTCCGTCGGGATTATATATATCACAGATAAACCGCGCAACCTTACCTTTTTCAGAAGTCCACGGAAAAACAACAAATGAATCCAAATCAGGATGCAAGTACATATCTGATTCTTCAATACGGACAAATCCTTCAATAGAAGATCCGTCAAACATCATTTTATTATCCAATGCTTTCTCCAATTGGCTGAGTGGAATTTCAACATTTTTGATGGTGCCGAGCATATCCGTGAATTGCAACCGGATAAACCTGACGTTTTCTTTCTCAATCTGTTTCATGATCTGATCTTTTGTCAATTCTGAGCCCATTCAGTTTCCTCCTCGATTTCTAAGCCTGATGTCAAAAAATGGCGTCCTATTAATGAAGCAGGACTGCTTATTTGCTATGGTTTTTATAATAACCGAATGTATGGATTGATGACAAATAATATTAAGGTCTCTCATGTTTTCAGAGGTGACGTCTTTTCAAGCAAACTATTAACCGCAGCCTCCAGTGCAATCTTTACATGGGAATAGGTCAGACCGCCTTGTACGAAGGCGGTATACGGTTCCCTGATTGGACCGTCTGCGGTAAGTTCCAGACTCGCACCTTGAATAAATGTTCCCGCCGCCATGATGACCTCGTCCCGGTAACCGGGCATGTCACTCGGATAAGGTGTTACAAACGCATCAACCGGGGAATTATGCTGGATTGCCTGACAAAAAGCAATCATCTTTTCCGGATCATTAAACGTAACAGTCTGAATCAAATCAGTACGAAATGCATCATAACCGGGGCTTGTTTGAAAACCGGCCAATTCAAGATATCGTGCCGTTAAAATCGCACCTTTCAGTGCTTCTCCCACAACATGCGGGGCTAGAAATAACCCTTGAAACATTTCCTGCAATGTATTGAAAGTCGCCCCGGTTTCCTTTCCAAGCCCCGGTGCTGTCAGTCTATTGGCACACTGCTCTACCAATTTTTCTCTTCCGGCTATGTACCCGCCTGCCCGGACAATGCCACCGCCCGGATTTTTGATCAGTGATCCTGCTATTATGTCTGCACCTGCGTTTAACGGTTCACGTTCCTCGACAAATTCACCATAGCAATTATCAACAAAAACAATCACGTCACTGTTTATCGATTTTACAAACCGAACCATCTCTTCAATATCATTGATAGTAAACGATGGTCTCTCATCATATCCTTTAGAACGCTGAATGCCGATCACTTTTGTTTGGTTTGTCATTTTGTGTTTGATATTTTCAAAATCAATTGAACCATCTTCCAGAAGGTCAGCTTGATTATACCGCACGTGAAAATCTTTTAACGAGCCGCTTTGTTCTCCATTCATACCGATGACCGATTCCAGCGTATCATACGGTTTACCTGTTATATATAACAGCTCTTCACCCGGCCGCAACAGCCCGAATAAGGCTGTTGAAATTGCATGCGTACCGGAAACCATCTGCGGCCTGACCAGAGCATCTTCGCCGCCGAAAACATCAGCATAAACAGATTCCAGAATCTCTCGCCCCAAATCGTCGTAACCGTAACCAGTTGTAGAATGAAAATGGGTATCACTGACACGATTGTTTTTAAAAGCGGCAAGAACCCGTTTTTGATTTCGCTCAACGATATCAGCGACATTTTGATGTTGCTCCTGACAGTCATGTTCAGCCTGTGTTATCAAATTGTGCTGCATTGATGTCTTAATTCTCCTTTACTAAACCTCTCAATGGATGATGTTGTCTGATATATCCTGCAACCGAATATTTTCTGCTCTCTTCCTGAAACGAACGATAAGTGACAATCGTTTCCTTTTCCAGACGATGCAGTAATTTACCCTCATCAGGCGCTATACTTACGGTATAGGCATCCCATTCATTCTTCAAGGTATCCTCAATCTTTTCCAACACGCGACCGATATCATTTTGTTCAGTTGCACTGATTAGAATATTGGGGTGCTGCATTGGGATAAAGTCTGTCTCTAACCGGTCTTTTTTATTATAGACGACGAGTTTCGGGATTGTATTGGCCCCTAAGTCCGTCAGCAATCTATCAACGGTTTGCTGGTGCTGTTCAAGATCAGGATTGGCTGCATCGACAACATGCAGTATAAAATCCGCCTCTGTCACTTCTTCCAATGTTGATTTGAAGGCTGCAATCAATGATGTCGGCAAATCCTGGATAAATCCTACAGTGTCTGTTATCAATGTTTGAAAGCCAAACGGAAGTTGAATTTGGCGTGTTAACGGATCAAGGGTAGCAAATAATTGATTTTCCACCTGTGCATCGCTTTTGGCAAGCCGGTTAAATAACGTCGATTTGCCTGCATTGGTATAGCCGACTATAGCAATCTGGAAAGCGTCATTTAATTTCCTGCGCTTACGGTATTGTTCCCGCTGCTTAACCACTTGATTTAACTGCCGTTTGATATCATCAATTCTCTTTCTGATATGCCGCTGATCAGTTTCCAATTTTGTTTCACCAGGTCCGCGAGTCCCAATACCGGCACCTAATCGCGACATTTCCTCGCCTCTGCCGCGCAGTCTTGGCAGGGTATACTCCAGCTGAGCAAGTTCCACTTGCAGTTTACCTTCTTTTGTACGGGCACGCTGGGCAAATATATCCAAAATGAGCTGACTCCGATCAATTACATGGACACCGATACGATCGGTTAAGTTACGAAGCTGGCCAGCTGAAAGTTCATCATTTGAAATAATTAAGTCTGCTTCCAGATCCTCTGCCACTTCTTTGATCTCTTCCATTTTCCCTTCGCCGATATAATAGGCGGGGTGAAGTCTCTTTCGGTTCTGAATCATAGCTTTTTCCACTGTGGCTCCTGCAGTATGCGACAACGATTTAAGTTCATCAAGTGATGAATTAAAACGTTCATCGTTATCTTCAGGCATTTTTACAGCGATAACTAATACCTTTTCCGGCATATTGATACCTCTTCCTTTAAGAACAATTCGTATCTATACTTTCAATCATTATCATAGCAAATAACGGCTGTCACTACAATTCAGGAGCGGATTAATCCGAAGTGAATTTAAAATCCTCGCCGGTTAAGAAAACAAGATCATCAATTGAAAACATCTCCCGATTCAAAAGTCTCACTGCATGACGTCTGATAGATTGCTCCACGACATTGCGCACATAACGGGCATTGGCAAAATTAAATTGTGATTTTTGTTTTTGCTTATACAATTGGTATCGTATTTTCCGCTCCGCTTCCTGAGTTAGTTCATATTCACGGTCTTTGACCATTTGTTTGGCTATATTCATAAGCTGATCAATATCATAATCCCGAAAATCCAGTATAAACGGAAAACGGGATTTCAAGCCTGGATTCAGTGTTAAAAACCGCTCCATTTCATATGGATACCCTGCCAGTATTAAAACAAAATCATTATGATTGTCTTCCATATGCTTTACAAGCGTATCAATTGCCTCTTTGCCGAAGTCTTTTTCTCCTCCGCGCCCCAGCGAATAGGCTTCATCAATAAATAAAATACCACCCATAGCTTTCTGGATAATAGCACGTGTCTTTTGAGCTGTCTGGCCGATATACTCGCCAACCAGATCAGCACGTTCCGCCTCAATAAAATGACCTTTGGACAACACATTCATTTCAAAATACATTCTCGCCAATTTTCTTGCCACTGTCGTTTTGCCTGTTCCGGGGTTCCCTTTGAAAAGCATATGAAGTACCTGTTTCGTTTCGGTTAATCCCATTTCGTTCCGTTTTTCATTGATGACAATCGTTGCATAAATCTCTTTTATCATTTGTTTCAATTCGCTCATTCCAATAAATGAAGAGAATTCAGTATCGATATGTGAAAAAGGATTATTTGTCAAAACAGACTGGTTTTCATGGCGGTAAGCTTTGTTTTGTTGATCCTGCAGTATAATATTTATTTGTCCTTTTTTATTTTGTGTTGTTTGTGTCTCCATATGATCACTCCTCCATCACGATAGTATACGTGAAGGAAGAGTGGCGTGTGACAAATGCCTATATTCAAATGATCCGCTGAGAAATAAGCGCACAATAAAACAGACGCTTTCGAAAGCGTCTGTTTGAATTACTCTTTATCCAATGAAATATTTCGAACTGGCGCAAATGTGGAGATGGCGTGTTTAAAAATCAGCTGCTGTTTGCCATCCGTTTCCAGTAAAACAGTGAAATTATCAAAAGCTTTCAAAACCCCCCGTAATTGAAAACCATTTGTTAAAAAGACGGTAACTGATACATGGTCCTTTCTGAGTTTGTTCAAGTATTGATCCTGAATGTTTACTGACTGTGCCATTTGCATATCCTCCTCTTTTCTATCTATTATAAATTAATTCTATATTTTTCGTAACATTCCTGCTAAATCGGCTAAAATATTTTCAAATACAGTTTCGGATTCTTCAGGTGTAATCGTATACCAGTTCACATCCATTTTATTTTTGAACCATGTATATTGCCGTTTAGCGTATCGTCTGGAGTTTCGTTTCAGTAAATGAACGGTTTCTTCAAAAGACTGCTCTCCCTTGAAATAAGGGATGAATTCTTTGTATCCAATACCACGCATCGCCTGATGTTGTTCATAACCTTGCTCATATAATAATTTAGCTTCTTCTATGAGTCCTTGTTCGAGCATTGTATCGACCCGGTGGTTTATACGATTATACAATCGTTTGCGATCCATTTCCAGTCCTATAAAAATAGGGTTATAGGGTGATGTATCGCGCTGTGTTTGCTGATGCTCAGTCATTGTTTTTCCTGTTGATTCGTATACTTCCAGCGCACGGATCAAACGTCTGTGATTATTCGGATGAATTTTTGCGGCCTGTTCAGGATCGATCTCTTGCAGCTGTTTATAAAGCACATCTGCTCCTTGGTCCTTCAACTGTTGTTCAAGTTGTCTGGTGAGTTGTTGATTGCGTCTTTCGTCGGAAAATTGATAATTATAAAGAGCGGCCTGAATATAAAGACCGCTTCCACCTGCAATAACCGGCAGTTTCCCGTGTGAATCTATTTTTTCTATATAGTGTTGGACCGATGACTGATAATCAGCTACTGAAAATGGTTCGTCAGGCTTTTTATTGTCTATCATGTAATGGGGATATCCCTGGTTTCTTCCTTCGTTACTTTTGCGGTGCCAATATCCAATCCCTGATATACTTGCATGGAGTCCCCGCTTATGACTTCCCCGCCAAAGCGGCTGGCAATTTCAATGCTCAGGCCGGTTTTCCCGACAGCAGTTGGTCCGACAATGGCTATGACTTTTTTCTTCATCACGATTCCCCTAGCTATCTTTATTCATAGGCACGATAAGCATACAGCATCCAGACATATTTTTCTAATTTGCCTTGCAGTGTGACCAGTAAATCCACGGTAGGCTCATCTTTCTGATCTGCTGCATACGGAATTCCTTCTTGTTTTATTTCATTAATAATTTGACTGTAATCTTCAACTAATTGAGCGGTTATTTCATCTTCTTTATCATCCGCAGTCGCTTCTTCCAGTGTTGATTCCTTCAAATATTTTGCCATAGTTGCCAATGGTTTGCCATCAATCATTAACACTCTTTCGGCTAATTCATCTATATCTTTGGCAGCCATCGTATACATATCTTCAAATATTTCATGCAGCTGGAAGAAATGCTTCCCCTGGATAAACCAATGATAACGATGGAGTTTGACATACATGACAAAGTAATTGGACAATAACTGATTTAAAAAATTGATAAGTTTTTGATTATCTATAAAGCAGCACCTCGCATTCACTTGTTTCAGTTTTAACGAACCGCTACATTATTATACCCCATATTTCAGTTACTGACTCATTTGCGCCTTAACCCTTATTATCTTACTAAGTAAAGGCACAATTTTATTACATGACCCGTTTAATTATAACTGATTGTGTCAATTTATTACCATTTATTTATGCTGAGATTATATCTTAAATCATAATATAACTCAAAAATCTATTGCGACCTTTTCAGGATGCACATTTTTTATTTTTATATTCGCTTCTAAATCACTCGTTAAACATTGTAATAACAACAAGTTAACCCCTTTTATAATTAAAATGTGCTGATACGGTTTCCGGTCAACATTGCTTATTTTTAATATGATTAAACTAATCCCGGCAAATACCAGGATTTTGTTTATAATATATTTAAATGTAATATTATATTGCATCAATCAACCACATTTTCAATAACATCATCAAGTATAATATAGGTTTATTGGTGGAATCATTCAATTAAAAAATATATGATGGGGTCATTCTTCCCGGCGACTAATATGATCCCTTCACTACCCTCCACCATCTTGCAGGTTAAAGAAGGGGTGTCTAAAAGCGGGCTTTGCGCCCATGTTCACATACCCTTGTGAGGAATATTCGGCTAAGATCAGTGTTTTGCACAGTAACACCAATCCACCAGCGATTTCAGCTTTTCTTTTCACCAAAAAGACAGAGAAGGACATATCGCACCCTTCTCTGTCCTTTTAACCAAGAGTTTAGCTCAATACGAGTCTTCCCCGTTGGCGGTTTTCACATTTACCAAAGATGCATTCTATTGTAGTATTTGAATCTGAGAGATTAATTCCCATAGGTTATTTTTGGGAATTTACTCTTTATGATGATGGATTCTGAATCCGAACTATCCTGCAAAAGTCATACCCAACTATACAATCTTATTACTTTGTCTGTATTATTGTCCGGTACTAACGTTTAGGCTTTCAAAAACATCTACAGCCGCTTGAGCTACTTGACAATCATGGTCAACTGAACTTCCACTCACACCAACTGCTCCGACAACCTTCCCGTCTTGAATAAGTGGGATACCACCACCGAATACGACAATTCTTCCATTATTAGTTGTATTAAGTCCATATAGCTCTGCTTTAGGTACAGTGGCTTCAGCCAAGTTGGAAGTTGACATCTTTAGGGCCACTGAGGTCCAAGCTTTATTTTGAGCAATATCAATACTTGCAAGCCAAGCATCATCCATACGATGAGTGGCAATAAGATTTCCGCCTTCATCCAAAACCGTAATGACCATGTTGACGCCAATTTTTTGTGATTCTTTTTCAGCACCATCAGTTAGTTGTTTTGCTAATTCCAAATTCACTTTGGTCATGATTTCATTCCTCCAATGTTTAAATAATCAGTAATTTATTTTAAAAAAATTACGTTCGCAAATATTGGTTGTGACAACCTTTAAAATGACCCCATGTTCACATTTTCGTCCGACATTGAGGGGATGAACACCAGGACCATCTTTTAACACAAGCTCCGGAAAATCAATTGATTCAACCTCTATTACTTCAGGCTTCTTATAAGCTACAGCTCTGTTAGCTACTGCCATTCATATTCCTTTAGATATTTTTCTTTTTAGGTTCCTCCTTTACAAAATATTGTTGGGTTAGTTCTTTTGCTTGTTACTCACATCATAGGCGGTATCCATAATCGGGTAAAATGATTAATATTGATGACTGTTATCTTTAAATTTGATACCCAGTATAGTGTACTTTCTATTTATTAATTTACATTCAGTTTCTGTGATATGAGCTATCTTGTTGATGACAGTGTAAAAAGCCTAAATTTTTTCGTTTTTATTTATATTATTCTGTTTATGAACAATTTGATTCATCTATTCCACTCTTTTTGTATTCAGGAAACTAGCTTCTGTTAAGCTCATATTTTTGTCAGATTCTGGACAAATTCTCATATGGGCGGATGTAGTATTTCAGCTTTATACCGCTGGTCTGATCGGCAGCCGTGCAGAGCACCGTGGAACCGATCTGCCATTACATCAACCACCCCCATCGCTCTGTATTTATTAATATAGATTTTGTTCAAAACAACTATCAGAAAATTTTTTAAAAATATCTTGACATCAATATGGGTTTCTAATAATATTTCGTTAAATAAAGTATTTAATTTTAACAACATTGCGATAAATTCCTGTACAGAATTTAAAAACAATCCAGTGGCAGGCAGTTTTCGAGATGTTATGTAATCGCTTACCTTTTCGCCGATGGGGATAAAAATGTTTCCGAAATATCTATTCAGAAGCCAATTTTCCAAGGGAGGTAAAATCGATGAATACGGACCACTCAGCAACCGTAAGAAGGGAATTTCAGCATTTGTTCAGCCCCTTCCAGATTGGTCGCCGCGAAGTGAAAAACCGGATAGTATCAACCGCACATGCGCCAGGGTTTGATTCAGGTTTGTTAAACAAACGCCATGTTGACTACCTTGAACGCAAGGCAGCTGGCGGAGCCGGTTTGATCATGGCCTTTGGTTCGGCAAGTGTGTACAAATATTCTTCAGCCTCGTATGGATCAGTCAGCTTATGGGACCCTGAAAACGAACAATTATTAGAAGACCTTGCAGATAAAGTGCATGCTCACGGTGGGTTGATTATGTCTCAAGCCACCCACATGGGCAGACGGGGTGATTCTTCCATTAGCGGCCGTCCTTTACAGGCGCCATCTGCTATTTCAGAAGGGATTCATCGAGAAACACCGCATGTTTTGCGTATTGATGAAATACCGCCGATCATCGATGCCTTTGCCGATGCTGCAGCAAGACTGGAACGATGCGGTTGGGATGGGATTGAGATCACCTCTTTTTCGGGGCATTTGATTGAACAATTCTGGAGCCCAGCCATCAACAAGCGGACAGACCGCTATGGAGGCGACTTGACCGGACGCATGCGTTTTTCCGAAGAGGTGATTGAAGCAGTCGCTGAGGCCGTATCCGATGATTTTATTATTGGTTTTAGAATGACTGGCGATCCTGTTACGGACGATCTGGGTCTTGACCAGGATGACATGCTCGAGATTGCCAAGAGACTTGATCGTTTGGGCCACATTGACCTATTTCATATTTCTGGCGGAAATGCTGCAACCTATGCTGCCCAATCAGCGGTCGTTCCGGGTGATACCTTTGCACGCAGTACGTATAACCACGCGGCACATAGAATGAAAGAAAATCTCTCAGCTCCGGTATTGGTTGCCGGACGAATCCTCGACCCCGAACAGGCAGAAGATGCCCTGGTCAATGACGATTGTGATCTGGTAGGTATGACCCGGGCCATTATCGCAGATCCGGAGTTGCCTCAAAAAACAATGGAAGGAGAACTGTCTCAAATCCGCCCTTGCAACGCTTGTACAGAAGGATGCATTGGCAGATTGTATATGGGCATGCCCATCATTTGCACCGTTAACCCTGCCATCGGCGACAGTTCTTTAGAAAATTTCGAGCCGGCAGATTATATGCGACGCATACTCATCGTTGGCGGCGGACCTGCAGGGATGGAAGCTGCACGTGTAGCTGCTGCACGAGGGCATGACGTCATGATTTGGGAGCGCGGTGATCAGCTTGGAGGACAAATGACAGCCGCTGTAACCGCTCCCGAACGACCACACTATGGCAGACATATTGAGTGGCTTAAAAGAGAACTCGAGCGGCTAAATGTTGATGTGCAGCTTAAAACGACAATGACGCCTGACAGTCTAATCGAACTGGATCCCGATAAGGTTGTGCTTGCAACAGGATCCTATCCGGACATTCTTGCTGCAGCCGGCGACGTCACAACGCGCTGCGTAACAGATATTGCAATTCTTGATCAAGCCGTATCCATTGAAAAAGGTGATCGGGTTATGGTCTATGATCGTGAAGGAAAGTTTCGCGGAGCCAGCATAGCCAATTTCGCCGCAACTGCCGGTGCTTCTCAGGTTGAATTAGTCACACCGTTGTGGTCCGTCTGTGAAGATCTCGACGCGATGCAAAAGCCGGAGCTGTATCGTCTGCTTGCCGAAAATCAAGTCGTCCTCTCACCCAACCAACAGCTTGCAGGACAAAAGGATGGTCACCTCCTTTTAAATGACGTCTGGTCCGGAAACGAACGACTTGTAGATGAGGCTGACCTGGTGGTATTCGTTGGCTATCAAACGGCAGAAGATGCGCTTTACGAGCAAGTGAAACAGGCAGATCCGCAACTTGATGTACAAATGATCGGTGACGCGATTGCACCAAGGCGTCTAAGCGATGCCATTTCCGAGGGTGTCCGGATCGGCAACACCCTTTAATGAAAAATTGTGTGATGCATGGATACAACGCGTGTACGTCATCATAACATATAATATAAGCGCTTCATTAAACAATTGATTTTCAGTTCAGAAGTAAGACAGCAATTAACACTTAAAGGGGGTATGATACGCAGGGTCAGTTGTGAAGGGACTGACATCAAAATTTTACACGAGGCGATTGTGGGTGGTCCGGGTTGTTACCAAGTCTCTGATAGATCGAACGTTTGGGGTTCCGGTGGCAAGTGCCGGATTCAAATGCCGATCATCATCGGTAAAGTACCTTTTACGAAAATGGGAATTATATTCCTTTATAACAAAAAGGAGGCAATCGGTATGTCTATTGAAGGAAAACCTCTATCAGAGTTCAAAACGTCTAACGATATCGAGGAAGTGGGCGTGCAAAGACACGTTCCGGTCAATCTGCGTCAAAGCGGGGATAACGGCTCACGCATGCTTATATCGCAAAGAGTGCGCAAGTCCCCATTCTGGCACCTTTCCGAAGAATCCGGGTCATGGTGCTATTCGGTTTACAACAACATGTACCATCCGCGTGCCTATATCCCGATGGAGGAGGGCGGTCTCCTCAAAGAATACGAATATCTCACCGAACACGTCACGCTTTGGAATGTCGCGGTAGAGCGACAGATCCAGGTGAAAGGCCCTGATGCCCCGAAGCTGGTGGACTTGGCGATCACGCGCTCGGTCGAGAAAGTCAAGACGGGAAAAGCCCGCTACGTTATTTTATGCAATAACGAAGGTGGCATCATCAATGATCCGGTTCTCCTTCGTCCGCATGAAGATGAGTTTTGGTTCTCTTTATCCGACAGCGACGTGTCGCTGTGGCTTCAGGCGCTTAAAGTCATGAACAATTTTGATTGCACCGTACGCGAAATCGATGTGTCTCCCGTACAAATTCAAGGGCCAAAATCAACATCACTCATGGTCGATTTGTTTGGCGAGCGCATTCATGACGTTCCTTACTACGGGCTGATGGAGGGGGAAGTGAACGATTGTCCCGTCATTGTGTCCCGCACGGGATTCTCGGGTGAAGCCGGCTTTGAGATTTATCTATATAATGCCAGTGTTAACGCCGAAAAGTTCTGGTATCCTCTCCTCAAGGCGGGTGAACCATACAATCTAAAAGTGATTGCTCCAGGCCATATACGGCGGCTCGAAGCGGGTATCCTCTCCTATGGACAGGATATGGACCAGGAAACCAACCCATACCAAGTGGGCTTAGGGTGGCAAGTGGACCTGACCAAAGACCATTTTATCGGCAAAGAAGCCCTAACCCGCATCAAGAACGAAGGTGTCACTAAAAAGCTTGTCGGGCTGAAATTCAGCGGCAATAAGATTGACTGGTACCCGGCCGATTTCTATATGGTTTACGCGGAAGGCGGTACGGAGCCGGTCGGATATGTCACCTCTGCCTTCTATTCACCGAATCAGGGGTGCAACATTGGTTACGCAATGCTGCCCAACATATTCAGTATGATTGGGACCCAGCTTGAAGTACACCTGCCCGAACCATACGCCATCGGACGTGTTACGGCGGAGGTTGCGCAGACGCCGTTCAAGGCTTCTGAAAACCCCGGGACGGGATATAACCAGACCGGCCGAAAGCTTGAGACGTGATAACGATGCAACGGGTCTGTTTACAGACAGACCCGTTGCACAGATATTTTGCTGCCTGAGACTTGAATCACTTTTAAGACAT
The DNA here is from genome assembly GCF_001307805.1 of Lentibacillus amyloliquefaciens. Classification (GTDB taxonomy): domain Bacteria; phylum Bacillota; class Bacilli; order Bacillales; family Amphibacillaceae; genus Lentibacillus; species Lentibacillus amyloliquefaciens. The sequence goes on along the minus strand of NZ_CP013862.1, from coordinate 616,363 downwards.
TTTGACCACTGATTGTTAGAGGAATTCACAAAATTATGACACCCCTATTAGAGGTGTCATGTTGCTTGCCTTACAATGATCATATTTAAAAGAAAGTAGGGATGACCATGATGGATCAGCAATCTTCAACGGCTCTGTTCAACCAAGCGGGGGCGTCCCGCTTTGAACTCATTCCCGCTAAGGGCATCGTTGAGCGGGCCACAGCGGCACTTCCTTCCCATGCCACGTTGACAATCACCTGCTCACCGACAAATGGTATCGACGCTACGATCGACAAATCAATCGCATTAGCGCCTCATTTCGCTCAGGTTATTCCCCATATTGCAGCGCGGATGATCCGGAGTGAAAAACATCTTAACACAGTGCTTGATCGCCTCGCTGAGAATGATGTGCACGAAATATTTATTGTTGGTGGCGATCAGGAAAAACCACTGGGTCCGTATCAGCATGGCCTTGAATTATTACAGTCTTTGGCCACACACGAAAACGGGCTGCATCGCATCGGTATTCCTGCATATCCTGAAGGCCACCCGCATATCGATACAGCCACACTCAATCAGGATTTTGCAGCAAAAGCTCCCCTAGCCCATTATACCGTGACACAAATGTGTTTTGATCCCGAGCAGGTCCTTGCCTGGCTTCGGAAACAGCGCGCATCCGGTCTGCAGCTGCCCTGCTATCTGGGCCTACCAGGTCCCGTGAAATTGGACAAATTACTTCGCATCGCCCCCCGTATTGGTGTCACTGATTCACTTCGCTTCCTCAGAAAAAATCTGAAATTATCGAGGAAGCTGATGCGCGGCTATGATCCAAGCGCTTTGGTTAACGCATATACCCCGTACTTAAATGAATCGGACTATGGTATCGCAGGCTTTCACATTTACACGTTTAACGAACTGGACACCCTTGAAAAAGCGGGCGGTGAATAACTATACCACATATGACTTACAAGCCAGTTCGCTTTTTCGGCGTTTCGGCGTTTTATTTATTACATGACCCGTTTAATTGTTACCATTTTTGCCTATTTTTGATATGTTGTTCTCCATGAAATTATATAACAAATTATGATATACCACAATTAACACCTTGCAAACGTTTGTTCTCAATTGTTTAATGTGTGGTCATTTGCGTGGTCACTATATTTGTTGTGGTCATTAGAAAAAGCAAGCATGGTGACTATAATATAAGACTCTAGAATCACACATAAAAATTAACCCCTAAAGAGTTAACCAATGGTAACTTCCGTGACATCATCATTGGAAGTTACCATTTTATGTTTATAATCAACCATTAAAAATTTCCTCTTGATGTGAGGGTTCACAGCTTAGGAGGCCTTGACGAGACATTTTGCAATGTTCTATAACATTTCAGAGTGCATATACATCACCGTTTCAAATAAATAATGCTTCTCTTTATTTTTGTTGCATTTTAGTTTATTGCGATATATTCGTTACCATTCTTGTGACCAATCACACAAATACCAAAATACAGGAATAAGTGCGTTAAGTCCGGGTTATTAAGTTTGTCTTTTATATCTTGCAAATATTAATTGTACCAATAATAATCAATATTGACCTATCTATGTTATTTACAAACTCCATGAACATGCACTTATAGATAACAAAAACATAAATAGCATATATACAAAAATGTATAATCCGTTGAATTTTAGTGGACAATGTTGACAAATCGTTGACAAGACTAAAACCTCTACCCAAGGAATTAACCAGGTAGAGGTTTGTTTTTTCCTTCCCTAATGGCTTCTTTTATTCCATTAAGGGTGCGATTGCTGAACTAAGCATATAAAAACCAAATTTAAATGAATCGACTTTATTGTCATTCTTCGTCAGCCCATCTGATCCCGCAATTATGGAACAGGTTTCAAATGCTTGCGTAATATTTCACGGCCACGATGAATTCTTGTTTTAACCGTGCCAATGGGAATCTGCATGATGTCACTCATCTCCCTCAGTGACAAACCCTCCATATATTTCAATACAATGGCCGAGCGATATTCTGGTGCTAACTGAAAAATTGCCTTATGTACAGTATCCTGAAATTCCAGTGCGATTACTTGATCCTCCGGTAATTTATTATTGGCAGGAATTCGGGTATACATTGTCATACCCTCTGCCCCAGTCACTTCCGCATCCAAATAATAATCCGGTTTCTTCTTTTTCAACCAATCAATTGTTAAATTTGTGGCAATGCGGAACAACCAGGAAGAAAATTTTTTATTGCTGTCATGACTCTTAATATTCTGATAAGCTCGCAAAAAAGCTTCTTGGGCAAGTTCTTCTGCTTCATGGCGGTTTCCGATCAGTCGGAAACAAATTCGGTAAACTTTATGTTGGTAGAGTTCGATTAACTCACTAAAAGCATGTTGATCTCCTTGTTTCACTTTTTCTATTATCTGCCTATTATTGTTTTCCATTTAATAACCACCATTCGCAACGGAATTGATGTATTACATTTTTAAGGGAAAAATTAACCCTCACGTATTCATAAACACCTCTTCCAATGATCGTTCCTCCACCTTCAGTTCATACAGAAGAATGCCGGATTCCATTATTTCCTTAGACAGTTTGGGAATGTCATCCTCAGAAGTAACATTCAAAAACGTATAGTCCTTTTGTGTATCTACAAATGAAACGTTCATGTCTAGAGCTTCAGAAACTTTTGAGATATTAGCTGCTGTGAGCACAGGCTTTGTTCGAATTAATAAGCCAATATCTTCTTTGGTTTCTGTCTTTAATTCACGGGGCGTTCCCATTTTTTTAATAACGCCTTCGCTTAAAATTCCTACTCTGTCACTAATTTTCTCAATTTCATCCAAATTATGGGATGTCAAGAAGATTGTCTTGCCACTTTTCTGCAGATTTGTTACCAATTTGCGGATTTCTATGGCTGATTCAGGGTCAAGGCCGGACGTTGGTTCATCAAGAATAATGATTTCCGGGTTGCCCAATAATGCCTGTGCGATACTGATTTTCTTTTTCATACCAAATGAATAAGATTTGATTTTCTTCTTTTCCGCTCCCTCTAATCCTACATCTTTCATAAGGGATATGTAATATTTTTTACTGTAATTATCACCTGCCAGGTCTCCCATATATCGTAAAAAGTCAATTCCTTTCATGTTTTCATACAGGTTTGTAATATCAGGCATTACTCCAATTCGCTTTTTTGTCTCATTAACATGATTATCCGAAATGCCCAACATTTCAAAAGAGCCACCACTCTTGTTCACAATATCTGTGAGTATATGGATTAAGGTTGATTTACCGGCTCCATTATGTCCCACAAACCCGAACACTTCACCTTGATAAATGATTAAATTGATTCCCTTTAGAACTTTTGTTGCTCCATACTTTTTCGTTAGTTGATTTACTTTAATCATTTCCATATTTTAAAAATCCTTTCTATTTATAAAAAATATGCTTAATGAAATATAACCAATACCAATGGCCAAGGGGATGAACATCATGCCAACGGAGCCATCAAAATATTTATATGGCAATAAATATTTAAATGGAATGAAATACCACTTATCTGAGAAAGCTGCTGCTAATCCGATAATTGGCAACACAATTCCTAAGAAGATTCCTAGAAACATCGTTAATTTCGTTTTTGGTATGACGGTAGAAATTAAAAGCACTAAGCTTATAATGTAAAATAAAAAGATTATGGTTTGAAAGTAGTCTTTAGGGAACCAGGAACCCGTTATCAAGGATATTATAGCGAAAGAAATAGATATAGTTACAACCCAGAATAATAGAATCCCCAAGAACTTTCCCAGCACAATTTGAAGTCTCGATGTCTTAGTCACAAGCAATCTTATGGTTTTCATCTCTATTTCCCTGTTGATCAAATCATGAGAAATGGCAAATACAAATAAGAACCCAAAGATCAACACGATGAATGCAATGGCCGCTGTATAGACTGAGCCGACTTCATTTCCGCTTTCTCCAATAAATTGATTAATCATGTCCTGATTTTCATCAAAAAATTTAGCTGACTGGTACGATACAAAAGTTATAAATAATAGAATCAAAATAGAGCGTACACTTTTAAATGCATCAATGAATTCCCGTTTTAATATATGAATCATGATAACTTGCCCCTTCATTTATTGTTTATTTAAATACTGGTTTTTTCAATTTCAATATCTTCTGTGCGTTTGATATACCATGTACGATAGGCATCTGCCATCAATTCTGGTACATCTTTAATCGTTGTGTGATGGACTGGTTTGGAGCGATTTACCATATTGATGGTTGACAGTCCCAATTGTTTCTGCAATCTACTGCGGGATACTTCCACTTCAATTACTTTCTTTCGTTTTGAAACAAACATTGTTGTTTGCAGACTCCCTGTTTTAAACTGTATAAAGCCGCCATTCAACATATATCTCGTGTTTATAAAATCGAGGATTCGATGTATATAGATAATTAGAAATAAAAAAACCGAAATGATCCACCATGCTTGTTTCACATCGAATACCTGGGGCCTGAAAAAGAATAGCGCAATAGTTGCAATAATCCAGAGCCAGCTTGGTCTTAACAGTCGAACCCATAATGATTTTCCCGGTAAAAGATACATCTTCTGTGTTACCTCATAATCTGGAAGCACTTCCTCTAACATCTCATATGCCCGCTGAACAGGCAGAAAGGGATAAAGTGAATTTGTTTCATCTTCACTTTCACCAACACTTCCTGCACTGATCAACTTTACTTCAGCAAGTCCGAGCATTCGTTTTATCAGTGATTGAGTAACTTCAACAGCCTGAACTTTATCCTTTGATATGGTAAAAGTTGATTCTTCCAGGATTCCTTTTGAAATAAAAATCGTTTTATCATCAGAAGCAATTTCGTATCTTCCATACCTTAAAAATGTCCGGACAACCCCAAAAGCAACGGACATGATAACCAAAGCAACAATGAACAATGAAATAATCCACCAGGAATTGATGTTAGACATTAAAAATGTTTTCGCCTTGTCTTCTATATCAAATATATCCTCTATCTCAGATGACACAGAAACAATTATCGGAATAAGTACTAAAAAGCTGAGCGATGTGAAAGAAGCTTTGATAGTATCTTTTCTTGTCGGTCTAAAATGGACCGTTCTGTTACATATTACTTGTTCCTCTTTTTCTGCCTCAGGTACTGCTTCATAGGCTACTACATCATGATTAGTGCTGCCTGATTGGTGTATCCTTGCTTCCAGTTCATTAAGTTCTTTTTGTGAAATGACACCAAATTTTATCGAAGCATCTGTATCTGTCATACTTGTTTCAAAAACTACAGAAGCCAATCCAAATAGCTTGTGAATAAATGTCTGCCTACGTTGGATATTGTGAATCTTGGTATAAGGAATGGTCCGCTCCGATTTATTAAATAACCCTTTGTACATATGAAAAGAAACATCATCAAGCAAATATTTTTGTGTGAACCATTTATAAATTATTGAAAAAACAGTTAAAACGACTGCCAAACAAAAAATGATTCGTCCATAATTAATCCAAGCTGAACTGGAATCATAGTTAATAATGAAAAGAAACAATACAAAGAAGAATGCATTTTTCAGGAGCCTCCAGAAGTCGAACAATATATTCAAAGGGTGATATCGTTTCTTCTGTCCCATTACTCCACTTCCTTTACTTTTGCAAAATAAGCAATTTGGCTTCTTAGTTCAATTGCAACTTTTTCAGATAGTGCAGGGATTTTGTGAGAGGACGCCATTGTAGTAATGGAAACCGAATAAAGGCCGTACTTTCTCATAATTGGTCCCTGATTTGTTGCAACTGACTGTATTTTTGTCATTGGAATAAGTTCATGTTTCTCGATGAAAATCCCATATTTCAATTGCAAAAAGTCCTCATTGACATCATAGCGCCAACTATTAAACTTCAAAGATGGCTCGAAAAACACAGACCATATTGTTCCAACGACAGAAAGAATAGTGACAACCAAAATGATCCACCCAGCCCATTCCGGCCATGAAAATTTGTAATCCAAAAAAAACAATGCTGCAAGAACTAAGAGCCCAATGAAATTAGCAATAATCTCCCCAATAATCCATACTCTAATTACAACTTTGGATAGTTGTTGTTGGGGTGTAACAATTTGTTGATCCATAAATCACTGCTCCTGTAACTACCTGTCTTAATTAATTTTTTCCAATGTTCTTATCATAAGTTTTCACAATCTCTCAATTTGCTTGGTCAACACCAAATAACATAACAGAAAAATCCATCAATAACAATATATTATTATTGATAATCAATAAATTAATATTGAAAATGATTTGATTGGTAAATTATGATATGATTGGATTATTATTATTTTGTAATTACATAAATGGAAATAAATTTATGGTTGAAAGCAAGGAGACAAATTATGAAATCAAAAATTATATTTAAAATAGGTTCACTCATATCTTTAATTGGCTTTTATTTAATGATGCTTTTAATGATCTTTATGTTGATGGAGGGTTTGTCTCGTTTATTTATACCTGCCAGCGGTTTCGCCGATTCGTTTGGTCCTTTAGAACCGGTATTTGCTTACTTTACGATTGATTTTCGTCAACAACCGGCAATTTATGAGGAAGGGCAATTTTTAATCCTTTATTTTGTGAATGAGCTGACTACAGGATTAACCGCACTCCTGTTTTTCTGGTTTATGTATAAACTTTTAAAAAACATTCATACATATAGTCTCTTTATGTATGAAAATGTATCTGTTTTGTTTAAATTGGGCCTGTCCATCGGTATTTTAGGAACTGCTTCTACTTATACGAGTAATCTTATGCTTTCCAAGGTTTTAAGTGCTTTATCTATCACTAACGCACACGTATCCTTTTCGAATCTTTCCTATATAGATATGATTGCCGGCGGAATAGTACTTATTATTATTGCATTAGCTTTGAGAACGGCTGTCAATGCAGTAGAAGAAAATAGGAAAACAATATGAAGATGAAGATGAAGTGGGCGAATAATAATGATAAGGATTAAACTTGATGTTATGATGGCTGAGCGTAAAATGTCATTAAATAAACTTTCCGAATTAGTAGGAATCACACCAGCAAACTTATCTATACTTAAAAATGAAAAAGGAAAGGCAATCCGCTTTACAACACTTGATGCACTTTGTAAAGCTCTGGATTGCCAGCCGGGTGATTTAATGGAGTATATCGAAGAAAATGAAAATAAATAATTGATTTTGATAAGCATTGCCTTTAGAAAATCTAGAGTCCTTTATTCAATTAAATAGCTTTATACTGAAGGGTGCCTTCTTATTCAAGAATTGCGCCCGATTATGGAATACCATTGACAATGTTGAGTGAAAACTTACTCTGTTATTCAAGATTATTATTAAGAGCTCTTTCAAAATAAAAGTTTCTTATCAATCCTCTTAATTCTTTTTTAGTGACAGGTAAAATACTGTTACTTGAATAATTGGAAAAAGCATTAATATAACAATCGGATAGGCAGCAAAATAGCTAGAAACAAACGGGTGAAATAACATAAATGCAGCAAGAAATGGAGATGCAATCATCGTTGAAATATAGGTATCTCGACAAGCTTTTGAAGTCAGTGCTTTTTCTCGTTCATCATTCTCCTTCAATTCTGCTGGGAAAAGTATTGCTGCCTTCCATCCCTTTTTTTCCTTTCGTTGTTTTCGGGTTAATACAACTGCAGCTGGTATGCCAACTATTAACAAAAGGATAAGCGGTAGTACATTCGTGGAAAATGCAAAACCTTCCATACTGGGATTATCAATCGTTGATTTAATTTCCGTTGCTGTATCATAATAGGCTATCATTGCCCATCCAAACAAGGCTAACACCGTTATATTTAATACATAAATTCCCTTTAATTTCATTATTTTTCCTCCCCTTTTACTTGAAATACCTCTTCAACAGTCAGTTGAAATTCAATACAAATATTCATCGCTAAGAGCAAAGAAGGAATGTAGTCCCCCTTTTCTAATGCAGCAATCGTTTGTCTAGTTACTCCCACTCTTGACGCAAGATCTTGCTGTGTCCATTGAAAACGAGCACGTAATTCCCTTATTCGGTTGGATAGTCGCACATTAATCTCCTTCTTTTCTTTATTTTAACTTATGTATATAATAAACCTAACATAATGTTAAGTCAAATTAACATTATGTTAGGTTTATTATTGCTTTCATTTGATTAAAAAAGATGCATTCCGTTATTTCAGATAATGGCCCTATTGCGGCAGACATTTATTCGGTTATTGCGCCCGATAATTGAAGACTGTCGCAGGGTATTTGTACATAAGCCGATAACCTTTTACAAACCTTTTAAAAGACCATAGAACTTAATCACACATAGTAATACGAATGGCAATAACAAAATTGCTAAACCAAGAATAGCCAAAAGCATCGGAGATGTCCAAACGCTCTTCTTGTTTAGTAAAATAACAGTTAAAAATAGTGAAGTACTTGTTAGAACTGCATATTTAATTTGGATTCCAAATTGATTCAATATCCCTATAGTATCCGGATCTATAGTATCAGGAATTTCTTCAAAAGGGAATGTTATGTTAGTCCAGATAGTGGAAAAAATAAGACCTATTATAATAAAACCTAGAACAATCAAGATACTGTTGATAACCTTCGAGAAACGTGCCGGTAGTGTTATGATCGGTAAATATCTAATGATAACCATTGCAGCGATGAAAGAAAAAAAGAAAACAATTTCAAAGGCATAAGAGCCTTTCATAAAATTATAAGCCAATGAACCTATACCTAATAACAATATAGCAAGAAATACTAAATAGCCCTTCTTCATTTGTTTCCTAACTCGCTCAACTTCTTGTTCAAGTTCTTTATTCATATGTCCCTAACCCTTTGCCATAAAAATGTGTCTATCCTGTCCAATATTGGTGCTATTCTTTATTAGTGAAAAGCGCCCTATTCTTGAAGATCACTATTTTACTGAATCCACGATATTTTTTGCATCTACCAAAGATAAGCCATATCTCTTTCTTAATGCTTTAATCGTCTGCATCTTTGTCATGGATTTCAACATTTTATTGGCTTCCATCTTCAAGCCATCATATTCGGAAGCCTTGGTGTGCGGATCATTATATTTTTCCTTTAAACTATCGTCTATTTTATTGATTACGCTGCTAAATGCAATTACAGCAGGGAATAATGAGAGAATTACAGCAAGCCATTCACTCATAGTTTTAAGGATCCCTTGAAGATGAAAAACATCATGAATCAGATAATTAGCAAGTTGGATAAGTCCGAATGCAATGGCAACGGATATGATAAACGAAGACACAAGTATTATGGTTTGAGATACCGACAGCGACTTCAGTTTTTTAATCTTGCCATCACCAATCGAAAAACAAAGATAAGTTGCAGGTAATAATAATAACTGCCAATCCGTATATCCGAACCTAATCCATAAAGCAACCATACCCAAAAGTAAAATCCAACCACTTACGTTTAAAAATTTTTTACCCATTTCAACAACATTCCTCATTTTGATTAATATTCAACAAAATGGCTCAATAGTGCGATTTTAGATGCTTTCACTTATTCCTTTCTTGCGCCCGTTTGATTAGTAATGTGGTTCATTTTTTCTCAAATCACTATCCACAATAAAAAATACAATAAGAGCTACTCCCGCAAAAAATGAATTTAATGTATTAGAAATTAATCCGTACTCAGATAGTGTTATTATGCTTAGGAGTATAACAGTTAAAATAATTCTTTGTTTCAAAAATTCCCCTTTGAAATACTTTGACATATATACTCCCCTTTGTATGCTTATTCAATAAAATGGCCCTTTTCCGCAGGATTGGAAGTCAAGCCTTATTCCGGAATTGCGCCCTATTCTGGAATAACGTGCTACTGTTCACAATCACACTCATATTCCTTGAATTTAAATTCTTTATACAGTGTTAATTCCCCAAAGTCACTTGTAGCTGACTCATAAACTTTGACTAAGGGCGCAACGTCTTGTTCAGCAAAACCTTTTACTTGCTTATCCATATCAACAGAAGAATCTAAAATATATTCATTCATATCCTCGCATAAATCATTATGTTCACAAACATCATACGTAATTGCGACATAACTTTTTGTCATCATAAACACCTACTTTTCCATTTAAGGTTTGTGCCATTATAGCGCCTGTTTGCAGAACAATATTTTCCTATACTAATTAGTATTAAGGAAAACAATTTGGAAGGCAACAATTATTATAATTAAACCAGCAATCTGATATAATTAAATAAAGGCGGTGATTCTTATGTTAAAACAGCAAAACAATGAATCCAAACGAAAATACGGCTGGATTGACAAATGGGCTAAGATGACCGGTGAGCGAGCAAGAATTGATGCCAAAGCAAATAAGACATATATTATATATGAAAAAAACGGGAAGCTTGTAAAAGAATATCCTAATGGTAAAATTAGTCCATTCAATAATGATGGTGAATCTTAATGCATACGCATCAGCCAATATTCTTTGTGTTTGCAGGTAATAACGGTAGTGGAAAAAGCACTTTTCGCAATTTGATTATCGACAAAATTGGTGTTGATATCAACATTGATGCCGATGCTATTGCACGACGGTTAGATTCGGAAAATCCGGAGGCAAAAAAGGTTGCTGCAGGGAAAGAAGTCATTAAATCGGTTAATGAATATATCAAAGAAGGTAAAGATTTTTCTATTGAAACAACACTTGCTGGAAAAAATGCACTTAGACAAATAAGCAAAGCCAAAGAATATGGTTATGAAGTGACAATGTTTTACATTGCACTCAATGACGTTAATCAAAATATTGAAAGGATTGCAATGAGAGTAAAAAATGGCGGTCATCATATCCCAACTGAAGATATTCTCAGAAGGGATAAAACTTCATTTAAACACCTTTATGAATGTGCTCCTATTATCGATAACCTTATTCTAATTGACAACAGTAAAGACGATGGAGAAATTATATTAGAAATAAATGATGGTAAAATAACTTTTGAAGTTAATCAGCTACCTGATTGGGCGCTTTCTTTATGGCAACAATTTCAAAAAAAACCACCAACAGAACTATAACCAAAACCAATTCTCTACTCCCGGAAAATTGGTTTTGGTTATAAAAATTTTGGGTTTATCAAATGTTGCTTATTTTCCAGATGAGCGCCCGTTAACTTAACAAGCCTCAATTAATCAATTCTACAAAAGTTGTATTAATTCCAAGTGGATAGCTTTCTCTAACCTTACCATCATATCCGACTCTAATCTTATCGCCAATTTGAAATGTTGTATCATTGGCAACCGAAAGATTCACACTCACTTCTCGTCCTGATTTAAGTATTTTGCCCTCTTCTATAGTTACAATAGCAACATTTTGGTCCGTTATCTTTTCAATGGTTCCTGTAAAAGTTTCTTTTGTTTCATTACCTTCTGTTTTGTCGCCATTAGAGGAACTACACGCAGATAATAAGCCGATTAATACAATTGCGAAGACAGTAAATTTAATTTTTTTATCCAAAATGGTTCCACCTCATAACATAAAGTTGTGTCACCCAAAATGGTCTCTTATATTCAGCATTGGCGTTTATTCTTATTCCTAATTAGCTCCTGATTGAAGAAGATTTATCCCTCACGTTTTCTTTTGAAGAAATTTGAAGTGATTAACAATATTATACCTATAGCAATTAAGGGGATTGATAATGCAGCCAATGAATCTGGAGTACCTGAAACCCCTGCTATCGTCTCATTAAATGCAAATCCAAAGGCAGAGATCCACATTCCTGTAAATGCAATCACTTTTCCTGTTCGGTTAAACCTCTTTAAAAACATCTATACCCCCATTTTACCCATAAAAAATTATTCCAAAATTGTCTTACAATGGTAATTTGGGCGTTGTCCTTTATTCCAGATTTGCGCCCTATTGCAGAAAATTGTTTACTTAGATTCTTTAATTCAGTTCTTTAAGTAACTTCCCTTAAAAATCCAATCGCTTCCTCAACATCATATGTTTTGAATTTCAATTTCTTCATATCCCCGCCACCGGTTTCAAATATGAATACTGCTGGAGATTTTTCAATTTCATAACTTGGGTATCTTTCCTTGGCAGCTTTTAAACTTGTGAAATACTCCATTTCAGCAACGGGGGATTCATTTCCGCCGTACTTACCAAAATCCTCACTAATATTTTTATCACCTTCCACAACAAGAAGGGAATACTCTTTTTTGTCATTTTCATTTGTAGTACAACCAATAAGCGCAAATAATATTAGTGTCAAGCATATAGAAAGCAAACGTTTCATAAAAAAACTCCTTTAATAGCTTTTACAATAGTTTATTGGACGTTAACTCTTATAGAATGTTTTATAAAAATTGTTCAACAAATGGCCCTACAATGGCAAATTGGACACTGTCTTTTATTCCGGAAGTGCGCCCGTTTAAGAAACAAATAACATATTCCTTTTGTCCCTTTTAACACATATTTGGATTTTAGGCTTATGCCTTAAACATAGGTAGATGTCCATACATATATTGAAATTGTTAAAATAAAAAAGTAAACATTGGAGGAAATTTGATGTATCATTCACCATGTTGATCAGAGTCACATGTCACATCATCAAGTTTTAAAAACTGTTCAAAATTGTGAAGCTGTTTGTGAATATACGGAGTATTCGATTCTACAAATGAAAGATTCAAGCCATAGAAGAGAGCAATTAAGATTACTAAGAGATTGTGCTGATATCTGTACATTAACTACAAAGTATATTGCACGTTGTAGTTATTATGCAAAATCCATTGCCTCATTATGCGCACAAATTTGTGAAGTATGTGGAAATCATTGTTTACAACATCCTGATGAACAATCACAAAGATGTGGTCAAATTTGCTTGCATTGTGCTCAAGAATGCCGCGCCTTTGCAATGTCTGCATAAATTTTGTACGCTAAGCAGATTTTAAACCTAAAAAATTCGATTCCTTACAGGTTCAGGGAATCGAATTTTTTAATTTGTCTTGTAATACAATCGCGCAACTATGAAGAATACTTATTTGAATTAACAATTAATCACGAATAAAAATAAGGTTAAATTGTTTTTTGTATTTATTCAACAGGAGAAAGCTCACTTTCTGTTACCCATTTATGGTTTGAGACTTTTTCGCCGCCATTCGTTGAAGTGTAGCTAACCATATACACAGTAGTTTCGTTAGCATCGTCAATCTCAGCGGTGACACCATCCATGCCTTCCATATGGGAAGCGTTAATAGTAACTTCTGTACCTGGCTCCAGTGTTGCCTCCTCGGGGTTTTCCAATTCTTCATGAATAACCCACTTATGGTTTTCTACTGGTTCATCGCCATTCGTTGGCGTATAGGTAACCGTATATGCCGTGGTATCATAGGCACCGTCGATGGTTGCTTCAGCACCATTCATACCTTCCATATGGTCAGTTTCAATTATCGCCTGACTTCCCATTTCATAGGTTGGGTTCTCTGCATCTTCCAGCTCATCAAGAACCTCACCCGAGCTGGAATGATTCATTCCTTCGTGACCTGGTTGGTCATTAGAACCTTCTTCATTATTTTCGTGGGATTCAGTCTCCGTATTGGTATTATCATTTGGATCCGATTCTTCATTTCCACCACAAGCTGCTAAAACCATAGTTGTAAGTAAAGCAAGCAACCCAATTATTAAATGCTTTTTTTTCATTGTTACAACCTCCACTCCACTCAATTGTTTTAGAATTTTTCTTACTAAGCAATTCTCTTAAAACATACCTCTATACGGTATTATAACGCAATTTAGATGTTAGACAATCTTAATAACCTTTATTTCATTTAATGTTCAAATTTAAGAAGAGCACTTTCTCATCAAGAAAACACTCGATTCTGGATTTTTGACCTAACATGAATAATTACTTTATTTGTTAGGATACTACTATTGTAAATTTTAAAAGGGCGGTGAGCCGAGATGGGAGTACTTTCAAGTTCCCCAACACATATGGATCAATGTATCGATGAATGCTTAAAATGCGCTCGTGCTTGTGAAGAGTGTACGACAGCATGTTTGCAGGAACCAGATGTTCAAGCACGTATTATGTGTATCCAACATTTAAATGATTGTTCAGACATGTGTTTTCAAGCTGCAACATACATGGCCAGGAATAGCATGAGCGCAGCAGAATTTTGCAAACTCTGTGCTACTCATTGTGAAGCGTGTGCAACAGAGTGCGAAAAATTCAAGGATCCCCATTGTCAGGAATGTGCAGCTATTTGTCGTTCTTGTGCGAATGCATGCAGACAGATGGCTTCTTAAGACTTATAATGTAAAAAGCTCTGGCCAGTGGTCAGGGCTTTTTACATTATAAAATAAAGTCATACATGAGTAATCTTAGGATAAAAGTTTAAAATAGAACTCCACTTCACTTTTTTCCACTTTTCTACAATCTGGCCCGATAATGCAGATTTGGGCGCTTTTTTATTCCGCAATAAGCACCGTTTGAAGAATAATTTACATAATTTATAAAGTAAATTTATACAGGATTAATACTATTTTATTAAAATTAATTTGAACGCATAAAGACTACTTATTTAAGCAGGAGGCCATTTTATGAAATTAAAATCTCTAGGTATTATTACCATCGCTATTACCGTTATCTTAATCACAACAAATTTTTTCAATTCTTCCGTTCAAGGGAAAACAAATGAAAATGAAAAACTACAATTCAATTCTGATGGGAAGTATAGAATCGTACAGTTTAATGACATTCAAGATGATGAGGATATCGATCCCCGGACGATAGAATTAATGAATACAGTACTTGATAAGCAGAAGCCTGATTTGGCCATATTAAATGGCGACATGCTTAATGCTGATCTGGAAACACCGGAGGAGGTGAAGCAGGCCATAAAGACCATTGCCCAACCGATGGAAGACAGAGGGGTACAATGGGCAGTAACCTTCGGCAACCATGATGAGGACCATACACCGAAGACCGGATTAGATGAAAAAGAAATGCTTGAAATCTATATGTCTTATGAACATAATGTCAATAAGCCTGGATCAAAAGATATTACCGGAACAGGAAATACAAACCTTGTTATCAATAATTCCAAAAATACAAAGCCGGCATTTAATATTTGGCTGTTTGACAGCGGAAGATATGCACCAGAGGAAATTTCAGGGCAAGATTTTGAAGGTTACCAAACTTGGGATTGGCTCCGCCACGATCAAGTTCAGTGGTATAATGAAACTTCTAAAAAGATGGAGCAAACAACCGGACATAAGGTTCCTTCATTAGCATTCATGCATATTCCTCTCCCCGAATTTAAATATATGTGGTATGCTAGCCCATCTGAAGAAACAGAAGAAAGCCACGCAAAAGCTGTGGAAAAACATAATATCAAAGGTGAAAAGAATGAGTGTGTTTGTACTGGTCCATTTAACAGCGGAATGTTTGCAGCTATGCTGGAGAGAGGCGATGTAAAAGGTGTGTTTTCTGGCCATGATCATATCAATACCTATATTGGTGACTATTATGGAATCAAATTAGGCTATGCAGGAAGCGTAGGGTTTGGAGCCTATGGCCTTGGCGGCGAAGAAAATCACAGATTACGTGGTGCCCGGGTATTCCACTTAGATGAAAATGCAGATGATGTAATTGTTGACACCGAAATGGTTTTTGCTAAAGACTATGAAATACAGTAGAAAAGGATCACCTGCAGTTATGCTGTTGATAGGTTAGCAAAAGAATCTTATAGGATAAGCCACCCTCTCAAAAGTAATGGGTGGCTTTTTTAAAGAGCTAATTACGGTGGTGGTTACTTAGGTAGTACATCCCATTTTCAAGAATAGTTACTCCTTTATTACGGAAAAGCGCTCGTTTATGTAGGATTTGAAATTTATCTTTTTACCTAAGTGGCATCGGTATTAGTTCCAAACCGTGCAGAAGAGAGGGGAATCGAATGTGGAAACCAGAGAGGAAGATTATTTTGGATTCCCCTCTCTTCAATGCACGAAACCTCAAGGGCGTTACAATGACTAAATATCTCCGTCATCTGAACAGCATCTTAGGGTATTTCTAAAGTGTTCACTTTTATCATATGCATTCACTTTTCGGGTACTTGTATTCATGAATCAGGACTATCGCCTGATTTAAAAAGAAGGTGCTGACTCTTATTCCATTCTTGCGCCCGATGATGGAACAAAGGCTATAATAAATTATACATCCGAAAATGCCTCCGGATATTCAACTGTTTCTTCGACAGTATCTAATTGATAATCGTCCATCTTAATCATTATGGTCATTTTTGGTCCTTTTGACAGATCGAAAAACCAGCCAGGTAACGAAACCAACCAAGGAGACAAAAATGATAAGCGCAATATTGGCAGTACCTATGATTTCCACTCTACCCCTCCTGTTATTGCTGTCCTACGATATGTGATTATTCCACTTTAGCGCCCGTTTGTTTAAGACATTGCCAAAGTGAACATTATCCATGTACAGGTACACGGACGGAGTGATTCTGTTCTCGATTTCGTGGAAGATTCTTTGCAAAAGATGTTTCATAGCCTGGTACACTTGACGGCTGCTCCATATACATATGATGCCAAACCATAAAAACAAGTATCGTCCAAATCTTACGGCTATGATCATGCTTTCCCCGTACATGTTGATCAAGAAGTTTCCATATTTCTTTTTTGTTGAAAATATCATCAACTGGACTATTTCTAATCAACTGAGTCGCCCATTCATAAAGTTCATTTTTTAACCAATGGCGAATGGGAACAGGAAACCCTAATTTTTTTCGGTTCGTTACAGGTTCCGGAATCAAATCTCTCACAGCTTGTCTGAGGACATATTTAGTTGTTCCATTTGATATTTTCGTATCCATTGGCAATTTGCTGGCTACTTTAAACACTTCTTTATCCAGAAATGGTACACGTAATTCCAAAGAATGTGCCATCGTCATGCGATCGGCTATCGTTAAAATATCCCCGTGGAGCCATGTGTGAAGATCAATATATTGCATCTGGGTGGTTGGATCACAGTGAGCGACTTCTTGATACAGTGCTCTCGTCACGTGTTTGAACACGAAATCTTTGTTATAATCCAATAGTAGCGCTTGCTTTTCTTGTTCATCAAAAATCTTGGCATTGCCGACATATCGTTCAGACAATGATGTCGTTCCACGTAGCAAGAAGCTTTTCCCTTTCATGCCTTCCGGGAAAATTCGAGCAAGATGATGGAGAGCTCGCTTTAAAAAACCTGGTAAATAATCAAAACCCTTTAACGCCAGAGGTTCTCGATAAATATTATATCCGGCGAATAACTCATCTGCACCTTCTCCAGACAAAACCACTTTCACATACTTACTTGCTTCTTTGGACACAAAATAGTTTGGGATTGCCGCAGGATCGGCCACTGGATCGTCCATATGCCAGATGATGTTTGGTAGTTCTTGAATCACTTCTTCCGGTGTGATCACCTTATGAATATTTTCAACACCCAGTTGATCCGCTGTTACTTGTGCCAAGTCGATTTCACTATAGCCATCGCGTTCAAATCCAACGGTGAATGTTTGGATGTTGGGATGATGTTGCTTGGCCAGGGCCACGATACTGGTTGAATCAATCCCTCCGGATAAGAAGGCACCGACAGGGACGTCACTACGCATATGCTTTTGAACAGAGTCTTCTAATACATCTCTTGTTTGTTGAACATATTCCTCAAATGATTTACTCGAATCAGGTTGAAAATGTAAGTGATGATATTCATAGGTCAGCGGGGATTTTCCTGGTTCTTTGATCAAATAATGGCCAGGCTTTAACTGTTGCATGCCCTCCAATAAACATCGTTCGCCCGGTACGTATTGAAAAGTGAAATAGTTTTGCAGCGAATGAGAATCAAGCGTTCTTGTGCCTGGTTGAAACAGGCTTTTTTCTTCTGATGCAAAAGCCATCCCTTCTTCAGTTTCATTGAAGTATAGAGGTTTAATACTGAAATGATCCCTGGCCGAAAACAATCTTTTCTCCTGCTTGTCCCAAATTACAAAGGCAAACATCCCGCGTAGCCGATGAACGGCTCTTTCTTTTTCAAGAGCATAAAGCTCTAGGAGGACTTCCGTATCCGACCCCGTATCGAAAGTTACACCTGCTTCTTCCAATTCCATTCTCAACTCGATAAAATTATATATTTCTCCGTTAAAAACCATTATATAACGACCACTTTTATCACTCATCGGCTGATGGCCGTGTTTAAGATCGAGAATACTTAAACGGTGAAAATCGAACTGAACGTATTCATCTATATAGGTTCCTTGGTCATCAGGGCCTCGGTGATGTATCTCTTCTCTCCAGTCCCTGTAATCACTAAAGAAATCTGAAGCAATATTTTTAATTTGACCGACAAAACCACACATTGTTTATCCCCTCGATTTTTATTACAATTTGTTTACAACTTCTTAACATTTTAAACGATTTAACTATTACTGTAAATCCTACTCAAACTATTACACTGAATTTATTAAGACGCCCAAATGACAGGTCTCAGATCAAGTGATTATTCAACAATCTGGCTCTTATATATGACACGGGCGCCAATCTTTTATTCAAGAATGGCGCCCGTTAACAGTATACCAAATATTTTAACATGTTTTATTTTATCGTTCCCAGGGAACTTTAATAATATAAAAGATAAATTAGAAAAGGTGATAATATGGGAAAAGTGGCAGTCATTACTGGAGGAGCACAAGGAATTGGAAAAGGAATAGCAGAACGCTTGGGAAACGATGGATTTAAAATTGTTATCAGCGATATGAATATTGATCTTGCACAGGAAACAGTCAAGGAATTTAAAGAAGCAAATATTGATGCCTTAGCAGTCAAGGGTAATGTGTCCAAACAGGATGAACAATTTGCAGTTGTAAAAGAGGCAGTAGATAAATTTGGCTCAGTGGATGTGTTCATAAACAACGCAGGCATAGATCAGGTGGAGGCAGTAGAAGACATTACCCCAGAGAATCTGGAAAAAATCTTTAATGTCAACGTTTTTGGTACCGTATATGGAACCCAGGCGGCAGCCAAGCAAATGAAGAAACAGGATAACGGCGGTAAAATTATTAACGCATGCAGTATTGCTGGAAAAACCGCATTCGAACTACTTGGAGCATATTCGGCTACGAAATTTGCCGTTCATGGATTAACCCAAGTATCCGCAAAAGAACTGGCTCAATTCAACATCAAGGTAAATGCATATTGCCCTGGTATTGTCGGAACCGGTATGTGGGATCGTATCGATGAAGGCATGGTGGAATATAAAGGCATGAAACAGGGAGAAGCATGGCAAGAGCAGGTAGATAATATTCCACTACAGCGTTCACAAACACCGGAAGATGTGGCAAGCCTTGTATCTTACCTGGCTTCCTCCGACGCTGATTATATGACAGGACAGGCCATTAATATTGATGGGGGTATTGAGGTCCATTAATAAGTTTAACGCGAAATAGGAATTTTTGTTACGGGAAAGAAGCCTCTATTGGTTTCTTTCCCGTTTTATACTGAAGGGGCTGACTGACTTCCAAGCCTCTTATTAAATGAATTGTAATATAGTACAATCCATTTCTCAACGAACTGGTCTGGTGGGCCAAGAATGTAACGTATTCTTATTCCAGAACTGCGCCCGATCGTTTAAAGATATCACCTTAATACAAGGATAAACTTCACCATAAAGGGAACTATATCTTTTAAAAAGGTGATTGATTTGCTGATGCATAAAATTATACTACCCATAATCGTTTTTACTTTTCTTTTACTTAGTTTTGGTGAAACAACTACTGAAGCAAAAGGAAAGACTGAAATTATACTCCAGAATCAATTTCCAAGTTTAATGGAGAGAGCGTTTCTAAGAAGCCTTGGTGAAACAATCCTTGATATAATGAGTAAGCACGGTGATAATCAGTTATTCGAATATGGGAGAATAGAAAAAATATCTGGAAACGATCCATACGATATCACTTTAAGAGTCATTGGGTTCCAAGGAGCTCATAATCCACCATACAAGTTAATTCGTATGACCATTCGTATACCAGGGGATAAGGATGCCAATTATAGTGTTTTGTTTTACTCCCATCGGTGTATCTCTGATAAGGAATTTGATAAGCTAACTGAATATGCTACATATAATTAAATTGGCTATCCTAAAAGCTTAAAGTTGATGCAAGTCTTATTCAATTCTTGCGCCCGATTCTGGTATAATCCTTTACTCAAATAACTGATTCACCTTATCTTCATTCTCCAGATGTTTTTGTGCAAGTTCCTTCAGATCATCCTTATTTTTCAATTCACTAAAATCTTCTCCATACCAATTTTGCAGGTTTTCTTTCGTTATTTTGTATTCCTGATTATCAAAATTAAACGTTATCCAATCTGCATTCTGAACTAAAGTAAATAAAAATGTAGCGTTAAAAACCGCTGCTTTTTTATAGTTTTGTTCTGATTCCGACCAATCGTAATTTAAAATAACTCCATACGGTTTCTCTTTTGTTTCAAGTTCGAACCCTTTTAAATGTTCCGCGCCTTGCAATTGATTTGCGATGTTCCCTACCGCACTGTTATCTCCGACATACGAGTCCTTATATTTGAACATATCTCCTGCTCCGTTTGCTTTACTACACCCGCTTACAATCAAAATTATCAGTATTAAAAAAGATGAGAATTTAAACATTTGTTTCACTGGTATCCCTCCCTCCATTCTTTTACTTATAAAGAGTTTATCACGTTATTCAACAAAATGGCCCGTTTGTGTAAGATCAACAATCGGTTTCAGTATAAAACTTTATTCAATCGTAAACAACCATTTTCCAAAGTAAAGCACTTTATTTCCATAGAACACTATACAGAAGTATCCCATCAAGATACCTCTACAACCCCAACCCCATCTCTTTTTCTTGGACGTGGTACGCTATCTTTTCCTCCGCTTTTTTTACATCCCATTCCTTCATTTCAAAATCATTTAATTCTTTATCCGTCAATTCCCTATCGTAAGCAACTACTCCATGTCTCCCTTCATTATCATCAAATTCAACAAACCCTTTCGGCTGACATCCTAACGATACTGGCCGCTTACACATTTCATACCAATACAAGCCGTCATCATAGTTGTTTTGTACCTGCTCTGGTTGCTGTAGTATTTTCAACTCCTCTAATTCCATTCTTTCTGTTTCAATAAGACGGTCGCGATAAGCATTATCTAACATTTTTTGTTGCTCTTGTGTCATCTCTCCCATTTTCCGAATATGATGATAAGGATGGACATATGCTCCATCACCAATATCCAATCTGTCCGGTATACTCACAACGCTTAGAGTATTTGAATGATCGTTCACCGGAAAAACCACATGATATCGTGTTTTACGATAACCGGTTTCTTGCCGATATTTCTCTTCCAATGCTTCCATCTTTTCATTACCTTCTGCAAAAGGATACATCGTGTTATCCTTTAGCTCGGGTGCTTCCGACCAATGAATCAATAACTGCGGTTCATCAATTGCTTTACTGATGACAGCATATTTACCTGAAAATACTTTATTAAACTGTTTCAGATACGCCTCTTCCCTCAGATCCTCAGATGCTTGCATTTTGTTAAATGCATCACCATTTGTATTCTCCTTGGCAAATGCCTCCATTTCCTGCAGAGATATATCCTTTATATCAGTTACCTGATTCATACCATATTCCAGTAACATCATGTTCTTTTCTTGCGCTTGTTCCTTATCACGCGCTTTCACCAAATCTGGCTCCATCTCGTCTATAAATTCAATGGCCGTTTCACGTACGTCTGCCAAGAGCTTCGCTTTATCTTTCATCTCTTTATCCTGTGTCCAATTAGCCAAGTAACGAAGAGAATAATCACTTGTATCAATATCAAAATAAGATGCTACCGCATATGCCGTCATTTCTGCCTGAAATTCCTTCTCTTCTGCAGGTATCGAATGATAATGTTCATTCTTTGGGTTATGCAGTTTGGCATGGGCAAGTTCATGCAATAAGGTTTTGACATTCTGCAGTTCACCGTTTCGTGGATTCAAGCCGATATGGCCGTTATTCTTATCATGAACGCTATGATAAAAGGCTCCTTTCGCTGTACCAAGTTCGTCAAACGGCTTACCAATTGTGACATCCAGTTTATCGCCAATTCGATGCATACTTCCCAGCATCGTTTCATAATTGGCAACATCGCCTTCCATCCACTTATTCGGAAATATTTCTGGCAAATCACTTTCTTTGGCATTCGTCTGACTTATATCAAAGACATTGCCAGTGGAAAAATACAATCGGCTTTTACGTTGTTCGAGTTCCCCTTTATCAATTTGATTTTTTTCCTGCTCTGTTGCATATTTCATGTTCTTCCACTTACCTTCCGCTGTTTTGAATTTCGGTGCCGTTTTGTTTGGCACTAATACCTTAAGGGCTTTTTCACCTTTTTGAACTTGAAAGCCTTTTTCCTTCCAGAAGTTATAGCTACCGACAGCCTGCGCACCTTCAAATTGACTGCGAATCAACGCTGCATTCTTCGGTGAATAATGATAAAACTTCAACATAAACGCCATTAACTCATTCATTTGTTCCGGCGACTCAAAATAATAATCAATGGCGTTATTCATTTTCGTTGTCAGCTCCTTAACTTCTTCCTTCTTTTGTTCCAATGTTTTACGTTTAGCCATACGCTATCACCCTTTATAAAAATGATTGTAAATAAAAGAAGACCTCCACGAAGGAAGCCCTCACATCTCCATATCAAATTGTTGCTGCTTCTCATGCGTTCTCATCTGTTCTTTAGCCAATTCACCTTTCAGTTCATCTTCCAATATTTCGGTCGGATGAATTAAAAAATCTTTTTTCAGATAATGCCATCTCAAAAGGCGTCTCATAATTAAAAAGCGCACTTTGTAACTGCTTATAGGCATCTGGTGTCAGGATGTCGTCCATTTGAAAAACATCTAATGCATCGTCCCAGTCATTCAGCCCTGGTGTTTCATATTCAGCCGGATTAAATAAACATACATACAAGTCATCCCGGTCATCCGGCTCTGGATTCCATATGCCTATAGTCACTTCTTTCTGTTTCTTTCCATCCTTCATGACGAATTCAGCTGGACAATTCGCTTCAAAGGATGAAGCAATCTTATACGCGTTTTGCACTATCAATCACCTCCAAAATAAAAAAGACTCCCTAAATGGAAGTCCTCTTGAAAAACGTTGCTTTATTTAGTTGACTCACCATCTAAGATGACGGTTTTAGTTTCTAAGTCTAATGGAATCAAAGCATCTTCATCCACTTGAATAATCGTTTGAATTGCATCCTGCGTCACAGGATCAACTTCTATTTCGACTTCACCGTCTTTGACAATGAATACAACACTGGATTCTTTAATCTCCTTCACATAACCGATATCTACGGACTGATACGCACCATTCACATACAGATCCATCCAATCACCCTTTCGGAAACTCAAATGTTAGTTTTTGTTCTGTCGCATCATAGCGTAAATACGCATCAAATGTCTTTCCTTTCTTACTCTTGAATCCTTTCACTAAATTGGTTTTGTTACCTGCCAGCAATTTTTTAATATTCGTTTCACTAATTGTTTTTCCTAAAAATCGTTTAGGTAACGTAAACGTGCAGCCATCATGATAACGTGAACAACCATAAAACTTTCCTTTGTCTTCAATTTCACCTCCTTCTTTACCACACACCGGACATTCACCAACAATGTTCTGTTCTATAGCTTCCTGAAATTGTGGTTCAAGCGTCTTCATTTTCTCTGGTGCATCCTTCAAAAGTGATGCCAGCATCTGCTTTATCTTAGATATAAAGTATTCTTGGGAGCCTTCATTTTGCCCGATTTTGTGTAAATACGTTTCCCATTTGGCTGTCAGCTCCGGACTGGCTAAAACGGTTCCTTCAACCGCCTGACATAAAATTTGGCCTTTCCTCGTAACCGACACTTTATTCTTGTTTATCTCGATATATTGCTGCTTTTTCAATGTATCAAGGATACTTGCTCTCGTCGCTTCAGTCCCAATGCCTTCATTTTCTTTCAATGTATGCTGCAATGCTTTATCATCGATTTCTTTACCAGCTTGTTTCATCACGTTAATTAATTGGCCTTGTGTATAGGCCTTCGGCGGTTTCGTTTTTCCCTCAGATATCTCAATGGCAACGTTACAAGATTCCCCTTCTCGCATTGACGGAAGAACCGTATTGTCTTGTTCAGCCTCATTCTCATCATCAGACGTTTCTTCCATGAATAAAGCTTTCCAACCTTTCTTTAATTCCACCTTGCCGGTTTTCTCAAAAAACAAACCGTTTACATCAACCTCCACTTTTGTTTCTTCATACTCATAATCGTCAGCGAACATCGCAAGCGTTCTTGCCACAACTTCCTGATAAATATGCCATTCTTTATCGGTCAGATCCTGCTTATATGGTACCTGTTTTGTTGGAATAATTGCATAATGCTCCTGGACTTTTGATCGATCCACATAACGCTTTCGTGCTTCAGGATAGGCGATATCCATGGTGACATTAAAACAGGATTGATAGGTTGAGAGATGGTTCTTTAAGTAAGCAAACTCACTATCCGTAATATATTGACTGTCTGTACGTGGATAAGATAACAACTTTTTCTCATATAATGATTGTGCAATTTTTAGTGTGTCGGACGGACTATACTTCCATCTTTTATTGGCTGTTGCCTGCAGCGTTGATAACGAATGCAGCTTCGGGGCTTTCTTTTTCTTCTGTTCTTTTGTTACTTGTTGTATTGTCCCTTGATTGTCTCCAGATAATAGACTGTGAGAATCCAAGACATCCTTGGCATCCTCTTCTGTTTGGTAACGTTCTTTCACTTTGGCATCAAACGAACCGTTCTTAACACTTACATTGCCAACCAGTTCGAAAAAAGGTTTAGAGACAAAGTTCTCGATTTCCTGCTGTCGTTTATACAATAAATAAAGGGTGGCCGTTTGAACCCGGCCAACACTAAAGACGCCTTTCATGCCATTCTGTTGTAAGAGCAATGTATATAACCGGGACGCATTCATACCGACCAGCCAATCACTTAATTGACGCGTTTGTGCTTCCTTATACAATGACACATAGTTTGCTCCATCCCTTAACTGTTTAAACCCTTTCTGAATTTCATCGACTTCCAATGAGTTTATCCATAACCGCTTGGTTGGTTTATTGGAAGCGCCGGCCATTTTAATAATACTTCTCGCAATATTTTCACCTTCACGGTCGCAATCAGTTGCGACAATGATTTCATCTGTTTCCTTCAATAATTGCTTCACAACGTTAAACTGTTTCGTTTTATCCTTACTTACTTGAAATTGAAATGTTTCCGGGAATATTGGTAAGTTGTCTAAATGCCATTGTTTCCACGAGTCGTTATAGGATTCCGGTGGAACCAGCTCCACCAAATGACCAACTCCCCAGGTGATATATGTTCTTTCTTGAAAGAATCGATCATCGTTCACCTCCATGTAGCCATCTTTTTGACTGACATGTTGAAACGCTTCTGCATAGTGCTTAGCCTGACTCGGTTTCTCAGCTAATACCGTAACGGTCAACTTAATTCGCTCCTTTTCCGTGTGAATTATTTTGGCTGCTTTGTTGGATTAATTTTCACAATGAATTTCTCTAACTCATACCGGTTTAATAATTTTACACCACATGCTTTGGCTAATGTTTCAGCCTGTTTCGTGAAAAAAGAATTCGTAATCACCCACGCTTCATCTGCCTTATAAAAAAACATGGCCGCCAATACTTCACGTACGGCATCCATGCTCACTTTGTGTTTAGTACCATAGCGTTTTGCCTGTATCACAATTTTATTTCTACCTTTAAGCACCACATCGGCGCCATAGTCACCTGACTTTTGCGTCACAATTGGCTGATACCCTAATTCTTTAAACAACACCTGCAGGTACGCTTCAAATTGATAGCCTTTCATACCATCAATATCTCTTATGCCTGACCTTTTCATTAGGTTAAACCGTTTTTTCTTCTTAACGTATTTTATAGTCATTGGAAAAACAAATAGCGCCATCACTATAATACTAAATAAGAAGTATACATTGTCCACTAACGCCACCACCCTTTTATTTATTCGTAGCCATCCATTAGCCGGTCAAATTCCTGCAGGTTTCGGTCTTTTTGATAATCATGAAATGTTCTCCGCATAGCTTTACTTAACTTCATCATGGAAGCATTAAACGCATAAACAGTCTGATGTCGATAGGAAAATGATTGCTGCCGATTGAATGATTGCCATCCATTTAATCGTTTTGGCTGAAACGATAAATCGTTTTGCGCTTTCGCATAGTTCCGCATCTCAGACAATACTGCATTACCCATACGCTTCTTCAGGTCATCCAGTTTTGTTTGTTTATACCTTTCATAATCACTTCCTTCACCGTACATTTCTTTCATCACATTCACTTCCTCACCCAATTGCTGATGCAATTGTTCCATGTCGTCACTATGAAATTTCTGCAGATAAATCGTTGTTATGTCATCTATATACGGTCTTGCTTCATTAATCGATTGATAACCATATCGCCATTGTTTCTTATCCGATGGAAGGTGGTTCATGGCTTCCTGAAATAATGTTTTCGTTTGGCGATAAGTGGCCAAGGAAACACCATGTTCTTTTTTATGATGAACGGTTCCACGAACAAGGTCATCAATTTTATTCCGTTCATGCGTTCTATCCAGAATCATGTTGGCCACTTTAGATTTCATTTTATCCAGTGTCTTGGGTTTACGTTTGGCACGGTATTCTTCTCGCCAAGTTTGACTTTCCTTATCAAATACGTCCATTTTTTCACGTGTGGGATGTGTTTCAGTTGAAGCAATATGGACATGAATGTTGTCGGTATTATAATGTAACGATGCTGTCCATACAGCTGATTTTTCCATACCTTCTGACCGCAGCACAGTGTCCATTGTTTCACGAACAACCTTGCGCATGCTTGCTTCATCTATTGAATGTGTTGTCGGATTATAAAGACCTTGCCCCGCCAACCATTCATTATCAAAACTTATGACATCCTGCCACATAGGTGATTCATTTTGTTGTGCTTTTTGAAATTGTTGCTTTAACGTTTTCTTGTCATTCGGATTTAACTGATCGTTATCTTTAGTAAATAAATCACCTTGTTTTGCTTCATCATCCATATAATCCATGAAGTTATGAAACACAAAAAAATCATCCGTTTCTTTGGATGATTGGTTCACATGAATATGACGCTTGGCATCTTCACGATCGATATAATTAATGTAATCGTTAAAGGTATTGGAACCAGGTGTGACAAATTTACTTCGTAACACAACCGCAGGACTACGCATGTTTTAAGCCTCACTTTCCTGTTGCTTTTGTGCCTTTCGTTTTTCATGATCGAGTTTCTTTTGTCGATGTTTATGGATACGCTTTTGAATTAAATCTTCTGCTTGCTGCATCCCATTCGTTTTATATTTTTCAGTGGTGATCAAATCTTTAAACTCATTCATCAAATAATAATGGTTCATAAATTCCAACAGAATTTTCGTGTCACGGTCCACCACATTGCCGGTAACCTGAATACGTTGTAATTTGTCTTGCATAGCTGCAAGCTTTTCGTCCATTAAATCCGAGATCATGTTTTTAAACACACCATACTTTTCATCACGGTCTGCATAAAAGTGATCAATGGCTCCCGTAATCACATCGGCTTGAGACACATTTTTCTCACCTGCAATGGTCTGTATCTTGTCTTTCGTAACTGGATTTAACAGGAAGTATGAACCTTTCTTTGTTGTCTTTTTTTCATTCATTTGTCATCATCTCCTTATATATTTATCTTGAACACCTTCTCCAAATAATCATCTACTTCTTCAGGATCAACATCCAACACAGTGGCTAGTAACAAATACATTTTCATGGATTGTTTTTCTAATTGGTCAATACGATTGTACGTCATCTCTAATGCATCACCTACGCGACTTATCGTGGAATCCAATTCTTTTTCAGCACGTTTTATGCCATTAAACTGTGCTAAATCTTCAATGTGTCGTTTTAATAATTCATTCCGTGACACGTTTTGTTTTCGTGCTTCGTCATTTAAAACGTTGACGGCACCGGTATCGACATCGCGCACTTTGATTTCCATTATTGCATCATTCCTTTCTATTTATTTGCTGCATGGTCACACCACAATAGGATGTGAATGCCTTTCCTCTTTGGCAAATACCTTCAATAAATGGAGCATCTTCATGAGAGCGCCAATAGTGTTGAACAGGATAAGGGGAAAATGTCCCCACACAAGGTGGGGAACTAGGCAGAGCCTAGTTTTCCGGTAAGACCATTTTTTTGGGCGATTATATAGCTTTTATATAGGTGTCTATATAGGTTTAATATAGGTTTTGGGTGCTATTTTTCATCCTTTTTGGCCGCATTATTGTTATCATCTTGTTGATCAGTTTTCGCATTATCGGCATCCTCTTTGTCATTATCTTGTTGCTGATTGTCATCCTTATTTTGTGTTAAAGTATTCAGTTTTTCTTCACGACTTTGATATTTATCCCGGAGCTCCTTCACCCTCTTTTTCAGTTTTTCGATTTCACTTTTTGCATCTTCTATAGCTATATCCTTTTGTTCAATCTCCCGTTTACTGTTTGTTTGTTCTTCATTTGTTTCAAACGCCATGTCTTGTTTTAACGATTGTTTCTCTTCTTTAAGTGTCGTCATCAGGTCTTCCTGAAACGGTATATCTTCCTCAATGATTGTGGTAATTTCCTGTTTCGTACGTTCCATATCGGCAATAATATTTTCTTTCTTGTACCCTTTATCCGTCTTCGTTTTCAATGATTGATTGATGTCAATTTTTCTGTAATCACCAACCACAATCACTTCTTCCGGTTCAGGCAGATCAGATTCTTTGATGTCTTGATCGGTTACCGTTATTTCATCACCTTTGTTTTCCAGCTGTTTTTTGTACGCTTGTTTCAAGATGTTTTGATCACGGTGTTCCGTCACGAATAGCCCGATAACTTGAAAGGATTCAGGAACATTTTCAATTTGAACAACCATGTTGTTGTCTGATTGATACACCAATTCTGCATTGTATTTTTGACTCTCATTTTGTTCTTTCGCATAAAACGAAAACGTCGGTTCGACTGCATCTGTTCCGGTATGGTTACGTTCCAACGTCACCTCCATCAATTTATTTTTGGGGTTATACTCCCAATCACGAAGCGTTAATGTCGTTTGACTAAGACCGCCAATTGATTCATTAAAAGACGTTTGGGCAATCACACTGTCGTCATACATCCATGTTTTAGACGTAAAAAAAACGCCAAACGCAAGGCCGGCGACAAGCAATAGACTGATATAGACTTTGTTTTCACGTCCACGATTCAATTTGTTTTTCAAATGGTCTCACGCCTTTCCTTGATTACTGTTCACCTGTTAAAAACGGTTTAACGTATGGCATCGGATCAACTTTTTCACCATTTACGATGACTTCAAAATGTAAATGAGCACCGGTCGATGCACCGGTTGAACCAACTTTTCCAATGACCTCACCTGCTTCAACGTTTGTGCCTACTGGTTTTCCCTTTTCCATCATGTGCGCATATCTTGTCCTTAAACCGTCGTCATGTCTAATTTCCACATACCAGCCATAACCTGTTCCCATGTTGTTGCTGCTTGATTGGAATGTCGTGCCATTTGCTTTACTGATAACAATTTCACCATCCGCAAATGCTGTGATTGGCGCTCCCCGAATACCACCCGATGCGACATCTATACCAGCATGAAATGACGAACAGCCACCACAACTCCGATTTCCGAATCCCGATGTAATGTTTTTGGTATGTGACGATATCCATTCTTTATCGCCAATCAGTTCCATGTCTGGTTGGTCAGATGGTTCACAATTCATCGTTAAACCACCCAACTTTTGGGCAATTTCTTTCGTTGTTGGCACCCAATGTTCGTTTAAATTGTTTGGGTCGTTTTCAGCACCAACTGGTGCATAGACACTTCCTAATTGTTCAATAGTCACCAACCCGTCCACTTTGATACGGTTATATAATGTTTGCGACATGGACTCTAATCCTTCTTTTAGGGTTGAAAACTGAAATAGGCCACTTCCGTCAGGATTCATCAATCCGCCGGGGTTATTTTTTTGTTGAATGGCATTTGATTTCCCCCAGGCGGTTTCATGTAACGCAATGGAAGCAAACAAAACAGGATCAAGACCTTTTTCTTCCGACAATTGAATAATGTCATCACCATGCCCTTTTAGTGACCCTGAACGCTTTTGATTTTGAAAAACATCATCCCATTTTTTCTGATTAATCTCACCTGTTGCCGAACATACATAACCGGCAGATGGATTATTTTGATTGGATTGTTGTTCGTCAACGCTCCCACCTAATGCGCCAATAATCGCAAACATAATACTCATTAAGACTAAGCCAATCAGTATAGGAATGATATTCGCTGCAGCAAGACCAACAATCCATCCTACCGCTTTTGTCTTACCAATGGCTTTCACGGCACCCCAAATATGTTTCATTTATCGATCTTTCCTTCCATGCCCTCATCAGGGGTTACCAGTTTGTTCACCAGCCATTGATCGTTTTGTTGCACCATGGTCAGGTAAAAAAGTTGCGTTCGCTGATTGGCTACACGTTCATTTGATGTGACATGCCATGTGGCAAATGCCCCGAATACCATGTTGTTGGATTGTGATGCATTAGAAGCAAACAGTTCTATGGATTCAATACGCCGTTCAACATTTGCTTCCTTCACTGCTGGAATAGCTTGTTTGATTTCCTTCAAAAACGAAGACGTCACAACCCCTTCCCATTTATCCCAGTCGGAGATTTGAGATAGATAAAGAGCAAGCCCTTCTTTTGCTTGCTCCTTTGCACTCGTAACTGCTTGATGACCAAATTGTTTTTGATATGTGGTTTCATGTTGATCTTCAGTCGTTTGCTGGGTGGCATTTTGTGTTCCATCTTCAGCATTTGAATCATGGTTAGTACCTAATGCTTCATCGATTTTGTCTTCTTGAAGCTCTGGTGGTTGTTGCTGTGATTCATCGAATAAATCTTCCGGATTTTGTGGTTCTTCGTCATCGGTTGTCCATTTCCAGACATACATCGCTATGATTAACAAAGCAACGATGAGAAGGAATATAAACTTATAAAGAACCCGTTTTTCCATTACAATCCCCCTCAAACAGATGCAATTCTTCGTCAGATGCTTCAATGGAGAGCATCAAATTACCCACACCACTGATACTTAATAAACATTCCCCTTGCTGTAATTGCGGCACATGTTCCAACTCACTATCTGTCAGTTGTCCTTCAAAAACGGTCCGTAACGTATCTAATGAATTGGAATCCTGCTGCATCACAAATTTATATTGGGTGAGTTCAAATAATGTCCGTATTTTGGTGACCGTGTCCGTGTCGGAATGATCCGGCACAAAATCACGGATGGATTGACTGGCCAGGATGAGTCCCCCGAAATATTTCCGTGCTTCACGTGCAAAATCCGTTAAGAACTTCACCGCCAGCATATTTTCCGAGTTGACCAGTCGATGGGCTTCATCAATCATGACCAAAAAACGTGTCGCTTCATCGACATCAAACGCTTCATCTTCATACATTTTCTGTTTTTGCAAAGATCCAACCTGTATTAAGTTATCCCAAATCAGGTTCAGCGTATTAAACATCTGAGCGTTGAACACACTTTTTTCTAACCCTGTTAAATTACGAATTGAAAAGAAAATAACCTGTTCATCTGTAATATCAGGAATCGTTGTATGACCGTTAAATAAATAAGAAAAACTATTCACCAGATTATCAATGACCAATTCTATTTTTTCGAGTCGCTTAATCCTTGTGGATGATAGTTCTGAACGAATGATGCGTTTCTCAGTATTGTCATAGAGTTGATCACGAATGAACATTAAAAAGTCACTGAAAATGGGATAGTCCTCATTAGCCAGTGACGTAATACCTGTCGTATGAATTTTATCCGTGAAACCAAGTGAATCATAAAAAAGCCGCAGCACCTTTTTGAACTCTTCAATTTCCTCAGAGGAAGGGTTACCAGAGAGAAACATATAAAAAGTTGCCACCTTTGATATGTGCTGCATAAAACTGATTTCCTCATTCTTTTCCGGATTGTTATTATCTTCTGTTCGAAAGATTTGCAGTGGATTGATGACGCCATCACTCCCATCAAGACTAATAGTGTGTCCATTCACTGACTTAACAAGTGTCTTAAATTCACCCGTTACATCAAAACCTCGAATAAAATGTCCACGTGCTTCATTGTCCATCAATAATTTTTTTAGCGTGGTTGACTTACCGGCACCCATTTTTCCGACAACTACTGCATTAAAAAACCGTCTCATTTTATCCTTATGAAAAAGATCAAATAGTACATTGCCCCCGGTAAACGATGTCCCTAGGTAACTTCCGGTTCGATCATTTAATTCCGAGAAGTGATAAGGCAAGCCTGATGCAAGTGTCACGGCTGGCATTCCTTTTCCTTCCCGTTTGTTTGGAAAAGCCAGTTGTTGTTCATAGGGAAGGAATAAAGACTGCCATTCCCAGTAAGTTTCATTCAAAAAAATCTGTCCTTTAAACCCAAATGATTGTAACTTGGACATGGTTCGTTCCGCCTTCTTTTCCAGTTCCCAAATGGTTGGCGAAGCTACAAACAAACGAATATGCAGTAATTTAATGACTTCCCCATTTCACTTATTTGCCTGTATAAGTCTTCCATCTCCTGATAACCACGTTGCGCATCCATCCGTTCCGATTCATGCTTGGAGCTTCTGAACCGGACATCCTGTTCCACCATGCTTTTATTGATCGCACTCACCGTCTCGTCCTGGTTCATTGTTGCCACGTCTGTTACAACGGTCACATCATACATGGCCATAATTTTATCGAGCCACAACACATCAACACTGGATGGATATTCAAAAACATGAATGCACGCCTCATACCCATCCCTTTTTTGATATATTTGTCTTTAAAACGAATACCGCCCTGTGGTTGTATCGACGTTAGAAAGCCTTGATCCAGTTGAGGTGGTTTCGGTTTGCCTGATTGTTTCATTTGCATTGCCATCATAATCGTCCTTCCTATAATTTGGTGTTTTGATTGTTTAATAGAAACAGAATCTGTTCCTTTTTGGTTCGTGTTAATTCTGTTAATGGGAAAGCCTGGTGCATCCCTTGTATAGCATCGTTTTTTCGGTCAGTCAGTTCCTGCTTATCGTCCGCATACACAAAAATAAAAAACTCACGGTTTGAACGTTCACGCTCCAAGAAGTCAAACTCAAGTAATTTTTGGTCGATATATTCCAATCGAATAGGACTGGTTGTCTGTTCGCGTTTCTTCAACCAATACGTGCGCTGGGCCTCCGTATTCGCTGGAAAGTTTAAAATGATCTCTTTATAGGACCTGAAATAACTTCGTAAAAAACGGGTTCGGTTCATCAATAAAACATTCAAATCAGTATCGTTCAAAGCATGAATGTTTTTCGTTTGAATCTGGAGTATATCCATTACGCCATTCTTCAAAAGAATATGGTCATTATGAATTTGCACAAACGGTAGTATCTCCGGCGTTTGTCTCAACATTTTTACTTTCTTCTTCCCTGACGTTGTCTTGTCATCTTGTTTCATTTTCAAAATCCTCTTGATTTTAGTTGTCCATTGCCTTCGTTTCGTCTGTTTATTATTAGATTCACCGTAAGTCACCTTGTCTTCTTGGTTCATGTTGACTGTGAACCTCCTTCCGTTACCCGTTATTGACGCAATTGATGATTTTCCTGCTTGTGCTTATCCATGGCATGGTAACCAGTCTTTTTATGGCGAAAAAATAGAATGAGTGATTCATAATGTCTTTTTTTCGGATTGTGGCCGGATGGTATAAACAGGTAAATCATGAAGCCTATCACGGCCACAAAATACGGAATCATAAAAACACTATGAACCAAATCCCGCAAGATCGTTAACACTAAAAGAGAGCTAATCAATAGAATGACTAGCTCCCGCATTTCCAACCCTAAAATTTTCGGTTTTGCCTTAATCTCTTTCGGAATCTCGTATGTCATGGTCTCTCAGCCCCTTTTGTGTATCTTTTGGCTTTTGCACGTCCTTTTTATTCAATCCTTGTTTGATACTTCCACGAATATGGTTCATTTTTTGACCGGCATCATAACCGGTATTATGTGCCCGTGTCAGGAAGTGGCCGGCTCGCTGCACCGTACGATTCCCACCAAATAAGGTATGCTTTGGTTTTGGATGGATATGGCCTTCTGAAGCTCCCGCACTTGACTGATTCGTCATCTTTGGTGATGTCGGAATATTAACATGGCCAGATGGTTCTGGCGACTGTCCACCATGAATAGATGATGGTGTGACACCGCCTGAATGATCGGAACTAATACTGGCCGATTGTTGACCTTGTCTTTGCATCGAATTGACGGATGACGGTCGAGCTTCGTGAGTCGGTTGTCCTTTCCCAACAGTACTTCCCCGTTGTTTTCATAACGTGGCGCATTTCCATTGGGCATACTTGTTGAGAATTGGCCTTCTTGACGTGGTGATCCAGCATGTCTATGGGAAGGCATTGGTTTTACATGGCTGTTATTTTTCAATGCTCTTGTCATGCCAGTACCACCAGCAACCGCACCGCCACCAATCTTGCCACCTGCTTTAAGTGCTTTACCACCAGCTTCAGCTGTCATTTTGCCACCTGCGCCAACCATGCGACCAGCAGCATAACCGCCCATCATGGCCTGCCATCCAGAACGCAGTCCGGCATCAATGCCCAATAAGCGTTGTACAATATCAGGCGCATCAATTAATGCCCAGGCACCAGCAATCAGCAGCAAAATGGTACCTATAATACCGATATGTTGTTCCATGTCGTTCGCCCACTGCGCATAAATGATGAACATCCGTAACAGCACCATCATCACAAAAATGACAGCAAATGTACTGGCAATCTCCACGAGTACTTTTTTCAAGCGTTGACCGCCCGTTAAGTCCGTTGCTGCCGTGAACATGGCAAATAATTGGTGAAACGCCAAGTCAAACATGGCACGGCCTATTTTAATGGTTGTAATCACTAATGCAAAAGCTGTTACGGCCAATGTGGCTATTGCGATACCCCAGTTGACGTGATACCTATAGTAGCTTTGTTGGCCCAGATTGGTAGCTGGGACTGTGTTTGTGTTAAGTTTCACGACTTTTGTTCCACCATCCCGGTTGAGATGAGGCGACGTTTCAAAAAATTCTTTTGTTTTTCTGACAAATTTTCCACCCATGGTTCGGTTGTCCAACTAAACCAACCATCATCCTCAAACACATCCAACTTTTCATTGACTTCAATTGAATCAGGATTTTCCAATTGATTTCCGAATGTATAATCCGTTGTCCCGATGTCTTTATTTTGAGCATCTGGTGGATGCGGAAGCAAGTTTTCATTGCCGGCCACGGTCTCTTTATTGCTTCCACTGGCATAATTAAAACCACTGTCAACGTAATACATCACATCCGCAACGTTCCTTTTAAGGACGTTATCGGATAGTGTTCCGGGTTCATCTAATGCAGATACACCTTCGTTCAACAAATCATCCATCATACTCATGAGATTCGGCAGGATGATAATGACACTTACAGCGATCAAAACATTCATCAGCACGTCATTTCGCTTTTCAATTTTATTCAGCATAAATTGAAACCCGACAACGGTAAGCGTCACAACAAACATACCAAACACATACGGCTGAATCGTTTCGATAAAGCGATTCATGGCGGGATTATCATACACACCGCCAAGTGTGACAACATCCGTTGCCACACCTTCGATCCAATTGTTAATCCAAACTAAAGCTTGAATAATCCCCCACCAAATGTTACGGATGAGGTCATCATAGAGCCATCCACTACTTAGATCTAAAATGGCGGCTAAATCCTCATAAAGCTTTTTCAATTCATCCATGAAAACACTACCCTCCTCTTCTTTGACATAAAAAAAGAACCTACCTTAAATGCAGGTAAGTTCCTTATTATGGTTAATTAATACGTTAAATCTATTTCTTGTTCATTGATATAATCAATGTTCTTCTGCACTTCCTTTTTCACATCGTTGTAGAATTTATTATCCAAAAATGTATTATCAGCCGAATTCACTTCTTCGATTAGCATATCTAAAGACCATGCCTCTCCCCAATACTCATAAGCCGAGTCAACCTTATTATGATGAACAGCAGCTATTCCGCCGTCTTCAAAAGGATTGTGATAAGAACCTGAATGCGATTCATATTCTTCACTTAACGTGTCAACCTTTTGCTTGTTTTCATCGTCAAGGGCATTGATATTGATATGATATGCTGTCATATCCTTATCTTTTAGGGCTTTATCATAGGCTTCGAGCAATTTCGTGTTTTTCACATATTCTTGTTTCGCATCATAAATCAAAAAATAAAAAGCTTCGTCATTATCCTTTTTCGTAATCATGTCATCTAATGTAATTTCATTCAGTCCAGTTTTCGGTGATTCTGTCGCTTCATCGCTATTATCTTCTGCAGCACTATCGGTTCCACCACAAGCACTTAAAACCAGCAAAACAGATAATAGTATCAGCGTTAATAGCCTTCGGTTCCGCATACAGTTACCATCATCTCCCATACAACCTTTTGACACCAGTATAACAGCCCTTTTTGACTCTTGAAATGATTATCTTGTCCTATTCAATATGCGATATTTTTGTATCGAGTATCACTTTTAACTTACTTAGCTCATCAGCTGTAAAGGTAAAGCCTTTGCCCAGCCGCGTTTTATCCGGATTCCACCATCTCACATCATATTTCGGTTCATCGCCGTTCCAGCTAATGATGTTAAGTTCTTTTGTCCAACCTGCCTGGCTTTCATACAATACAGCAATTTCTTCGATTACATCCCAATCCACACGATATTTTGGTTTTCTCATGATTCACACTCCCTTCCCTTAAGATAGTGCCTTTTCCCGTAGTTTTTCAGCTTCCTGATCACCATTGGACTGTTCATCTGATGGTTGTTGTTCGGATGCCTGATTGGCTTTCTCATTTTGATTAACTTGCTCTTCAATTCGTTTCGTTGCTTTATCCTGCCACGTTTGCATGACGTCGTCAGGCAAATAATCCTGTAATGCTGCCAACACCTTTAAGTGTATGCGTGAAAAGTGAGGGTGATGGACAATGAAACTCACATAGTGAAGAAATGACCAATGATCGACTTCTTGAAGCAATGCTTTGGTGTTTTCTTCATCTACTTCACCCTGACTTTGTTCAATCTGTAAGATATGCCGTTTAAATCGTTCAAATTCTTTATCCGTCATCACATCAGCCATTCTTAAAAACACATCATCGTTTGACTTAGCCGAATAAACCATGCTGTTTAGGTCCATGTCTTGATAGGTTTCGGACATAATTGGGAGCATCATAACGGAATGGTCTGTATCAAAATCATCGGCCAAATATTGAAATCGGAATTTATGACTGGTTTGTTCTTGATTAAAGATCGGTTTTGGCTCGATTTTCTTACGCTTTTTATCCTGCCGCTTATTCACGCGTATCAACACAGACTGGCCTTCTTTTAACCGCATCAATTCATCAGACGTTAAAAGCGAGCGTTCCTTTGTCGATTCGCTGTGTGACTTATCGAATGAATGATAGTCACCACTGCGGCTGACATCGGTAATCGTTTTCGTCCCAAGCATGCTCGAATAGTGTTCGGCCGTACTCTTATCTTCGGTGAGGATATAGATCTGATTGGAACAGTTGCCAATAATCGTTTCCGATTCTTCACCATAAGCCGATTTCACCTGGGAATAGGCTTGAACGACTAAATGATATCTGAAGCCGCGTCCGGCACCCACCGTTACCATACTGGCCATGCCATCGATAGCCGGCATATTTCCAAACTCATCAAGAATGAATTGCACATGCCGTTTCATTTTGCCATTCTTGCTTTTCGTTGCTTTTTCTGAATTAACACGGTACAACTGACTAACAAAAATACTGGCCAATACATCGTTTGATTTATCTGAATCAGGCGTTGCTAAAAAGACAGCCACTGGTTTGTCGCCAAATCCGATTTCGGTTAGATCCAAACTGTTATGGCCGGTTACTTTAGCGTTCGGTTCAAGCGTAAAGATTTGCAGTTTATCCATGGCAACACTGAAGATACTGCCGCGTGTATTGCCGGTTGAAAAGTTGCTGGTGGCATACATTAACCGCGCCGGATTATTTTCATCCCGTGCTTGGAAGAATTCGTCCAACACATTATTCTCTTCTTCGTCCGTTTCACTGCCTTTGCTGGAAAGGAAATTGGCAACAGAATACATGGTGACCCGTTCTTCCTTGCCGATTTTCACCATATCCTCGGTTAATGCCAAAATAATGGCCGTGACAAGTGACTTCGCACTGTTTGACCAAAACGGATCTTTGGCGTTTGGATTATGATACAAACTGAATGCCACACTGTTAGCATATTTTTGAGCATCACTCACCCTGCCCTGTTTCCATGAATCAATTACCAACTGTAAAGGATTGAATCCCATACTCATCGCATGCTCGATTAAATTAAACACATAGACAGCATAACCACGTTCTTTCAGCGTCTCATAGGATGCACCAGCCAGTTCCCCTTTTGGATCATTGATCACCATCGAGGGTTGCTCACTAGCCCTGCTTTGAACATCAATCATTGGCACAACAAATGTCTCACCTTTACCGGAACGTGTAATCCCGATGACCATGGTATGAACAGGGGCATCATCCAGCAGGAGCCGGTATGGTTTACCCGTTTCCTGCAATCCACCAATAATCGTGCCGCCTTTTCCCTCGTATTCCGTTTTGGATGCTGGGATAATCTGATATTGTTTCTTCATGTTCTTCACGGATTCAAATTCATTCGTGCCATGTTGCCCACGGTTAATGGTTTGGTAATTCATTTTGATGTTATACAAGAGTTTCAGAAGACTGATTCCGACAAGGATATAAAATCCTATATAAAACTCAAGCCATTCTTTCTGAAAGATGAACACGCACTCCCAATCAACCGAGAATGTGCTCAAGTTGACTTGTTCCGGATTGTTGGCAAACCCCTCAATCAAATGCAGCACTTGCTGGAAAAAGTGTAATAAAAAGTTTGCAAGGAAGAAGCCCATTATGACGATAAGCAGTATGAAAGGCACTATAAACTGCCAGTTGCTTAAGCGTTCGGTCAGTGGCTTATGGTTCGTGTTCAATGGCCATCACCCTTTCATGTTGTTTCGTATGTGCTGCCATTTGGTTATACGTTTTGGTGAATGCTTTGCGGCTTTGTTGCAAATTTTCATTGGCGTCTTTCGTTCCGGAAGTGTAGTCAAAAACTGCCCAATTGTCGCCTACACCGTCACCTTCAATGGTGTTCACGATATCTCTTGTCGCCTTCCAGCCAGCCTGATCATCGTCCATGGCAATTAAGAGCTTTTTATCTACAAACTGTTCCTTGTGCTCTGCCAGATATTCTTTGACCTGTCTTGTTTTGGTTGCACCTGTTAGGGCCATAATGCCAACGTTCTCATCGACCTCACGAAAGGACAAAGCATCCAGGATGGATTCACTCACCACCACATTTTCAGCATCCTGCGGAATATC
The DNA here is from genome assembly GCF_001307805.1 of Lentibacillus amyloliquefaciens. Taxonomy (GTDB): domain Bacteria; phylum Bacillota; class Bacilli; order Bacillales; family Amphibacillaceae; genus Lentibacillus; species Lentibacillus amyloliquefaciens. The sequence continues at coordinate 576,584 of NZ_CP013862.1, read as the reverse complement.
CATAAAAAAATCCCTCGTTTCTTTGGAGGGATTGACAATAAGCTGTATTTCCTTGGGATCAAGGTTTTCATCGATACTGGAACGGAGTAAAACGCGATCCAATGTATTGTCTTCACCGTACAATGGGAAGATTAAATTGCGTTTGCACATCCAGCTATTATTGGAATAGTCTTTGTTCAATAAGGGTTCGGCTTTTTGAAAAACATGCTGGACGATATCCTCATGTTGTAAGTCAACTGCAAAACCACGTGTTGTCTGTTTTGACAGGCCGCGATAACCATTATCTAATGCCTCACTTTTAAAATAGTTTTTCGCATATGAAAACACACGGTTTGACCAATCTAACGACTGCCGTTGGTCTGTCGTCAGGTTGGGATAGTGTTTTGCCATGTTTTGCTCATAAGCTGACATGTTCCCTTTTTCATGAAATTCAAGCATCATACGTGAACCGCACTGGTTTTCCCGGTTGCACTGGATAAAATGCTTGTTATTTTTATACATGAAGGCTTCATGTTGGTTGCATTCCGGGCAGTTGCAGATAAAATAACGGCCTTTATCTTCGGCATTCAAATCACTCAGAGCATTTTCGATATTTTGAAAAACGAGTTTCTTATAGGGATTCAGCGTGCTCATGTGCTTTCACCCGCTTTAGCATCTATTTTCGCTTTAAATTGCTCTAACACGGGTGCAAGGACTTGTTCTTGAATAGCTTGATCTGATTTCAGGACTGTTCCCTTAGCTAATAAGTCATCGAAAGTCGTGTAAAATGCATGCATCAAGTCGTTATGAAGATGATAGGCTGTTCTAAATCCGTATTGTTGTATGAAGGACTCGCCAAATAACTTCAATTCGAGATGCTGATAGCCTTCATGTTTGAACACTAATACACCAATCCTCTGTTTGGGGAGCGATTGATAATTCGTAATGACATGTGTGACAAACTGATTGAACGATTTCTCATCGTTCATATAGCGTTGAATAGCGTCATGCCTGGATGGTTGATCTTTGCTTTCCTGTTCTTCCGTACCCGGATGATGCGATTGTTTGTGCTTCGAAAATGACTTATGATTCCCCAATGTTTGAACACCTGAGTGCTTGTCTGATTGGTTCCCATGTTTCTCAGAAGCTTTTGCCGGCCCTTCTGTCACCCAATTCACAAGCGCGTGATAGGTGTTTCGTATCGCCGCCAGGACATCTTCCATTTCGGCATAAATGCTCGTTTCAATATAGGGTGAAAAACCATCATAGATTTGTCTTAATTGGTCATCCGTCATGGCTAGTTGATCGCCCATGACGGTATGAAATCTTTTTTCAAAGGCCTCAAACGACTTATTTGCCGGCTTAAAAACTTTGACATTGGCAAGCAGTTTATCTTTCATTCTCATTCATATCACCTCCAAAAAAGGACTCCCTGATTGGAAGCCCTACATGTCCATTTCTTGTTCATGTGTCTTGCTTTGTTTCTTCCCAAGTTTCATCTCCTTTTCGTTTTCCAGATCCTTTTCAATCTGACTTAACTTCTCCTTTTGTACCGGCGTTAAGTCCATATCTTTTATGTCATCCAACACCTCTCGTTTGAGCTCATAGACTTTCTCATAACCATGTTTTTCTTCAAATGCCGCCATCTCTTGTTCTCTTTTTTGAACATCTTCAGGTGACGCTTCCTTTTCATCCGGTTGTTTAGCTAAAGCTTCCAGCACTTGTTGCTTATAAGCATTCTTAAAATGGGTTGCTTCCTTTGTAGGCTGCAGTTTTTCCAGCACATTTTGTTTATAAGCCTGCTTAAACTGCTCTGATTGATTCACCCCGTCATCATGTTCTTTTTGCACCGCATCTTCGATTGTTTGAAGCTTTTCCTTCGGATATTTCGATTTCAGAACTGTATCTTGATACAGGGATTCCAGCTTCTGTCGCTTCCACTTGAGTCCTTCTTGATCAGGATTCAGCATTTCCTTTTCCTTTGCCGACAGAAAGTCAGCGTACTTATTTGCCAATTCTGTTTCAAAATCTTGTGTATCTGGCATGTTCAACCTCCTCAATAAAAAAAGGCTTCCATACGTTGGAAAGCCCGTCTGATTAATGGTTTAACTGTATGAAGTTTTGGATAGTGACAGAATCGCCCAGATTAAATTCATCACTGATTGCTTTTTCGACACCACGAATATCATCTATCGATTGAATCGGTTCCGCTAATGTTATATCAACATTGCCGCCGCCATCTTCATAAAGATAGCTTATAAAATATTTGTATTCAGCACTCACAATGCTTCACCTCCTTAAAATCCAACAACACGGCCGCCTAGCCAAGAAACAAGACTGGCAGCCAAATAAACAATGCCAAAGCCAATTGCAACGTTGACCATCCACCCCGTGTACATTTTTTTTTCTGCGGATCTTTGGCAAACGTCCACAACAATCCAATGACAACCAGCACCAGTCCGGCTAAGACTGGTGCAATTGGCTTAATCCCATCTGTGATATTTTGTATGGTTTGAATCGCGTCCTGCATGTATCTCACTCTCCTTTCTTCGCAACATTCGTGATCTGTTTCTGGTTCGATACATTAAAATTCAAGATGATGTCTTGGTGTCGCTCATGAAGCCACGCATAATAGGAAGACCCGTCAGCTTCGATAATGCCTTTTGCCAGTGCTTCAAATTTCTTGAATCCTTCAGGTTTTACGGGCCTACGATTTCTTTTTGATGATGATTCTTTCTTTGTTGTTTCAGCAGCATCTTTAGTGGTCGTCTTATCGTCCTGCTTAACGTCTTTGTCCTGATTCTTATCCATTGCTTTTCCAAATTCATTATTAGACAAAATTTACACCTCCTTATCTGACCAAAATAAAAACCCTTTTCCGTTAAAGAAAAGGGTTAATGGGAAGTTATAAACTTCCTGATACTAATAATTTAACACCGTTTTTATGAAATTTTGTCACCCATTTTGTATCTTTTTTGTACCCTATTTTGTATCCATTTTGTTTACCTTTTACGTAAAGTTATTGTTAGATACAATCAAAATCGTTTATTTTTAGCAGTGTAAAGCCGCATTTTTACTTTGAAAAATGTTGTAAATCACCACATTAATCCAGGCAAAAGTCTCTTCACCTTCCCATTAGATACCATGAATGAAATGTAGCAAGGAACAAGAGTTAAAGCTGAAGCGAGCATTGCGAAAGAAAAAAGGATATTTTGTTCAAGGTTATTCGAGAAAAAGTAAAGCTTTTTGTGATACAGAGCTTTACCATCCTTCATCTCGACGTTCAAAATCTGTTGATTTACGACCATATAAATAAACTTCTATAACCTTCCTTGTCATTTCTTTTAACTCACCAGGCGTATACGTTATTACACCTGTATCATGCCTGCTAGACCATCTATAAGAACATTGTGCGATTTGTTTTACGTCTATATGATATTGCGTGTACATAAGCTTTTTAGTGGAAGATAAATCTTGCTGTAATTGCGTAATGGATGAATCTATCTTGCCCTGATATACATTACGCATTTTAAAATCCGAAAAGTTCTTTCTATCGTGTTGTAACACTCTAATAGCAAGCGGAAGTAAAATAAACTGATGGACAAGTTTATTAATTTGAGCATCCATAAAATCACCTCTAATGAACATCAATATTTCTTTTCATTTTAGAAATAATCGGGTATACTATACATGAAAGATCATACAATAATAAAAACCGTAGACGCTCCAACGCCTACGGTACAATAGACCGAACCCCATTAAGAGGGGCGGCGCAGTAGAAAGAATAAACCCCTTACGCCTGCCAAGCATATGAGGGGTTATTTTCTATGGTCGGACATGATAAACGCTATTAACATGCCGAAAGAAACCATCAGCATTAAAACGTTTGTGTCCATAGGCAGCACCCCCCTCTTGGAAGTATCCAAAGAAGGTGAATCAGTGCGCCACCCCTCATATGAAGCCAGTCCATTGTTAAACACATTGTAACATATCAATTATGATGATCAGTGACAATTAAGGTATTTGTTTTGAAAAGTATGAAGCCGCATTCCCCAGTTGAAAAATGCGGCTGTTTCAAAAAGTGGTTGCCTGCATTTAATTCGAACCTTAATATCATAACCAAGGTTAGTGACAATAAAGTTGTTTCTAAGCATCCATAATTTATGCCACAAAAATGCCCTTCGTATTTCTGGAAGGTTTCTTTTTGCGAATCCTAATATTGTTAGTTGTTACCTTGAAGGTTCACTTTATAATCACTTAGAAAAGTTTGGATACTCCGAGGAAGGCGATTTAACAAATTTTCTGATTCATGTTTAGTGATAACAGTCTGCCGTTCTGGGGGTTGATTCATCTTTTTCACGAATAAATACGACCCCGCTAGGTTTAATTTCAATTTCAACTCCTTCAAGTTCCAACTTCATTATTTCCCTAATACCAAATAGCCATTCTTTTTCCGTTACGCGTCCTCGCTTACAGGAAATGCTGAGAACCTGTCTATTATTGCCGACTTCGTGTAAAAAATGTATTGATCCACTATCATAAACCTTTATCTTTGGTGATTCATCAGGCGAAAATATTTTAACCATTTTTACTTCATTTTGACAGTTAGCAGTTACATCTTTAATCTTCATTTATAACCCTCCTACAAAGAACGTTTGTTCCCATTATAAGCAATGGAGGATAAAAAATCAACTATAACAAGTACTTGATTAAGGCTTATGACTTTTATACAATTGCGCCCGATTATGGAAATCATTTTCTAATAAAAAGTACCAACTTACGCAATAAATAAAGTACTAAAATCAAGGCTACAATTGTGATCACAGAACCTATTATACTAAAACTTGATATCCCCATATTATCCTCTCCCTTATTTTGCAATATGGCTCTACAATGGTAAATTGGACGCTTTTCTCTATTCCGGAATGGCGCCCTTTTGTTTAACAATTTTATAAATCACCTTTAACTTGCTTTAACATCTTTTTTTTTGGCTAATAAAAACGAAATAATTGCAAAAATAACTAAAAAGAAAGCCAGAATTCCGTAGGCGGCACCTTCGAATCCTCTAATATTTACAAAACCAATGTAAAACAGAATAATTGCAGCTATAACTGTTAAGACTCCCGGTATTATTCGCACAAATAAAGAAAAGTTCATTTTCTTGAACCACCACGTAACCAATAGTATAACAACCCCTGGTATAAGAGACATTAACAAAGGTCCTGAAAGCACCGGTAAACCCCCTAATGTTTAAGTTTAGGCGCCTAATAATTACTCCTGATTAGCGCCCTATTACGGAATATAAAACAACTTAATTATTACCCATTGTGTTAGCTGTTAATAAGGAAAAATATTCAATCGATTTATCTCTTTTGAATATTAACTGCTGTTCCATATACCAAAAGTTCTGCAGCTCCACTGGCAACCTGTGATGTCATAAAACGAACATTAACTACTGCATCGGCTCCTAACTTTTCCGCTTCTTGAACCATTTGCTGTGTAGCCTTTTGTCTGGATTCCGTCAGCATTTCTGTATATTCTTTCATTTCTCCACCCACGACATTTCTGAAACCAGAAATAAGATCTTTCCCAATATTTTTTGCTTGAACAATGTTACCTCGAACCATTCCGTTTACTTCCGTAATATCGTACCCTGGGACAGTTTCAGTATTTACTAAGATCATCTTGGTCTTCCCCCCTTTTTTCTTTAATTCTGTCTCTCACCACACCAATAAAAATTAAAAGAAGACCTAAAACTCCAATCGCAATAGAACTTATAAAAAGAATAAGACTAACTTTGACATTAATTATAAAAAAGGATATTACATTTGACAAAATAAATATTGTAATAGCCGTTGGTATCAAAAAAACTCCAAACCGAATCATAAGATTCTCCTCTTTTCAGACAAGCTTTTTATTAAAATTCCCAGCCCAAAAAGCCCAGCCAATAAAAGCAATAATAGCAATAATTAATACAACGAACTTTAATACCGGTCCTTTGAAGCGCATTATATCTGCCTCCATTTAAATAATACTTTTTATAACCGTACGATTAATAAATAAAAAAGTTTCAGAATACTAATTAGTTTATTCCACAATCTGACCCTCATACGGAAAAAAGGACGCCCCTCTTATTAGGGAAAAGCGCCCGTTTGTTTAAGACATTGCCAAAGTGAACATTATCCATGTACAGGTACACGGACGGAGTGATTCTGTTCTCGATTTCGTGGAAGATTCTTTGCAAAAGATGTTTCATAGCCTGGTACACTTGACGGCTGCTCCATATACATATGATGCCAAACCATAAAAACAAGTATCGTCGTCCAAATCTTACGGCTATGATCATGCTTTCCCCGTACATGTGATCAAGAAGTTTCCATATTTCTTTTTGTTGAAAATATCATCAACTGGACTATTTCTAATCAACTGAGTCGCCCATTCATAAAGTTCATTTTTTAACCAATGGCGAATGGGAACAGGAAACCCTAATTTTTTTCGGTTCGTTACAGGTTCCGGAATCAAATCTCTCACAGCTTGTCTGAGGACATATTTAGTTGTTCCATTTGATATTTTCGTATCCATTGGCAATTTGCTGGCTACTTTAAACACTTCTTTATCCAGAAATGGTACACGTAATTCCAAAGAATGTGCCATCGTCATGCGATCGGCTATCGTTAAAATATCCCCGTGGAGCCATGTGTGAAGATCAATATATTGCATCTGGGTGGTTGGATCACAGTGAGCGACTTCTTGATACAGTGCTCTCTCGTCACGAAATCTTTGTTATAATCCAATAGTAGCGCTTGCTTTTCTTGTTCATCAAAAATCTTGGCATTGCCGACATATCGTTCAGACAATGATGTCGTTCCACGTAGCAAGAAGCTTTTCCCTTTCATGCCTTCCGGGAAAATTCGAGCAAGATGATGGAGAGCTCGCTTTAAAAAACCTGGTAAATAATCAAAACCCTTTAACGCCAGAGGTTCTCGATAAATATTATATCCGGCGAATAACTCATCTGCACCTTCTCCAGACAAAACCACTTTCACATACTTACTTGCTTCTTTGGACACAAAATAGTTTGGGATTGCCGCAGGATCGGCCACTGGATCGTCCATATGCCAGATGATGTTTGGTAGTTCTTGAATCACTTCTTCCGGTGTGATCACCTTATGAATATTTTCAACACCCAGTTGATCCGCTGTTACTTGTGCCAAGTCGATTTCACTATAGCCATCGCGTTCAAATCCAACGGTGAATGTTTGGATGTTGGGATGATGTTGCTTGGCCAGGGCCACGATACTGGTTGAATCAATCCCTCCGGATAAGAAGGCACCGACAGGGACGTCACTACGCATATGCTTTTGAACAGAGTCTTCTAATACATCTCTTGTTTGTTGAACATATTCCTCAAATGATTTACTCGAATCAGGTTGAAAATGTAAGTGATGATATTCATAGGTCAGCGGGGATTTTCCTGGTTCTTTGATCAAATAATGGCCAGGCTTTAACTGTTGCATGCCCTCCAATAAACATCGTTCGCCCGGTACGTATTGAAAAGTGAAATAGTTTTGCAGCGAATGAGAATCAAGCGTTCTTGTGCCTGGTTGAAACAGGCTTTTTTCTTCTGATGCAAAAGCCATCCCTTCTTCAGTTTCATTGAAGTATAGAGGTTTAATACTGAAATGATCCCTGGCCGAAAACAATCTTTTCTCCTGCTTGTCCCAAATTACAAAGGCAAACATCCCGCGTAGCCGATGAACGGCTCTTTCTTTTTCAAGAGCATAAAGCTCTAGGAGGACTTCCGTATCCGACCCCGTATCGAAAGTTACACCTGCTTCTTCCAATTCCATTCTCAACTCGATAAAATTATATATTTCTCCGTTAAAAACCATTATATAACGACCACTTTTATCACTCATCGGCTGATGGCCGTGTTTAAGATCGAGAATACTTAAACGGTGAAAATCGAACTGAACGTATTCATCTATATAGGTTCCTTGGTCATCAGGGCCTCGGTGATGTATCTCTTCTCTCCAGTCCCTGTAATCACTAAAGAAATCTGAAGCAATATTTTTAATTTGACCGACAAAACCACACATTGTTTATCCCCTCGATTTTTATTACAATTTGTTTACAACTTCTTAACATTTTAAACGATTTAACTATTACTGTAAATCCTACTCAAACTATTACACTGAATTTATTAAGACGCCCAAATGACAGGTCTCAGATCAAGTGATTATTCAACAATCTGGCTCTTATATATGACACGGGCGCCAATCTTTTATTCAAGAATGGCGCCCGATTGCAGAAGATCCTGTTAAGTATTTTTGAATGGTTTTGAATAATATAACAGGAATTCTATAAGTTTTTTATTTACCTCCTTTGACCCTTGACCAAGCCATATAAGATGCCCCCATGTATCAAGTAAGCATAACCTCGAATCTGAAATTTGCTGATGTGCATAATAAGCATGTTCCAATGGAACTGCTTCATCATGTTTGCTGTGTTGGATGAGGGTGGGGCAAGATATAGCTTCCAAATCCTTTATAGTGATCTCCTTTGTTTGCGATAAATCAATTAAAAATCCGTACCCTGACCGTTGGCGATTGTTCATCCGTCTGATTTCATCAACATCTTCGTCTGCCATCTTTTCTTTTATTTGTTTATACGGAAGCTTACTAAACGAAGGTGTCATTTGTTTAAACATAAACTCAGGGAAAAGATTGCTCATGCTTGAAATGAGTTTCCAAGTAATTCTTTCCATAGAAGGACGAAACAGAATCTGTGCTATTTTATATATTTTGTCTTTAGGCGTGTGCCACTCTTTTGTAACAGCACTTTGTAACGTTAATGTTTTGACTTTTTCTGGGTAATGAGAAGCAAAATAAAGACCACTTGGTCCACCAGCTGAAACAGCAATAAGATGTATTTTTTCAATGCCTAAATGATTTAAAAGCCCTACATAGTAATCGCAGGCCTTAGATAAACTTTCTCCAATTTCCTTTGAAGTTTTCCCATACCCTGCCCTTGACGGTGTAATGATTTTGAATCCATTCTCTATGAGTGAACAATATCCAAATTCCTCATAACAACTGGAATGACCACCATGCATGACTAGAACTGGTACACCTTCTTTTCCTATGATTGAATATTCGATAGTTTGATTATCTACTGCATATGTACCAATAATTTTCTCCAATACCCCACCCCTTAAATACGTTCTTGGTAGCAATTGTTATGCCATTAAATGGCCCTTATAAGCAAAAGGTGGCGCTTATTCCGTTCCCGCGCCCGTTTGTTGTATACAAATATTCTAACATAATGAATCCGCACCTTCTAAAAACTCAGAAACTGGTTAGCCTCCAAAAAGGGTTTTAAAAAAACAACTTCTGGGGGTTTTATTATTTTTATCTTTTGACGGCAGAAGACCCCCTTTTCAAAAACGCATCAGTGTTTTAGGTGGGCGATGAATGCCGAAACAGTAAAAAGAGAAAATATAAGGAAAATTCTATTCTCTTTTTGCTTATAATATAATAGATGAAATCAAAATAAATATATTTTTTGAAATTAGCACCAATTTACCAAACTCACAAATTAAATTAGTTAAAAAATACCATTTTTCCGACAAAACACTGAATAAACGACGTAATTATGACATAATTGTTTACGATATTCATCTCATAGAAAAAGGAGTGGGACCGTATGAAAAAAAACAGATTAAACAAACGGGATCTTTTCCAATATATAGGTTTCGGTATTATAATGCTTACACTTATTTCAAAGCTGATTTTAAGTTTTACCGGTGTGACCCAAAAAATGTCTCAGTTGGTTTATCACGGGTATGACCCATTAGGTGTCACTATAGGCTTAGTCTTTTTGGCCCTGTCATTCCTGTTCCCTAAAAAAGATTAAATTTGATGAAAAAAATAACATTTGTTAAAATTCACTCAGAAAAATTTTCTAGGAGGGGAATAATGAGACGCATTTTCTCATTATTTTTAATTGTAACTTTGATACTTGGCACAATCCCGACATCGGTGATTAACGCCTCATCTGCGAGTAAACAAGAAAATAGCAAAGTGACAGTTAAAACTGTAAAAGAAACCACAAACTACAAAAAATACCAATTGAGTAATGGGGAAATTTTGGAGTCGAAAACAAAAAACGGCAATTCTTTCTATATTGCTTCTGATGGTGAAAGAGAATACAAGATTACCAACAAAAATGGAACCATAACAGTTAAGGACAAAAAAACCGGTAAAATTGTCAACGAGCAAACAGTTAAATCGGAGACTCCGAAAGTTGGCACTTTCTCTTATCAAGACCCTGGCGGCGGTTCGAGGTATAGATATTACGGAACTAGACATATGAGCTTAGACCAAGTTTATGCTTCAGTCGGCGTTCTTGCTGGTGTAATTGCATCTGCCCTTGGTGCCGGAAAAGCTTCTAGTGCTCTTATTTCCGCAGCAACCGCTTATATAAACTTACAGTTACCTAAGGTTTATTGGATAGAAGATCAATATCGTTATAGAGAAAATATTTGGAAATATATAAAGCGTAGTAACGCTTTTTATAAATATCACGATTACTCAGGTTATATAACAACCGAGAATACTTATAGCAAACTTAGAATGGGTCTTTGATACATCAATCGTAGTAAATTTTACAAAAATAATAAAACACCCATTTTATATTAAGGGTTTAGTTCCAGGGGAGAAAAATGATATTAGCGAGGTAAAAAACGCACTAACTGGTTTCAATTTCACCTGCAAATCAACAATATAAATAGCAAACAAAAACGCTCAGACACATTCTGAGCGTTTTTGCGTTTATAATTGGCTCCCAACACCCTCCAGCTTAGCTTACGTTTTCTTAATAATGCTGATGCTGTGATAATTGCAAATAAAATGGCTCCAATGATAAGTCCTTAACCCTAAAGAAAAGTAATCAAAAAACAGGATACACCATCAAAATCGTAAAAAGATACCCTGATAAAGTAGCTGGTAGAAACCTTTTTAAGTTCACATTAATCACCTCAAGTAACCCTATCACTGTATACCTTATGCAACAAAATGGCTCTATTCAGGCACAGTGCTTATTCCACAACTGCGCCCGATTAATGAATATCCGCTAAAATAAATCTTATCTATGACCAACACACCTCGTTGATTTCATAGTCTTCTGAGGAATCTGCTTCCCCTGTTAAACACGAAAAACAGCTTTGGTAAGCAACCGCACTGCCTATCGCCCAGATTTCCTGACCACAGTTGAAACAAGTTTCTCCATTTTTCTTATCTTTAACTGCCTGTTTCAGATCCTTTCTTAACTGATTAGGATTTTCTTCAGGATTATTTTTGCAATGCTTATTCACAAAAGCTTCTATCGATATGGGTACCATGTATGCCTCCCCTTTCTCATTGTCCTTATTTCCTATTCTATCGTAATTCTTTAATTCGAAAAACTGTTTCTTATTTAGTCAATGAAAATGGGCGCTCTTTTCAAAGAAAGCGCCCGATTGATTAGTAATGTGGTTCATTTTTTCTCAAATTACTCTCCGCAATAAAAAATACAATAAGAGCTACTCCCATAAAAAATGAATTTAATGTGTTAGAAATTAATCCGTACAGAGATAGTGTTATTATGCTTAGGAGTATAACAGTAAGAATAATTCTTAGTCTCAAAAATTTCCCTTTGAAATACTTTGACATTCAATACTCCCCTTTGTATCCTTGTTCAACAATATAGCCCGTTTCAGAAAGACGCACTATTCGATTAGCGCGCCCTTTTATAGTATAGTGTAAAAAGGATCAAACCCTCCCTGAATATATCAATAAAAATGTACTTAGTTATCTGAATTTATTGATGGTTCCTCAGTAATGTTTTCATCTGTTTTCACGCCCATATTTGAAATAACAATTACTGTAAAAATTAATATGCAACTTATTAAAACATAGCCAAGAATCTTATAACCTCTTGTTTTACTTTTGATGACAAGAAAGATGCCAAGAATTAATATTAATAAAATCAACCATATCATAAATGTTCACCTTCTTTGGATTTCATTACGCAATTTGTCTCAATGAACGAATAACGAACGCATTTTTATTCCTGATAAGCGCCCGTTTGTTTTAAAAAAATGATCAGTCTTCAACCGATTTGTTTTCTTTAGATGTTGGCAAATTAAAAAACCAATTAAAAAATGTGGCAGCGAATGAGAGACCTATTATTTCCAATATATCCTGATCATAAAAAGAAAGTGTGAGATTCAGTATCAATGAAAAAACTAACATTGATAAGAAAAATAAAATATGTTTTAACATTTATTCACCTCAGTCAATCTGAGAAGAGTGCATTCTCCGAACAATATGCCCGATTCAGGCACAGTGCTTCTTCAACAACTGCGCCTTTTTCTGGAATACTTATGCAATCGATATTATTCAAAAAGTCGTTCATCCTTATCACTTAATTTAATACGAAAAAGCAGAAAGGGAACAAATATAAGACTTAAATACCCTAGTGTAAATAATTTTTGTGTTCCAATCGAAATGTATTGTCTATGACCACAATTAGGACAATTCTTCCCATTCTTTGAAAATCCGAGCGACAAAATCTCTTTAACTTTCCACTTGTAATTACAGTTAGTACAACGTGCCATAAAATCCCCCTCCTATTTTTCTTTGAAGAAGTATTTCACAAACTGGCCCTTATATGCTATGCGATTGTGGCGCTAACCCTTATTAGGGAAAAGCGCCCTACAATGGCAATTTGGACGCTGTACTTTATTCCGCAAGTGCGCCCGCTTTTTGAATAATTTCTTATGGTTCGCTAATTCCTACTGCTCCGAGTAAAAGAAAATAAGCAAATACTAACACTGCGCTATTCAACAGAATTCCTATTATAACAAACCACATTTTTTTAGATATTATAGCAAAAATAATTCCAAGCATAGAAAGTATTGTAAACACGATTATTACCGAAATAAAATTTATATCAGGACCTCTTACTATAAAGAAAAAAATGATATTTATTAACACAGTTAATATTGACAACACGCCCAATATATTCTTTGCTTTTTTCTTATGCAAAATTACAACCCCCCTTTAGATCATGTAACTGCTAAACTAAAATGGACAGTTTTTGCTCGATAGAATTGAACACTTTCTGCCCCAAAATAATCCCAATTTCAGTTAAACTAAGTATAAAATAACTGAAGTTATGGGGGAACGAGAAGGTGTTTAAATTAGAAGTGATAGTGCAAGTGCATCAATTAAAAAGACAGGGTTTTAAAATTTCAGCCATCGCTAGAAAGTGCAACTTATCGAGAACGACTGTTTATGAGTATTTAGAAAAAGACTTTGAAGAAGCTTGTAGGTGGGTGGATGTGTTGAGAACAAGAAAGCGAAAACTGGATCCTTACCAGGACCATATCCTGGGGTGGTTAAAAGAACACCCGGATTTATCAGCTTCACAGATTTCGGATTGGTTAGAAGAACGTTGTTCTTTTACGGATGTAGGTGATAGTACCGTCCGAACTTACGTCAGAGAACTGCGCGAAAAACATCACATACCCAAAACCTTTACGTTCCGTCGTTATGAGGCATTGGAGGAATTACCGAAAGGTCAACAACTACAAGTTGATTTTGGAGAAATAAAAGTCCCGACGTTTGAGGGGAAATGGAAGAAGCTATACGTCGTTGCCTTTGTCCTATCCCACTCTCGTTACAAATATTCTGAGTGGCAGGATCGCCCTTTTACGACGCATGATGTTTTACGCAGCCATGAAAATGCATTTGAGTATTATGACGGTATGCCTGAGGAAATTGTATATGACCAGGATAAATTAATGACGGTAAGTGAAAATGGAGGCGATATTATATACACAGAAGCGTTTCAGTCTTATAAACAACAGAGAGGATTTTCCGTTTATTTATGTAGAGCAGCAGACCCTGAATCTAAAGGGAAGGTTGAAAATGTGGTGAAATTCATTAAACAAAACTTCGCCAAGAATCGTATCTTCCACCAAATAGAGACCTGGAATGAGCAATGTCTGGCATGGCTTAAAAGAAAAGGTAATTATCAAGTGCACAATACAATAAAAAAGAGACCTGTCGAAGTGTTTGCCCTAGAAAAGCCACACTTACGAAAAGTCTCTTCTCCACTCTCTTTCGAGAGTAACCATAGGTTAAGTATAACAAGGACTGTGCATAAGGACAACATTATTAAATATCAATCGAACCGTTATTCCGTTCCACTTGGAACGTATCAACCTCATGGTGATAATACTGTTTATCTTAGAACTGCAGAAAACAAGCTTATTATTGAAAAGACACCTGGAGGTGCACCGATAGCGACTCATCCCCTTTCCTTAGGAAAAGGGCAACTGGTCAAGAACAACAATCATTTCAGGGATAGATCAAAAGGCATTAAAGCCTATATGGATACCGTAAAAGCTTCTTTTGATGATCAGGATAAAATACAATTATTCCTGGAAGCAATTTATGAGCGATATCCCAGGTATATACGAGATCAGCTGCAAATTGTACAACGGGCAGCTAAGGATTTCCAGCCGTTTATTCAACCAGCTTTGAATATTTGTATTGAACAAGCTTTATGGAGCGCCAATGACTTTCATGACGTCGTAAAACATCTCTCAAAAAAGAAAGAGTATGAAAATAGAGCTCTACTATCTGATATTCCGACTATAGAGACGTCCACCATTCATTACCAAGAAAGAGCATCGTTAAGAGAACTGGACGACTATCTTAAGATTTTAGGAGGGGTATAGGTTGGAATACTCAGTGGAAAATTTACAACAGCAGCTTAAGAATTTAAGACTGTCAGAGACATCAAAAGCATTACCAAGTTTTTTAAGGAAAGCAGAAACCCATTCATGGACCTATCAAGAATTTCTACGTGAATTACTTACGTATGAAGAAAAACGACGTGAAGAAAAAACAATAGAAAAACATCTGAAGTGGGCAAAGTTTCCTTATCAAAAAACGCTAGATGACTTTGACATTCAAGAACTGCCATCGCTTAGTGAGCGACAATTAAGGCAGCTACAGGAACTAAATTGGCTTGAAGAGTCATTTAATCTCATATTTTTAGGGCCACCAGGGGTGGGAAAAACACATATAGCAATAGGATTAGGATTAGAAGCCATCTATAAAGGTCAGCGTGTATCGTTTATATCCATGGGAGAACTAGTACCTCTATTAAAAACGGAAGAATTCCTACGGAAATCACAGCTTAAAATGAAACGCATTAGAGAGGCCGATCTCGTCATAATAGACGATCTTATGTATATGGCTATGGATCAAAACGAAGCCAATTTGTTTTTTCACCTTATTAATCATCTGTATGAACGAAGTTCTATCATACTGACATCTAATAAAGGCCCAGAAGCATGGGGAGGATTACTTGGAGATCAGGGAATCACCACGGCGATCTTAGATCGCCTCCTCCATCGCTCGGAGATTATTCACTTTGAGGGGGAAAGCCATAGAATAAAATATCGAGAGTCTTTGTTTCCGGCGAAAAGTGTTCAAAATTAATGAGCAAAAAGTGTTCAAAACTACTTGACGGTTACAATCAAGAACCTTGTTCAACAATCTGGCCCGTTAATTGAATAGTCCATCAGAGTTTTTTCCATAGAAAAACCCCTTAAGATAATCATATCTCAAAGGGGAAAATCTTCGCAACTTCATTTTAAATTTATTTCTAAAATTGAATTATCATGGATCAAATCAAATTTGTTGATCAGTTGGCTCATGTTAAATCCTTGTGCAAAAAATAAGAAGGAGAATGACAAATGGAATTCCTAACACCCACAACCAAAATTCAGGTGAGTTGACAATGTTTAAATAAAAGTCAGTGTGCATAAACCACTGAAAAAGAGACAAAAACACAATACCACAGAAAACTGAAAAAGCAATAAACAAAAATATAAGCAGCATAGCGAATAGCGTTTTCTTAACTGTATGAACAAAAGTAATCATTAAGATTGTCCTCTTTCAGAAAAAACCCCATACAGTTTGCGCCCCAATATATCTAATGCTTCTCTTTTCATTTTGTAGTATTTTTTTCTTCCAATATATAGTTGGGGATAAATAATTTCATCACTATACCTTGATCCATCATTTCGTTTTCGCAAATACTTTAATTCAATCAACTCTTGTTCAATTGAACTTAAAGATTGAATGGCTGAATGCAGCATTTCCAACCATTCTGATACTTGTATTGCTTTTATGGCATACATTTCAGTCTTGCTCTTTTTGAAATTGCTGGATCCATGTGGCATATCCGATATGGAAGAAACAATGCTCGGTACTTGTGTTTCGTTTGCCATGGCTTTAACTTTAAAATACCGGTTTAGCCAGTTTTTTTCCGCATGTTCAATATAGAAATTCTGTTCATCCTTTAAAATGTCTTCAATTTCCTCTTGCGTGAACATGTTCTCAACATCCGAGCTGAACTGCATAAAGCGATTCACCCTTTCTGACATCTTAGATATTGATTTCAACCCCGGCTTTCTTCAATTAGCAGGATGATGCTTAGCCAATGTATGCATCACCCATGCTATTCGTTGAAAATAAATTGAGGCATGTTCCAAATCATCTTGTTCGACAGCTTCTAAAGCTTTAGCCAGGTTCATATCATAATAATCCCATTCCTGTTTCATGTATGCTTGAACAATTTGAGACACGATTAAATCCCCCTTAATGAGCTATAATTTAAAATCTCACTGACACACTCATATAAATCTTCTTTATTTGAATAGCATTCATGGTTAGATTCAGAGGCCATTTCGTACAGGCCATGTCGATTTTTTATGAGCGTCACTTTAATTTCTGGAATATACTTAGAAGAACCTTGTCGCATATGGCAAATCGCATTAAATAAAGGATCACACGCTTTTCCCAGGTATTCATAAACGTTTAATTGCTGGATTGTGTAGTCACTCATCGTGATTTTCCTTCCATTTCGTTACACGTTCCACCGTTGGATTCATGATTGTATGCCTTAACGCCCCTATCAGCATTTCTTCCTCGCTGTTCCTTCCATGCAACGTCTCCAACCATAAACGATACATAGTTAATGCCTCGGAAATAAGATGGGCTTCAGAATATCCAGCTTCAATCACGGTCTTTCCTTCATCACGTTTGTTAATGACTTGCATCTTAGCCCTCCTCGATTAGGCTATTTATTTGACGATTTCACATATGAGCTAACCATGGTATAATTGAAGATATCTTAATGGACATCAGAAAGTTTGATATTTAGGCGTATCGTTGTTTTCTGTTTTCCAGTTCATTAAGGTATTTTCTTGTTTCAGCTGCCGTTGGTACATATTTGTCACCAACGGAGCTTTTATGTTGCATCCATTCCCGCCATTTCCTGTCAGTCTCCACTTGGCTATCCTTCGGGTCAAACACCATCACGCTTTTCATACCATTCCACATCTCAAAAATTCCTCCTTCTGTAATCTGAACCATTCATAACGATAACGTTTGTATTGTCCATCATTCTTGAGAAATTCCGTTCATTGACCCGTTCTTTAAGGTCATCACTGCTTAAATTGGTCGTATAAACGGTTGCTTTACCTGAGCGATCATCCAGTATCTCGAAAAGTTTAGACGTAGACCATTCTGTTTGTTGTTCCGCCCCAATATCGTCCAGCACTAATAAGTCCACACGTTGAATAACGTTTAGCAGCTCATCTTCTGTGACGCCTTTTGTATTATAGGTCCCCTTAATTTTAGTAAGCAGTTTTGGAAGTGAGAGAAACAAGCATTCATAGTCTCTTTTCATCAACGCTTTCGTTATCGAAACCGAAAGATGACTTTTGCCTGTTCCATAATCGCCTGTCAATAAAAGATTCTGTTTGCGATCAAATGAATGGCTATACGCCAATGCCTTTTCTTTAGCCCGCTTTAAGTTGCTGTCGAGTGAATCAAAGTTATCGAATGTTGCTTCTTTCAGCGAGTCATTTATCAGCGAATAATAATTAAAGCTGGCCATCAGCTTACGATGTTTGAGCTGAATATATTTTTGTTCAGCTGCCTTTGCCAGTTTGATATCTTCACATCTGCATCCGTAATTTGCTATGACTTGCTCCCCTTCACGTGGTCCTGAAGGGATGATCAATAATGTTTGCGACACATGCTGATGGCAACCATCACACATAAACGTTTGAAGTCGTTTTTGTTCTGGACTCTTTATATGCTGTTTAACACTTTCCATCAGGAAGCCCCCTAAAATCCATAATTATAACCATCATTCGCAGCAGCTTGTTTCTTATGTTCTTTTTTGCTGTCCTCGATTTCTTCCAGTGTCAATAGCGATTGGTTTTCCCAGTTTCGGAGAATCCCCTCAATGTAATTCAACTGTCTTTTATTATTGGCACATGCTATCTCCATAGCCTTGAGTATCATTTTTTCAGGTTGCTTAAATGATGAATCGTCCAACCACGACAACAACTGGTTTTTTCCCTGAATATTATTCAACCCGAATCCGTTACCATCCCAAAATTGAAGGATTGCTGACGTCTGTTGTTGTTCTTGTTCTTTGTCTTCTTTCTTCTTTCTTCTCTCTTGTTCTTGTTCTGTTGCGTGATTGTCACGTGACGTCACATTTTTGGGTTTTTGTTCAATTTGTTTAGCCTTCTCACGCTCCCTTTGCCTTTGCTTTCTTAATTTATTCTGCTGCTTCACTCTATCCATCCCTTCAACATTTTGGTGTTTTTCCCAATTTGCAATGTGAATAAAGGAATCTTCGTCAATGTGAATCATGCCAAATTCACGTAAAGTCTTTAATGCAAGCCGTACAGTATTTACTGGCCTATCAAATATCGTAGCAAGCATTTCTTCCGTGTATGGAATATTTTCATTTAGATAAATATAGCCATTTGCATTGGTTTTGCCTGCTTGTGCCAGTAATTTCACCCAAATAACCAAAATAGTATCTGCCTCTGGCATCTGCTCTATCAGTTTTATTTTTTCATCTTCAAACATCGATATATCTAATTTAATCCATTTCAGATCTTGCATTATCCTCTCCCCTTTTTGTAATCATCTAATCCACTCCTTATCTCGCCATGTTGGCATTCGACTTTTCATACAAACCTGAATCGAAATGTTGTATTCTTGCTCGAGACAAGATAATAATGAATTGACAATTAGTTGCACATCCAGTAATTCTTTAACACCTTCCTTAACCTGAGTCAGTTCAGTATCATCAACAAATTCTGGTGATTTAACCAGACTTACTTTTTTAAAATATTCAATGGCCTCTGCAGATTCGTTAATAAAAAACTCTGCCAAAGCTAACCGATGCCATTCTATTGCCTTTCCACTGTCTGCAATGGGAGTTATGTAATCCCTTGCTGTCTGACGTGCTATTTCAAAGCCGTATTTGGCATCATTGTAATTATGAACGCTGTCCCTAACCAAATCTTCACTCATACTGGTTTTGTTAGATTCTAAACCTGAGTAAAGCTGCTGACTGATAAAGATGTCTTTGGCCATATTTTCTTGTGATAGGCCTTTCCTCCCCCTTAATTCTTTTAATGAGTTTCCAACTTTCATCTTCAAAATCTCCTCTTTTATAGTAATTTATTAAATTTATACAAACTAGAATCGTAGTATGTTAGAATCAACCGACTTTGAATATAGAATTTTGACCTGTGTTTACTCCGACCCATTCAGTATTCTGGTCAATCCAAACAAGAAGCTGCTTCGATGGGATTTTGGGACGACCGGTATCACGCAACACAGGGAAATCTTCCCTGTTTAATAGCTCCGATACCTTATTGTTCTTAATATCTAGAACGTCCTTGAGTTGCTCTCGGTTAAGCACAACTGGCAAGTTCATATAGCCATCAATTTTTTTGCTGAATTTTTCAAATGCCTGAGTTGCAATATTATCAGCGATTTGGTCCATGGTGTTTTCGTCTATTTGAAATTGAAACATTAGATTACCTCCCAGATATTACTTAGGACACATATTGTATTCCTGTTCACTAAAAAATATTTCTTGAACTGACACTCCATATAGTTTTGCGATTTTTAATTTTATATCATCTTGTGGAATACGTTGTGCAGTCTCATACATTTGTAAAGCCGAAATACTTATTCCTAGCAATTCAGCTACATTTTCCCGGTTTTTGCCGCCACGGAAGTCTTTTAATCGTTTTGCAATAATTTTTTTATTCATCAGTGCACCTCCCTTTAAACCACTTTTTGTGTCCTGGTGAATCCATTATAGGACACGTTTTGTAGTTTGTAAACACATTAAACACATTTTGTGAATTATGATATTTATTAACACGATTTGTGTTAAAATCTAAATAGGTGATGATGATGAAAAAGATAGTCGGTCCGCGCATCAGAGAACTTCGTCGTGAGATGGGTTTAAAACAAGAAGAGTTAGCCGAAAAATTAAATATGAGTAAAAGTTCAATCGGAATGTACGAGAGAAATGAGCGAAAGCCTGATTATGATACTCTGCAACAAATTGCAGATTTCTTTGGAGTTTCCCGCCCTTTTCTATTAGGAGATAGCGATCAAAAAAAAGGTTACGATGACTTCGACTCTCTAGCTGCTATTAAGGAAATTGTTGAAGACCTTGAGATCGAGGATTTATTCTTCCACAATATAGATGATTTGAAAAACCTTAGCCCAGAGGATGTTGAAGACATTAGACATCACCTTGAATATACGCTATATAAGGCTAGGCAACGTAAAAAGAAAGAGGATAAGCAATAATATCACTCATGAACGCACACCATATGACACTGATGTGCTTTTTAAATATACAAGATATTAATAACATGGAAATATTAAACGCCCTGCTTACTACAGATTAATCTGTAAAGATAATCGGGTGAATTCATAAAAAATTATGTAAATGGTGTACATCTATTTGTACACCATTTATAATACAATTAAACAGAACATACGTTCTAATCCATGAAGGGGGGATAGTTTGAAGTACATCACTACTCCATTAGAAGATTCCATTCAAAAACTATACTGGAGAATTGGGATTAAGGAACCTAAACATTCGATAGAAGACATTGCTACAAGATTAGGTATCAGCATCTGTTATCAAAAGATACCGCTATCAGCGGATGGGATCATTTTCATTGATCCCCTTCAAAATAAATGCAAGCAGCGTGAAGTTTTTACACACGAATTAGGTCATGTGCTACAACATGTTGGTGTCCAATTAGGTATGCCGGAGGATTTTCGCCATATGCAAGAAGCTAAAGCAAGAAATTTTGCGCTGCACTTCACAGTACCAACATTTATGCTTTTAGAACTCAGTATGCCTAAGTACCGAAATCAGGCTGTAAACTTGATTGCTGAAAGATTTGGCGTTACTCATGACTTTGCGGATGAACGTCTCTTGCACTATGAAAGACAGATAACCGGAGAGCTATTTTTTGAGGAACTTTTAAAAGGCAATGAATCTACAGAAGATTATAGCCCTGGTGAAATTGATATATACGGTGATTTGCCCTTTTATGAGCAACCCGATTTCAAAGAACTTATTGAAGAATTTAAAAAGAATGGTGCTACCGATGATGAAATTCAAGACATAATTGCTCAGATAAAATATAAAGAAGATATTAGCCAATGGTAATTTCAAAAATATTTACTACAGTAGGTTGATTTATACTTGAAGATATATATTTTTTGGAGGCGTAAGTTATGGCATACTATCGAAAAGTAAAGGCAAAAAATAAAAAAGGATATACATGGGCATTTACGATTGACAGAGGAATAGATCCTTCAACTGGAAAAAGAAAACAAATTACGAGAAGAGGCTTCAACACATCAAAAGAAGCTGAATTGGCGGCCACTAAAATTATTCAGGAGTTAGACACTGATGAATACATCGAAGAAAATAAAATAACTTTAAACGACTTTTTGACCGAATGGCTTGAGGTTTATGCAAAACAAAACGTTAGGCAGTCTACCTACAAAGGATATACCAGTGCCATATATTCAAGGATAATTCCAAAGTTTGGATTTATCCGAATCAAAGAAATAAAACCACCAATGCTTCTCAAATATTATAATGAGTTATCAGAAGAAGGTATTACTCCAGAATATATAAACTATCTACACACTATAATGAAACACTCATTAGATGCTGCCGTAACGTGGGGGTACATTAAGAATAATCCAGTATTAAAAGTTTCTCCCCCATCTCGGAAGCGGAAACAAATGGACACATGGAGTGTTGATGAGTGTAAAGCCTTTCTAGATTATACTAAAGAAAATGCCAAGCGGCATAAATACATGCTCTATTTTTTAGCCATTTTTACCGGCATGAGACGCGGTGAACTACTTGGGTTAAAATGGTCTGATGTTAATTTTAAAAATAGTACAATAAGCATATCAAGATCATTATATTATGTTCCGGGTAAAGGCACTGTTACTCACGAACCTAAAACATTGCATTCCATCCGGTCTATATCCATTTCAGATGAGGTTTTAAGTGAACTTCAGAAATACCAGACATATCAAAAGGAGAATATGTTATTGACCGGAAGCCATTTAAGTGATTCTCATTTTATTATTAGCCCTTCTGCAGGATCACCATTAAATCCAAATACAGTGCATAAGCTATTTCTATACGATGTCAAAAAGGCCGGAACAAAGCGAATCCGATTTCATGACTTAAGACATACACACGCAACAATTATGCTGAAACTGGGTGAGCATCCAAAAATAGTGTCAGAGCGTCTTGGTCATACCAATATCCAAACGACCATGGATAAATATAGTCATGTAACCCCAAATATGCAAAAAGATTCAGCAAACCGATTTGAAGATGCCTTCAAAAATGACATTTAGCAAGGATTGTGGTCATATTGTGGTCATACTGATTAAAAAACGCGCCTATCCCCTTTCGTATTAGGGTTTCGGCGCTTAATTAATTACATGACCCGCTTAAACATCTTTTCCAATTCATAGGAAGAAAAGTGAACGATAACCGGACGCCCGTGCGGACATGTGAAAGGATCGGAGCATTTCCGCAGGGCTTGCAGCAACGTGAACATATCATCGTTATTCAAATGATGGTTGGCTTTTATTGACCGTTTGCATGACATGAGGGCAGCCGCATCTTCTCTGATTCTTTCGACATCAACTTTTTCATCCTTCATGATTTGTTCAATCATTTCCCTGATTACTTCTTCTTCAAAGCCTTTCGGAAACCAGTTCGGATGAGAGCGGATGATATACGTCTGATTGCCGAATGGTTCAAAAAACAGACCAACTTTTTCAAGCTCCTGACCATGATGATCAATAAAAATCGATTCCTGTTTGGAAAAATCAAATGTTAATGGGATCAATAACTCCTGCAGCTCATTTTCTGTCTGGCCCAGTTTTTTCCTGAATCGTTCAAATTTTATCCTTTCTTGTGCTGCATGTTGATCAACCATATAAAAGCCATTTTCATTCTGCGCTAAAATGTAGGTCCCTTGAAGCTGACCAATCGGATACATGACAGGCACACGTTCCCCCGGATTTTCGATTTCAGTTTGTGAATCGTAATCAGTTACCGGCATTTCAAATGAGTCATAAGCCGGGTTCTCAGTTTGTTGTATCGGGTAATCTCTGCTCCTTTTCTGATCAGACTCCGGAGATAGCCCATTATGGCCGATATCAGGGGTGTTTTCATTTACCTGTGTCAGGTGCACTTGTGGCGTATGGTCCATCCGTGTGGATGACTTTTGCTCTGCTTCGCCAAACTGCAGGTTGCCCTGAACACTTTCATTTTTTTTGCCAGAATATTTCTGTTCCATCTCAGGTATCAGAGACGTTCGTTTAAATGCGTCACGGATAGTATTTTCAATTGCCTCAAATAATGCTTTATCCTTGCTGAAACGAACTTCCAGCTTGGTTGGATGAACATTCACATCAACTAATATAGGATCCATGTCTATTTTTAAAACAACGATGGGAGAGCGACCTATCGGCAATAGTGTATGGTAACCTCTGTTTATGGCTTGTGCCAACTGCATACTTTTTATAAACCTTCCATTCACAATCGTCGAAATATAATTTCGTGAAGCTCTTGTGACTTCTGGTTTCGCGATATACCCTTCAATGGAAAAATCCAGCGTTTCATGCTTAACCTGCAGCATTTTTCTTGCGACACTCATACCATAAACCTGACTGATAACTTGAAGCAGATCACCGGTTCCGGCCGTCTTGAACAGAGATTTGCCGTTATGAATTGCCTCAAACCGAATTTCCGGATGAGATAAAGCGAGACGGTTTAAGAGATCCGTGATATGCCCCAGCTCAGTGTGGATCGTTTTCATATATTTTAAACGCGCCGGTGTGTTGAAAAATAAATCTTCAACAATGATTTCAGTGCCTTGTCGTGCATCACTTTTTTCCCGGGCAGTTACGTCACCGCCTTCAATGGTCAAATATGTGCCTGCACTTTCTCCCAAGGATGTTTTAACTGTCAATCTGCTTACAGCTGCGATACTTGCCAGTGCTTCTCCACGGAATCCCAATGTATTCACACGGAATAAATCAGTCTCGTTTTGGATTTTGCTTGTGGCATGGCGCAAAAAGGCGCGTTCGGCATCATCTTCAGGCATGCCATGGCCATTATCAGTCACTTTTATTCGCTTTAATCCCGCTTCTTCAACTTCCATTTTTATCCATGTACTGCCTGCATCAATACTGTTTTCTATCAGTTCCTTAACAACGGAAGCCGGGCGTTCAACAACTTCTCCCGCAGCTATTTTGTTGGCAAGTCCATCTGGCATTTGAAAGATTCCCATGAAAACAGTCCTTTCCCAATTACTCTTTAGCCTGCTTTTGCAGCCGGTATAATTCATTCATGGCATCCATCGGTGTCATCTCAAACAGATTAATAGTTTTCAAATCCTTGATCAGCTTATGTTCAGATTGTGCAGCCGGTGCTTTCTTCTCTTTTATCTGCGGCCGACCCTCTGCAAAAAACGATAGTTGACCGGCATCTTCAATGGTCGACCGGTCTTTCTTTTCCAAATGTTCCAAAATTGAACTGGCACGGTCAATCAGTGATATGGGGAGGTCGGCTAATTTGGCAACATGAATGCCATAACTTTGATCAGCTGCCCCTTCTTTTACCTGATGAAGGAAAACAACTTTCCCGTCATATTCCTCAGCCCTGACATGAATATTTTTCAACCGGTCCAAAGAATCCTCCAAAGCTGTCAATTCATGATAATGGGTCGAAAATATCGTTTTAGCATGAATGTGATCATGAATCTGTTCCACAATCGCCTGGGCGAGTGCCATCCCATCATACGTACTTGTTCCACGTCCAATTTCATCAAGCAGAATTAAGCTGTTTTCAGTGGCATTGGCGAGGGCATGATTCGCCTCAAGCATCTCAACCATAAACGTACTCTGGCCTGATACAAGATCATCAGCAGCACCAATGCGTGTGAATATTTGATCGAACAAAAGCATCTCCGCTTTTTCACTAGGAACGAAGCAGCCAATTTGTGCCATGATAGCTGTCAAAGCAAGCTGGCGCATATAAGTGCTTTTTCCGGACATGTTCGGTCCGGTAATCAGCAAAATATTCGTCTCCTGGTCCAGAGAAATATCATTCGGAACAAAAGCATCATTTTTCATAACTTTCTCAATCACCGGATGACGGCCATTTTTAATTTCTAACCTTTCATTTGAAAAACGCGGGCGTATATACTGGTTGGCCTCACTTACTGATGCAAAACTTTGCAGCACATCTATTTGACTTACTAATTCTGCCAAGTATTGTATCTGCGGAATGCATTTTTTTACCTGTTCACGGATCTCCAGGAACAGATGATATTCCAAATCAATACTCTGTTCTTCCGCTTCCAGAATCAGCTGTTCTTTTTCTTTTAGTTCAGGGGTTATAAACCGCTCAGCATTTGTGAGTGTCTGTTTGCGTTGATACCTGTCTTCCGGAAGCAAATGCAAGTTAGCTTTCGTCACTTCAATATAATAGCCAAAAACCCGATTGAAACCTATTTTTAGCGATTTGATATTTGTCGCTTGCTTCTCTTTCTGTTCCAATTCGGCAATCCACTGTTTACCATTTCTGGAAGCCTCACGGTATGTATCAAGCTTTTCATGATAGCCATCCTTGATAAGCGCACCTTCTCTGATTGATACAGGCGGATCATTCCGGAGACTGGAATCAAGCAAATTGACAAGTTCTTCCGGAAACGTCAGATTGCGACTTAATTCCTGAATTCTTGGCTGGTCAAATTGCTTTAAAATTCGCTTAAGCTCAGGAATCTGTTCCAGCGATTGTTTCAGCTGTATCAGATCGCGTGCATTGACATTGCCAAAAGCGACCCGGCCGGCAAGCCTTTCCAGGTCATAGACTGATTTCAAAGCCTCCCACAGCTCTTCACGTTCCATAAAACCGTGCAAGAAACCTTCGACAATATCAAACCGTTCTTCAATTTCTTCTTTCTTTAGCAGAGGGCGGTCAATCCATTTTTTCAACATCCGCGTACCCATTGCCGTTACAGTCTGATCAAGCACCCATAACAAACTGCCGTGCTTGCCTTTTTTCATAATGGTTTCTGTGAGTTCCAGATTTCGTTTAGAGTACATATCCAATGATAGAAAATAATCCAAGTCAATCACGTTTGCCGGCTGCAAATGATCAAGCGAGCGTTTCTGGGTGTTTTGCAAGTAATTAAGTAATCTGCTGAAAGCTTGAACAAACCGCTTATCATTTAAGTTTTCACACAGATCCCGGTATTTTGCTTGAAAAGTTTCGTCATCGTGGAATGACAATGTTATATTCAGTTTATCACGTAAGGTGTTTTGCAATGTTTCAGGCAGATCAGGTGACACAACCATCTCTTTAATGGGCTGGTTATACAATTCATGAAGCACCGCATCCCATCCATCAGAAATGAGCGCAACATTGCTTTCCCCAATTGAAAGATCATTATAAACAATCACATAAGAGCCATCATCGAAATGAGAAAGACTTGCAATATAGTTATGATCACGTTCGTTGAGCATGTTTGTTTCCATGACAGTTCCAGGCGTTATTAATTGTACAACTTCCCGTTTCACAACACCTTTAGCATCTTTTGGATCTTCCATCTGCTCACAGATAGCAATTTTATAACCTTTTTCGACCAGTTTTTTTATATAATTGTTTGCGGAATGGTATGGCACACCACACATAGGTACCGAATCTTCTTGGCCGCCATCACGTTTCGTCAGGGTAATTTCCAATTCACGAGCTGCCTGGATGGCATCATCATAAAACATTTCATAAAAATCACCAAGCCGGAAAAATAAAAAAGCATCTTTCTGGTCGGCTTTAATTTTCAAATATTGCTCCATCATCGGTGTGTATTTAACCATTATTAATCCTCCAAAAAACATACGATATGTTGTTTCATTATAGCATATTTAAACGAATATCAACGAATAGACAGATTAAATCAATTATCAAAAAAACTTACGAGAGAGTAACCTCTCGTAAGTTTTTAATCCTTATCCTTGCTGTTAACAAAGTCCGGTTTCACATCGTTCAGCTCATCATCGGTAATATCAAAGCCCCAGTCATCATCGTCATCTGACATATAGCCTTTTGGATCTACTCTTACCGCTACTTTTGTTTCACCGATAATTTGCACAACAAATTCACGTTCAACATCGACGGCAATTTTATTTCCATGGCCGGAGATTTCACATTCCAGACAATTTGGCTGCTGAACGACCTTAGCTATAACATCGTA
The DNA here is from genome assembly GCF_001307805.1 of Lentibacillus amyloliquefaciens. GTDB lineage: Bacteria > Bacillota > Bacilli > Bacillales > Amphibacillaceae > Lentibacillus > Lentibacillus amyloliquefaciens. Next base: position 548,821 of record NZ_CP013862.1, on the reverse strand, counting down.
ATCATCATTGATGCTTTTATCGTCTTTAACAGACAGCGGGACATAATCGGTATAGGTCACACGCTCAGTAACAACATCTGTTTTGGTATTATCGTTATAAGAATACCAGATATTAATGTCGTAGCTGCCATGGATTTCAACAGTGTCCTCTGATTTTTTCTTAGCATTATATAAATGATTAATCACCCAGCAGCCGAGTATACTGGAAGGTCTATGTGATGCTGCGACATGGTGCGTTGCCTGCGTAAATTTCTTGCCTTTTCCGCATACTGCTTTCGTAATAATTTCTCTATATTCGTGATCTAGAAATGACATATCTTCGCTACCTCCTTTTTCTCATAGTCAGTTTATGCAAGACAAATACCTAAGGTGCATAATGAATTTAATATGAGGGGGCGAAGATAATCAGGCATGAAAAAGCCGGACAGGAACAATCCCATCCGGCATTAATCATTATTGTTGATTCGATGAATTGTTTTCATGCTTCGTTCCGGTTTCCCCTGAGAGGAGATCACCGCCGGTTGAAGTAATCACGTCGTTTGTTACTTCCCGGGATATCGTTCCGGATACTAGCTGAAGCACGTCGTTTACGACTCCCTGTGTTTCCTTAAATTCCTGTACAATTGGAATTGCATCAACTTCGGCGTGCAAACGGTCAATTTCTTCTTCTACATTTTTAAGAGCCTCTGTTTTTCCATACGCCTGAAAGTTAACAGCCTGTTTCTGCAATGTTTTTATTTTCCGGATTAATTGCTGTACTTTTTTATTATCATTAATTTTGGCTTCAACTTGTTTGAAACGATCAATTTCTTCTGTATTTGCAAGCATGTTAGCCAATTTTTTGGCTTCATCAAGTATTTCTTGACGTGTGTAGTCTGCCATATTATTTCACCTCAGCTGCAGTTTCTGCCATAACACCGTTTAATGACCATGTTCTGGTTTCCGTTATGTGAACATCGACAATTTTACCAACGGACGATTGTGGTCCTTTAAAGTTAACCAATTTATTGCGTTCTGTATAGCCAGCCAGCACATCCGGATCTTTTTTGCTTTCACCTTCAACAAGAACTTGCACAACTTTATCCTTATATTGTTTCATTGATTCGGCGGACTGTTTGTTGACAAGCTCATTCAAGCGATAGAGACGCTGTTTTTTCACTTCTTCAGGTACATCATCCTGTTTTCGTGCTGCAGGTGTTCCTTCACGTGGTGAATAGATAAAGGTAAATGCCGCTTCAAAACCAACTTCTTCCACCAGTGACATCGTTTCTTCAAACTGTTCTTCAGTTTCATTTGGGAAGCCGACAATAATATCAGTTGTCAGTGTAGCGTTAGGCATAGCTTCCCGGATTTTTCTAACGAGTTCCAAATACTCTTCCCGCGTATATCTGCGGTTCATTTTCTTAAGAACCTCACTGCTGCCTGACTGGACGGGCAGATGGATATGATCAAGCAAGTTGCCTCCCTGGGCAAGCACTTCAATCAGGCGGTCATCAAAATCCCGCGGGTGCGATGTTGTAAAGCGGATTCTCGGAATATCAATCATATGCAAATCATCCATTAAGTCACCGAGGCTATAATCGGAGTCTTCAAAGTCTTTGCCATAAGCATTGACATTCTGGCCAAGCAGTGTAATCTCTTTGTACCCCTGTGCTGTCAAGTGACGCACTTCCTGGATAATGTCTTCCGGAAGGCGGCTTCGTTCTTTCCCGCGGGTCATTGGTACAATACAGTACGTACAGAATTTATCGCAGCCATACATAATATTGACCCATGCTTTGATTTTGCCTTTTCGTGCCTTTGGAAGGTTCTCAATAATATCGCCTTCCTTGGACCATACTTCAACAACTTTTTCTTTACCGAACATAGCTTCTTTCACAAGGTGCGGCAGACGGTGAATGTTATGCGTCCCGAAAATCAAATCAACTTGCGGGTGTTTTTTCATAATTCGGTTGACGACTTTTTCTTCCTGTGACATACAGCCGCATACACCAAGAATCAAATCCGGATTTTCCCTTTTCAACGCTTTCAAATGGCCAATTTCACCAAACACTTTGTTTTCGGCGTTTTCCCGGATTGCACATGTGTTCAATAAAATAATGTCCGCTTCTTCTTTATCATCTGTTGATTCATATCCCATCTCGGACAGGATTCCTGCCATTACTTCTGTATCATGTTCGTTCATCTGGCAACCATATGTACGTATCATGAATTTTTTGCCTTCACCGATATTCTCCATATCTTCCGGGATGCCAAAATCATAATGAACTTCCACATCGTCACGACCGCGTTTTCTGGCTTTACTCAGATTTGGCGGTTCATATGTCGTTTCAAAATATTTAGTGATCAAATCGTCACTGGATGTATTTTTCAACCGTTCAATATTAGCCGCATCGGATTTTATGTCCGTGGGATTATCGGTCTGTCTTATTTGTGATTGCTGTTTTCGTTGTTGTTCGTTCATAGCCGGACTCCTTTCTTATCTATTGTAAAATGAAAAATTAGTAATTGATATACCCATACATTATTACATTATAAATGCTGGAAGCGAATTAAACAACACAAAAAAAGTGCTGCGCGAATGCACAACACTGAAAATGACATAATTATCTCGGTTCAATAATCAATTTAATAGCTGTCCGTTCTTCTTCTTCAATCATAATATCGGTGAAAGCCGGTATACAAATTAAATCCACTCCGCTTGGTGCGACAAACCCCCTGGCAATTGCGACTGCCTTAACGGACTGATTCAAAGCACCGGCACCGATAGCCTGTATTTCCGCTGAGCCTCTTTCCCGTAAAACGTTTGCAAGTGCACCTGCTACTGAATTTGGGTTTGATTTTGCTGAGACTTTTAATACTTCCACTACTAGTACCTCCTTAAATTACTATTGTAGTTCTAATGCTACTATATTCTTGGAGATGTCAGCTTATTACCTTATTATGCACTAATAATTCTAAACATTCAAATAATCAACAAAATAACGGCTGAAATGTTTACTTAAAAGACGACTCAGTCCATAAAGGGATGATCATCATTAATTAATATACGCTCAATTTTGCGAGCGCTTCCTGTATGGTCATCAACTGTTACTAATACCCCATTCATTTGTGTTCTACCCGTTTCATCTATTTCAAAACGTACAGGCAGGCTTGTCAGAAATTTTTTCATAACAGCTTCTTTTTCCACACCTAATATCGCATCATATGGGCCCGTCATACCGGCATCAGTTATATAAGCTGTTCCTTTAGGCAAAATTCGCTCATCAGCCGTTTGCGTATGTGTATGTGTCCCCGCTACCGCACTTACTTTTCCATCCAAATACCAGCCCATTGCCTGCTTTTCACTGGTCGTTTCAGCGTGAACATCAACAAAAATGATATTTGTACGCTTTCTGGCTGTTTCAACCAATTCATCCATTTTGCGGAAAGGATCATCAATAGCAGGAAGAAACGTACGCCCTTGTACATTTATCACTGCTACTTCCGTTCCGTTTAGATTAATAAATACAATACCTTTTCCCGGTGTCCCTTCCGGAAAATTTGCAGGACGCACCAAATTATTCGCCTCATCAATAAACTCAAATATTTCTTTTTTGTCCCATGTATGGTTCCCCATCGTGATCACATTGGCGCCCCACTCAAGAAATTGTTTATATATCTTTTTATTAATGCCTTTGCCGGCGGCTGCATTTTCACCGTTAATGATGGTCATGTTGGGATGATATTTTTCTTTCAGCTTTGGCAAATACGTCCGAACCATATCTCGGCCCGGAGAGCCTGTTACATCACCAATAAATAAAATTTTCATTCTTTTCACCCTCGTATCTATTGAAGTATTGATAGTGTTACATAATCACATGCCTCTGTAAAGCGAAAAAGCGGCTTCACAGCCGCTTTTTTGCTTATTTTGCATATTCTACTGCCCGTGTTTCGCGAATAACAGTAACTTTTATATGTCCCGGATATTGTAGTTCACCTTCGATTTGTTTGCGAATATCACGCGCAATTCGAACAGAGTCAATATCATTAATCTCATCAGGTTTAACCATAATTCTTATTTCCCGTCCGGCCTGAATAGCAAATGACTTCTCTACACCGGAATACGACTCTGAAATCTCTTCCAGTCGCTCGAGACGTTTAATATAGTTTTCCAATGTTTCGCTTCTTGCACCAGGTCTGGCAGCTGACAGTGCATCGGCTGCTGCAACCAGTACTGATATGATAGAAGTTGCTTCTTCATCACCGTGGTGAGATGCAATCGAATTGATGACAACCTCATGTTCTTTGTACTTGACTCCAAGTTCTTTGCCAATTTCAACATGGCTTCCCTCTACCTCATGATCTACTGCTTTTCCAATATCATGAAGCAAGCCGGCTCTTTTCGCCAGTGTTTCATCTTCGCCTAATTCTGCAGCAAGCAGTCCTGAAAGATACGCCACCTCAGTTGAATGGTTCAGCACATTCTGACCATAGCTTGTCCGGTATTTTAAGCGGCCGAGAATTTTAACCAGGTCCGGATGGAGTCCGTGTATTCCAACATCGAACGTCGTTTCCTCTCCCACTTCACGAATATATTCGTCAACATCGCGTCTGGATTTATCAACCATTTCTTCAATCCGTGCGGGATGGATTCTTCCGTCTTGCACCAGTTTTTCAAGAGCTATACGAGCAATTTCACGGCGGATGGGATCAAACCCTGACAACACGACTGCCTCTGGTGTATCATCAATAATTAAGTCAATACCAGTCAATGTTTCCAATGTCCGTATGTTACGTCCTTCACGACCAATGATGCGTCCCTTCATTTCATCATTTGGCAGATTGACAACGGACACGGTTGTTTCCGCAACGTGGTCTGCAGCACAACGCTGCAGGGCTAGTGAAAGAATGCTTTTAGCCTTCTTATCAGCTTCTTCCTTAGCTCGATTTTCAGCTTCTTTAATCATTAATGCTGATTCGTGATTGACCTCTTGCTCGACCCGTTCTAAAATAACCTGTTTTGCCTGCTCGGTCGTATATCCGGAAATCCGCTCAAGCTCTGTTTGCTGCTCATTAAGCATCGCTTCCACTTTGCTTTCCATTTCTTCAATTTGTTGTTGTTTTTCTGTAAGAGATTCTTCCCTTCCTTCCAGCGTAGTTTCCCGCTGATTAAGTGTTTCGCTTTCCCTGTCCAGATTTTCTTCTTTTTGCATCAGGCGATTTTCCTGTTTTTGAACTTCCAATCGCCGTTCGCGTAAGTCATCTTCAGTCTGCTGGCGAAGATTATGGTTTTCGTCTTTCGCCTCAAGAAGTGCTTCCTTTTTGGCAGCATCTGCATTCCGATGTGCTTCATCCACTATTTGTTTAGCTAAATTTTCCGCACTGGTTATTTTAGCTTCTCCAATAGATTTACGAATCAGATAACCAACAACAATACCGACGATCAGGATTACGGCAAGCAAAATGGAGATGATTAAGGGATTATCCATGATTTCACCTCCTATTGCTATAAAATTGTACAAGTGATTCATTATTGTCGGCATGTACAGTGTTCGATAATAGAGGTTGTTCAAAAAATCCGGCAAATATAAAACACCGGCCAGCAAATCTTCATCTAACCGCCGATAGGCTTTGAACCAGTCAGGTCAGCCCCTCTCCGACTTTTTGAACATGCAACTAATAAATAACTTATCGTATAATATAATAGAAAATTATACAATTTAATTTTACTGTTACCACTAACCAATGTCAAGAAATCGTAATAGTCCTTTCTGAATAACATTAAGTATACAAGCGATTTTCTTTCGCGAAGCCAGAACAGGATGCTAAACTGCGTAAATACACTTGCTACAAAGATTGCGAAAAGGGCTTAAACTAAAAATCCTTTACCGGGTGACCGGTAAAGGATTATAGAAGCAATTACGCATCAAGGCTGCCCTTATTGGCATCTTCTTCTTCTGTTTCTTCTTCAGGTGTCTCATCCAGATTATAATGCCCGCGCACAGCTTGTTGTACTTCGAGCCTGATAGTTTCATTTTCTTTGAGGAACTGTTTGGCGTTTTCCCGCCCTTGTCCAAGCCTCTCTCCGTTATACGAATACCATGCACCGCTTTTTTGGACGATATCAAGATCTGATCCGATATCGAGAATTTCACCTACTTTGGAAATCCCTTCACCGTACATGATATCAACCTCTGCTTGCCTGAAAGGCGGTGCAACTTTGTTTTTAACAACTTTTAATCTTGTTTTATTACCAACCATTTCATTTCCTTGTTTAAGCGTTTCAGCACGCCGTACTTCCAGCCTGACAGAGGAATAGAATTTAAGAGCCCGACCGCCCGGAGTCGTTTCCGGATTTCCGAACATCACGCCGACTTTCTCTCTGATCTGGTTAATGAAAATAGCAGTCGTTTTAGACTTGTTGATGGCGCCGGATAGTTTTCTGAGAGCCTGAGACATCAAACGTGCCTGCAGCCCAACATGCGCATCTCCCATTTCGCCTTCAATTTCTGCTTTAGGAACCAGGGCTGCTACTGAATCCACTACAATAATATCAACAGCACCACTTCGAACCAGTGCTTCAGCTATTTCCAGAGCCTGTTCACCGGTATCAGGCTGTGATAAAAGTAATTCTTCAATATCAACACCCAAGGCTCTCGCATATGTCGGATCAAGCGCATGTTCAGCATCGATAAAAGCAGCTTGTCCGCCCTGCTGCTGAGCTTCTGCAATAGCATGCAGTGCAACCGTTGTTTTACCGGAGGATTCCGGACCGTAAATTTCCACAACGCGCCCTCTTGGATAACCGCCAATTCCTAAAGCTACATCTAAGGCGAGCGAGCCGCTTGGAATTGATGCAATCTTTTGACCTTCCTGTTCACCCAGTTTCATAATAGAACCTTTACCGAACTGTTTTTCAATTTGTTTCAACGCCATATCTAAAGCTTGTTTTCTATCTGACAACGCGTTTACCTCCCTATAATAAATGAGCTAGTTTCATCATACTCTTTTTTAAAAGATTTGCCAAGGAAAAAAACGAATAAATGTTCCCGTATTTTCAGGCACCTTTTAAATCAAAAAAAGGGTTTTAACACATAACGAGACAAGAATATTAAATTCTCCGTGCTTTAATCCATCAATAAATTCATTTTAACAATTTAAATAAAAGTTCATAACCCTTTAAAACTGTCCGTTTTCGAATCGCCTGGCGATCACCATGAAAATTAAATTTTTCTGTCAGCTGTTTTCCTGATTGATCATATACAGCAATAAAGACTGTGCCTGGTGAATGGCCTTCTGATGTATCAGGTCCTGCCACTCCCGTAAAACTGATTCCGATGTCTGCATCCAGCAATAATCGAACATTTTCAGCCATTGCATCGGCACACGCTTTACTGACAGTCCCTTCTTGATTAATGATGTCTGATGAAACATGCAGCACCTTTTCTTTTACTTGAGCATCATAGCAGATAATTCCGCCACAGCAGACATTTGAAGCGCCCGGAATTGAGATGAGCCTATCCGTGAATTGGCCCCCCGTTAAGCTCTCAGCAGCTCCAATTGTTAAATTGTTTTTTTTCAGCAAGGCAGAAACCTCTTCAGCCAATGACCTGTCATCATCACCGTAATAATAAGTGCCTGTTCTTTTAAGAATTTCTTGTTTTGTACGGTTAATGACTGCAGCTGCTTCATTGTCAGAATCAGCTTTGGCAGTCAGTCTGATTGCAACACCTTCACTTTGTGCCAATGGAGCTATCGTCGGATTGGTTTGTCGCTTGATCAAATCACTCAACTCGTGTTCAAGAGTGGATTCGCCAATCCCTATAAAACGGAGCATAACCGATTTTATGACACTGCCGCCTCCACTCTGATTTTTTAAGCGGGGCAGCACACTGTCAGTCATCATTCGTTTCATTTCCCGCGGCACCCCGGGTAAAAATATCCAAGTCTTCCCCTCATTTGAAACAATCATTCCTGGTGCCATTCCGGTCTGATTTTTAATAACATCGGAACCGGCAAACACACGGGCCTGTTTTTTGTTATTTGGCGTCATTTCCATTTCGCGCGTTTCAAAGAATGATTCAATTTTGTTCATGGATCGTTCATCTTCAATGATTTCCATGTTTGTTATTTTCTGAAAGGCTTCACGGGTCAAATCATCTTCTGTCGGACCCAGCCCTCCCGTGATGATAATGATATCAGAGCGTTCGCCGGATACACGAAATTGATTTTCAACACGCTCAAGATTATCACCGACAACGGAATGATGATGGACATTCACCCCAATTGAAGCCAATTCATCAGAAATCCATTGGGCATTTGTATTCGCAATTTGTCCCAATAACAGCTCTGTACCAACTGCAACAATTTCAGCGCTCATATTTTTCATTATTTTGAATCCCTCATTACATGCCAGTTTTTTGCGAAATAGTCATAACCGGACAGAATCGTAAAGATTAAAGCCGCATACAGCATAATTAGCCCAAACGGAATACCAATAAAGGAAAATGGGAAGTTATGAAGCAGTAATAACGCAATCGCAATCATTTGGGTGGCTGTTTTTAATTTCCCCATACTTCCAGCTGCAAGCACAACTCCCTCACCCGCGGCAACAAGCCGAAGCCCTGTTACAGCAAGTTCTCTGCTGATGATGATAATGGCTATCCATCCAGGAGCTGCTCCTTGCTCTACAAGTAAAATGAGTGCTGCTGCCACAAGCAGTTTATCTGCCAGCGGATCGAGAAATTTCCCCAAATTTGTAACCAGGTTATATTTTCTTGCATAAAACCCGTCAATCCAATCAGTTGCTGCTGCAATAATAAACAACAAGGCGGCAGCAAGGTGAGAAAAAGGTAACACCCTTTCACCAATATGCCATTCGCCCCAATTGAACGGAACAGAAAGCAAAATGATAAAAATCGGGATTAATAGAATTCGCGATAGTGTGATCTTGTTTGGTACGTTCACAGCTTTTCCCTCCTGCATATAAAACCCTTCCCTGGATTAGGAAGGGCTGCTGTAAATAACTTTCTTTTAATCGGTTATTCCTCAGTTTGGTTAATGTTAACCCAAATTTTTTGAAACACTTCTTCTTCAGGATTAACAGGATATTCTAACGAGACATCGTCAATCGTTATATCCAATGCCGGCGCATTCCCAACACTGAACCATACCCTGTCCGTTTCGGATAAATCCACTTCAACCGGTGAATTTTCAGCAGTGACCATACCTGAATGCAAACTTTCGCCAGCGTCATTTTCAACTTCCAGCCAGGATTCACCCGTCACTTCGATTGTCGCAGAAGGATTGTCACTCGCGTTCTCAAGTGTCACTGTCGATTCGGGCGAACTTCCTGTCCCTTCTTCATCCACAACGAACTCAGGTGCCGGTTCTTCTGAGTCAGACGCATCACTCTGTTCATCACTATTCTCTGACTGGGAGGTGCTTCCTTCACCCTCACCTGTGCCATCGTCTGTTTGCTCCTCTTCCTGGCTGCCATTATCCGAATCCCTGATCACTTCATTATCATCTTGTGTTTCCACAGGTTCTGTACTATCTTCAGTCATTGTCCCCTGATAAAAAAACCATATGACAAAAATGATACCTACCACCAGCAACGCCACTATAACAGTTGGGATTATCGAAAATACCGATGACGTTTTACTTGGTCTTTCATCTTTGCGTGACCGTTGAATATGTGAATATGGTGCTGCACTATTGTCTTCTGATTGCGGCAAATCTTCTTTATATTCCTCGAGTATTTCATTAGGATCCAGACCCACTGCTGAGGCATATTCTTTAATAAACGCACGGGCATAGAAATTCCCCGGCAATATTTTAAAATTTTCCTGTTCAATTGCTTCGAGATATCGTTTCTGTATCTTTGTTGTTTCCTGTAAACTTTCCAAAGACAAATCTTGCTCTAACCTTGCTTCTTTTAGTCTTTCACCAATCCCCATGCATAACACCGTCCATTTAGAAAACTTGGCTTATCACCGTCCTTGTACGGCATAAGTCTTGCTGTACTTATACAGGCAGGGATTATATACCATTTCCTGTCTGCTAAAAATCAAACATCGAAAAACCATCTTCCTGAGCAAATTGATTAACCGGTTCATATGTAATTTCTTCATTTTCGTCTGTTCGAAGTTCAATGATATAGTCAAAGTCATCCAATTTATAATCGGTTGTTTGGACAAACGCATCAGGATGTTCAACAACTTTGACGGACGGAAGCTGCATTATCTCCCGTATAAGCTGCCAATGTTTTTCATTAGATTGCCGTGCTGAGACCATCCCATCAATGATATATAAGTTATCCTTGCTGTATTCACCTTTAATCAGTTCATTTCTGATCGTCTGCTTAAGCAAGGTGCTCGATACAAACAACCATCTTTTATTGGCACAGACGCTGGCCGCTACAATAGATTCAGTTTTTCCGACACGCGGCATCCCCCGTATGCCGATCAGTTTATGACCTTCCTTTTTATAAAGTTCAGCCATAAAGTCCACTAATATTCCCAATTCATTCCGGACAAACCGGAAAGTTTTGCGGTCATCACCTTCACTCTGGATATATTGGCCATGCCTGACTGCAAGTTTATCACGGAGTTTCGATTTTCGCACTTTTGTAATTTTTATTGTGTCCATCGTTTGCATAATTGATTTCAATCGCAGTATTTGTTCTTCTTGTTTGGCGAGCAGCAGCATACCTCTTCTTGATTTTGCCACACCGTTAATCGAAATGATGTTAATGGAGAGCATTCCCAATATAGAAGAAATATCACCCAATAACCCCGGTCGATTGTACTGTATCTCATATTCAAGGTACCATTCTGTCTTCTCCATAGTAAACCCCTTTTATATGCATGCTGTGATGTGAATCAACACTTCATATTACTATAATAAAGTATTTTACATACGAAAAAAAGAGATTAATGCAATAAACCATAAAAAATAAAGAAGCTGCGTCGTTGGACAGCTTCTTTATTCTATGGTTAACTCATGAATTTCCCTGATTTTGTACGAGTTTCACCATTGCACTTGCCAGTGCATGTCTTTCCTCGTCAGATCCGGCATTCCATATTTCCTGTAAAACAGCCTCTTCACTATTTTTGGCACTTGTATTGGACGCCAGATAGTCTCCAACTTCGTATGCCATGTTGGAAATGGTCTTTTGTCCCATTCCCTGGCTCTCAGCCTGTTGAAGTCTGTCAGCCAAAAAAGCTTTCCATGAGTCAAAATTATCAAGAACGGACATTTCAACTGCCTCCCTCAAATTTTTTTCATGGATAGTTTCTGTTATATAGGGTTATTTATGCATGCCATTTATGAGCGCCATCCACCGCTGACATGTATTATTTCACCATGAATATAATCGGCGTGTTCACTCATCAGAAAAGCGACAGTATGCGCAACATCCTCTGGCGTGCCGGGTCTGTTAGCCGGAATATCAGAAATGATTTTTTCCTTTTCCTCTTGAAGCAGCCCTTGATTCATCTTTGTGTCAATAAATCCCGGACTGACAGCGTTCACAGCTATACCGGAGGCGGCCGACTCCTTTGCCAGGGCTTTCACAAAGCTGTTTTGCGCGCCTTTCACCGAAGAATAAACGACTTCATTCGCCGCGCCGGTTTCTCCCCATACGGAGGTGATCAAAATGATTCTCCCTTGTTTCCGCTGAATCATTGATGGCAATAATTGTTGCGTTATTAGCCACGGCGCCTTCACATGAAGTGTCAGCATCATATCCATCTGGGTTTCCTCAGTATCCTGAAATAGCCCGTAATGTGCTGTGCCGCCAGCAAAAATAATCGCATCAACAGGAAATACAATCTGGCTGATTAGACGATTAATGCCATCATCTTGACTCAAATCCGCCTGAACCTCCATCAATATTGATTCCTCGTGTAATTTATCGCGGTTTGCATACATTGCTTGTTTATTTTGATTATAATGCAAAATCAACTGATAGCTTTCTCCGGCAAGCTGTTTGGCAACAGCTGAACCAATGCCGCCGCTCGCACCAATAATCAGTACATTTTTTCTCATTGAAACCCCTACCCGCTTACGATTTTGCATTCTGCTATACGTTCATCGTCAATCCAGTTTCGAACAAATGTGTTGAAATCATCACGTGTTAAGGACTGAATAAAAGGTATAATCGTGAAGAAATCAACACCGGCGATATCGTAGTGAATAAACTGACTCGCCATGAACTCGAGCGAATTCATTGACCTTAATAATTGTCCGATTTTCTTTTTCTTCATCCGTTCGATTTCTTCAACCGTAAATGCAGTCTGTTTAGTCGACTGCAACAATTCCCGGACTTTAGCTGCGAACTCTTCCGGTACATTTGTATTCCCGCCAATCAATGTGAAGCCAAAATTTTTCTCCAAGGTCGTATCAAAATAAAAGCTTCCATCGATCAGCTGTTCATCATATAGCTGCTGATAAAATTGCCCGCCTTTTGAGAAATAAAAATCTGCAACCATACTCTGAAGCAAATCCTTTTTCAAAAAATCTTCCCCGGTGAGTTCGGAAGATGACTCTTTAATGCCGATTGTACATTTCGGAATTGATACAGGCATATTTATCGTCATTTCTTTTTCAAAAACCGAATCAGGTTCCTGTGGATATGACCGTTCAATCTCCGTCATTTCAGCAAAGCCTTTGGATACCTGATTCTGTTCGATCAGATTCAATATATGCCTGAGGTTAAAATTACCCGCAATAAACAATGACATATTTTCAGGGTGATAAAACGTATTGTAGCACGTATATAAATCATCTTTTGTAATCGTATAAATGGAGTCGACGGTTCCCGGTATATCAATCCTGACCGGGTGATAATGAAACATGGCTCTCAATGTGCCGGTGAATGCCCGCCAATCCGGTTGATCATTATACATTTCAATTTCCTGTGCGATAATGCCTTTTTCTTTTTCAACGGATTGTTCTGTGAAATACGGATTTTGAACAAAATCGAGCAATGTTTCAATGTTTTCTTCGATATGATTCGTGCTCGCAAATAAATAAGCTGTTTTGGTAAAGGAAGTGTAGGCGTTAGCCGATGCTCCCTGCTTGCTGAAATCGGAGAATACATCGCGATCTTCTTTTTCAAACATTTTATGTTCAAGAAAATGCGCCACGCCCTCTGGGACCGTAGTTTGATCTGTGCCATCGATCGGGACAAATGTCTGATCGATTGATCCATAATCAGTCGTAAACAATCCGTATGTTTTTGCCATTTGCGGTTTAGGGAGTAAATAAACAGAAAGCCCGTTATTTAATTTTTCCTTATAAATTTCTTCTCCAATATGGTCATAAGTGTATTTATTCATCCATATCCCCCCTTGTCAGTAAATAAACCGTATCTAACTCAAGTTTTTCTGCCACTCTAATGACGTCTTCCTTACTGACAGATTTAATACCTTCAATCAGCTTTTCGGGAGGCCGTTCTGCACATCCCACCACCTGCTGATACATGAGTTCTACCATCCCTCTTGCACTGTCCATAGTCTCAAGCAGCTGATTGATGATTAATTGTTTCGTATCAGCCAGTTCATTCTCGGTAAAATCACCATTTTTCATTGCTTGCATCTGCTCTTCAATAATCTCCCGCGCCTGCTCATAATCATTTGGGGCAATACCGCTAAAAACAAACAATAAACCTTTGTGACTTTCAAATCTTGAAGCCGCATAATAAGCAAGGCTGTTTTTTTCTCTGACATTGATAAACAATTTGGAACTGGGGAATCCGCCAAATAATCCGTTAAAAACATGTAACGCAAAATAATCGTCATTCTGAAAAGATATATGTGTCCGGTACCCAAAATGCAGTTTCGCCTGCTGCACGTCCTGTTTTTCAATGATTGTACGTACTTCTTTATGCTGATCCACTGGTTCTTCCTCGTGCGGCAGTCGATTATTAACATCTTTTCGGGTAAAAACGGCTGAAAGTTTATCTTCAATCTTGTCAGGGTCTATATCGCCTGAGACATAAATATCCAGTTCGTCTTCTTCGAGCATTGACTGGTAACAGGCATACAAATCGTCAGGTGTGATGGTTTCCAAGTCTTCTTCGTAACCCTGGATGTGCAATTTATAGCGTTCATCCTTGCACATCTCATCAAGAATCCGCATATTGGCCAATCGCATTTTATCATCGGCAACGCCATTAATTTTTTGTTTAAGCGTTTCTTTTTCTCTGTCAACAATCGATTGAGGAAAAATACCATGTTCGCGTTTGGGATTAAAAATAACTTCATTAAATAGAGTGATCGCCTCATCCATAATGGCAGCTTCATTGGAGATAAATTTCTGGTTGGCCGTCTCAAGACGAATTGTCATTATATGATTGTTGCCTTTCTTAGTTCCGTTCATTGACAAGAGGGCCCCGTATAAACTATCCAGCTTTTGCTGAAGGGCAATGCGATCCGGATAGGATTGTGTCCCCTGTTGCAATACATGCGGATTAAGGCCCGCTGTGTGATCGTATCACGTGACAATGGCGCTTTAAACTTAGCCGTAATGGCAATTGTTTTAAATTTTTTGGTTGGTATAAAATGAAAGTTTGCCCCATTTTTATTCACTGTTTTTTCGTAAATCTCTTTCACTTCAGAATCCTCCCTTATATAAGCCGCACTAATCCGTGCCTTATTTAGTGTGGATCATCTGCGTTATATTATAGCAAAAACCTGAGCTGCTTTTCTTCAAACAACTCAGGTTGATTTTAAAAATGTCACATTAACGTGTGCCTTTTATATACGGTTCACCATTAGCTCTTGGTGCTTCAGCACGACCAATGAACCCTGCCAAAGCCAGGATTGTTAAGACATAAGGGGCTATCAGCAGGAATACTTGCGGTACATCTTCAAGCAACGGCACACCACCGCTGATGACACTCAAACTCTGCGCAAAACCAAAAAACAGTGCGGCTCCCATTGCCCCAAGCGGATGCCATTTTCCAAAAATGACTGCTGCCAGAGACATAAATCCTTGACCAACAATTGTGGCGTGAGAAAAATTCAAAGCGATTGTTAAAGCAAATACCGATCCGCCAAGACCACCGAGAGCTCCGGATAAAATAACAGCAATGTAGCGCATTTTATATACACTTACACCGTTCGTATCAGCAGCCATCGGGTGTTCCCCAACAGACCGAAGTCTGAGGCCAAATGGTGTTTTATAGAGGACATACCACGCAACAAAGGCTAAAACGATGGCTAAATAAGAGCTTAAATAAATACCCTGGAAAAATATCTCCCCGATTATCGGAATCTTTGAAAGCAACGGAATATC
This sequence comes from Lentibacillus amyloliquefaciens, assembly GCF_001307805.1. Taxonomy (GTDB): domain Bacteria; phylum Bacillota; class Bacilli; order Bacillales; family Amphibacillaceae; genus Lentibacillus; species Lentibacillus amyloliquefaciens. The sequence goes on along the minus strand of NZ_CP013862.1, from coordinate 533,536 downwards.
CTGGGTGAAAAATTGCTGAGAAACCATGTCGGTTTGTCCTTTTCCATACCATTGCTTTGTCAGGAAAACACCTAACCCAAGCGCCAAAAAGTTAATCGCTACACCACTGACGACTTGATCAGCACGGAATGAGACGGCAGCGACTGCGTGAATAAGTGAAAATATTGCTGATACAATCGCGGCGACAATAATCGATACCCAAGGTGTCCAGCCTCCGAATACATCGGCAAAGGCAAGATTAAACACAATACCAACAAATGCGCCCATAACCATGAGACCTTCGAGCCCGATATTAATAACACCTGACCGTTCACTGAATACTCCGCCCAAAGCTGTGAATATCAATGGAGCTGAAAAGAAAAGTGCTGGTGGAATAATAGACTGTAATAGATCAACAAATCCCATTTATTTCCCCTCCTTTTTAAAGCGAAGTAAGAGCCAGCGAATAATATAGCCTGAGGCAACAAAGAAAATGATCAGTGCAATAATGATATCAACCAATTCAGTCGGCACACCGGCTTCAGTCGGCATATTTAAGCCGCCAACCTTAAGCGAACCAAACAATATGGCCGCCAGCACGACACCGATAGCGGTGTTAGCACCTAACAATGCTACAGCAATCCCGTCAAATCCAAGGTTATTGAAACCCGATTGCACGGACATGTAACCGAATGTGCCAAGTCCTTCCATGGCACCTGCCAATCCAGCAAATGCGCCGGCAATGACCATTGATAAGATAATATTCCGTTTAACGTTCATACCTGCATATTTCGATGCATGTTCATTAAAACCAACTGACTTGAGCTCATATCCCAGAGATGTCCGTTCGATGATGAACCACATGATAACAGCTGTAAATAAGGCAATGAAAATACCATAGTGCATGCGTGAGAAATACGTCATATTTTGAAACCATTCTGATGCTAGTGATGCTGTTCCTGCGACATCCGGTGTTTTATCCTCATTATCGGAAAGAACATTTCGGACAATTGCATTGGCTGCATATAAAGCCGTGTAGTTTAACATTATTGTGACAATTACTTCATGGACACCCCGGGTTGCTTTCAAAAGACCAGGGATAAAGCCCCATACCGCGCCCGCTAATGCAGCAACGATTACCGCAAGCGGTAAATGAATAATCATCGGCGCTTCAACTGTTGTACCGATCCATACTGCAGCAAGCCAGCCTACAATAACCTGACCTTCTGCCCCAATATTCAGGAGACCGGATCTGAAAGCAAACGCCACAGCCAATCCGGTAAATATGTACGGGGTCACCTGCCTGACCGTTTCCCCAAAATAGTATATGTCGCCAAAAGCACCATTCCACAATGCTGCATAACCTTTTATGGGGTTATAGCCAAATCCAAGCATTATCAGTGCACCGGCAACTAACCCAATCAGTGCCGATATAAGCGGCACGAGTACATTAAAAAGTTTATTGGTGTTCACTCCTGACCACCTGCTTTCGCTTTCGTGCTTCCAGCCATTAGCAACCCTAATTCATTTTCCTCTGTTTCCTCCGGTTTTACTTCGGCAACATTTTTGCCATCAAACATAACAGCAATCCTGTCGCTTAAGTCCATCACTTCATCCAATTCAAAGGAAATTAACAAGACAGCTCTCCCTTTATCCCGTTCCTCAATCAGCTTATTATGAATAAATTCAATTGCCCCGACATCGAGTCCCCTTGTCGGTTGGGCTGCTATTAACAGGTCTGGAGAACGGTCGATTTCCCGGCCAATAATCGCTTTTTGCTGATTTCCGCCGGATAAAGATCGTGCGCTTGTATAAACGCTTGGCGTTCTCACATCATATTCATCAATCAGTGTCTCAGCTTTTTTATAAATTTCTTTATAATTAAGTGTTTTATATTTTGAGTAAGGTTTCTGGTAATACGTCTGAAGAACCATGTTTTCACCAACGGAAAAGTCAAGTACCAATCCATATTTTTGACGATCCTGAGGTATATGGCCAATGCCGCTTTCCGTCACTCTCCTGGGTGAAAGATTTGTGATATCTTTACGATTTAGCAGGATTTTTCCTGAGTCTGTCTTTTGCAGTCCGGTAATCGCTTCTATCAGTTCTGACTGGCCATTTCCATCAACACCGGCCACACCAAGAATTTCACCGGAACGGACTTCAAGATTCATACCTTTGACCATTTCAACTTTCCGTTTGTCTTTGACCGTTAAATTTTCAATCTTCAGCACATTTTCTTTTGGATCAGCGGGCTGTTTGTCAATCTTAAAGCTGACATTTCTCCCCACCATCAGCGAAGCAAGCTCGGTTACGGACGTCTCAGACACATCTAACGTATCAATTCCTTCACCTTTTCGGATAACCGTGCATCGTTCGGCAATCTCCATTATTTCCTTAAGTTTATGTGTGATTAAAATGATCGATTTTCCTTCGGCTGTCAGTGACTGCATTATATCCATCAATTCTGTGATTTCCTGTGGTGTCAAGACAGCGGTTGGTTCGTCGAAAATCAGGACTTCTGCACCACGGTAGAGAGTTTTGAGGATTTCGACCCTTTGCTGCATGCCAACTGATATATCACTGATCTTGGCTGTGACGTCAACACGCAATTTATATCTGTCTGACAGTTCCTGAACCTCTTTTTCCGCTTTTTTTAAATCAATTTTTCCATAGTTTGTTGGTTCGCTTCCTAATATGATGTTTTGTGTAACAGTAAACGGTTCCACAAGCATAAAGTGCTGATGGACCATCCCGATTCCAAGCTCATTTGCAACATTGGGGTCAGTAATTTTTACCGGTTCCCCATTTACACGTATTTCACCCTTTTCGGGCTGATACAATCCAAAAAGGACGTTCACCAATGTTGATTTTCCAGCTCCATTTTCCCCCAGCAGGGCATGAATCTCACCTTTCTTTAATTGCAATGTTATATTATCGTTTGCCACAACACCGGGAAATTCTTTACGTATATCCAGCATTTCAACTACATAATCCACGTGTGATCACTCCTTTGATTCTAACCAGGTGTTATATATCAAGCTGCCAATATAAAAATGTTTTTTATAAATTTAATTGCTCTTTAAACTTCGTAGTTGATGTAAACTGCGACGTACTATAATAAATGTTTGATTCAATGAAACCGCTCCGGAAATACACGCCGCTTTCCGCGGGCGGCTGGTGAGCCTCCTCGAACTTCGTTCTGCGGGGTCTCACCGATACCTTTGTTCCCGCAGGAGTCGTCGAGTATTTCCTCCGCTGGCGCCGCGCTTTATAATCTCATTATTTTGGTGCTTAACTAAACCTCACTTGTGAATGTTGATTGGAGTAGAGGGCAGTCGACTCCTGCGGGAAAAGCGGGCAGCTGAGACCTGAGCAGGAAGCGGAAAGGTTCAAAGGCTAAGAACGCCACGTCAATAGCCAACGCCTTTGTGACCAACATCTTGTTGGCCCGAGGCTGAAGCGTTGCCCTAAGGTGCGCGACTGCCTGGAACGGAAATCAACATAGCACTTACGTCGCATGGATTTTGTGTCACAAACTATAATATTTTAGAAAACAGGCAATTTAAAATTCCCAAATGAAAAGGGCTGAGAAGTGCTTTTCATTTGAAAATCTTAACTATTCACATTTCACCTCAGAAGAAAAAGACTGGCCTATACCAGCCTTTTTCTAAAGGGTTTAGGATTTACAGTGAGTTTAAATATTCATCCAATTCATCATGTGTTTGTGGTACTTCTACTTCGCCGTCGATGATTTTTTGTTTCCATTCATCAACTGCCTGAGCAATGTCATCGGTATATGCTTCTTCGTTCGTATCAGCAAGTCCGACACCTTCGTCTTCAACACCGAATTCGAGGACTTCATTGCCGGGGAATTCCCCTTCCATTGCCATGTTGCTTACTTGCTGAACAGAGTTGTCAACACGTTTGATCATAGAGGTTAGTGTAACATTATGATCACCGATTGCCCCTTCTTCATGCTGGTCACGGTCTACACCGATAACCCAGACTTCGCGCTCCGGATCATTATTTTTAATGTCTTTTGCTTGTGCAAACACCCCGTTGCCTGTTGCGCCTGAAGCATGGTAGATAATGTCAATATCATTGTTGTACATATTGGAAGCAATCAGTTTACCATCGTCCGGCGCATCGAAAGCCCCTGCATATTGTACTTCAACTTCAATATCAGGATTAACCGTTTTAGCCCCTGCTACATAACCGGATTCAAATTTATTGATCAAGTCGGAATCCGTACCACCGACAAACCCTATTTTATCTGTGTTTGTTTTATTGGCAGCTGCAACACCTGCCAGGAAAGAGCCTTCATGGTCGGCAAATGTAATGCTGGCAATATTGTCACCTTCTACAACCGAGTCAACTATAGCGAAATTAGTATCAGGATATTGTCCGGCAACTTCACTTATTGCATCTTCAAGTTTATAACCAATACCAAAAACCATATTGTAGCCTTCACGTACGAGGCGATTTAAGTTTGGCTGATAGTCCGAATCGTCGTTTGATTGGGCGTAATCAAATCCTTCACCTTCTTCAAGGCCATGTTCTTCACCCCACGCCTGAAGACCTTCCCAGGCAGACTGGTTAAACGATTTATCATCCACGCCCCCGACGTCGGTTACCATCGCTGATGAAAAGTCAGATGATTCTTCACTTGATTCACTGCTTTCACTGTCTGAAGAACCACTTTCAGAATCACTACCTTCCCCTTGAGAATCATTACCGCCGCCACAAGCTGCCAGTAGCATTCCGACAGTCAGCAACAAAGCAAACAATAATAGAAATTTACGATTTTTCATGAACTTAATGCCCCCTTGTTAAATTAAATAAACCCAAATAAAATTAACTGCAGCAACTCTTTCTAATTTGCAGTCATCACCTCCCCAAGCAAAGTATGAAACCATTTACATACGTTTTCTTAAAACATGGAAGCTAAATATATCAGGGCGAAAGAAATTGGCTGAATACAACACTGGTTCATCAGAATCAGTGTAGTGCATTTGTTTTAAAAGCAATAATGACTGATCAGGATCACATTTTAAAATTTCATAGATTCTGTCGTGGTAACCAACAGGCTCAATATAGGTTACCGCATAAGCTATTTCTTTCCCTGAAAACTCCTCCATTAATTTGAAAATTGAATCAGCTTTATGAACTCGGTCCAAAGGTATCAATCCTTCAGGCAATTTATCGATGCAAAAGACAACAGGTTCACCGTCAGCTGTCCTCACGCGTTCAACCTTTGACAGTGAAGAAACATTCTTTGGTGCAAATTTAAGCCGTTCATCCTCTGTTGCCTCCAGAAATTCAGTTGAGAGAAATTGTGATCCTGCTTTTTTTCCAGACTGTTCAATCATATATGTAACACTGTTCAATTGTTCAATCCCCGATGAAAAAATTGGCTTGGGATTGACAAACGTCCCCACACCATGCCGCCGTGTTACAATATTTTCTTCTTCCAGAATACGTAAAGCTTCGCGGAGAGTAGCGCGGGAGACACCTAATTCTTTTGAAAGCTGGAATTCAGAAGGCAGCTTTTGTTTTGTTTTGTATTTGTCACTTTTAATATCGCGTTTGATTTGGTCGATAACTTGTAAGTATAAGTGTCGCGAATCTATTCTCAGCGACATGATGTCCCCCCTTGTAAATCTACAAATTGTTAGTTATGGATCAGTATATTAGAGATCTGACATCTGACGTATGACTAATCAAATAGTTCGAGATAAATATAACATGTTCTATGATATAAATAAATAGATATAGGTAAACTTTCATAAATTTTTAAAGAATGATAGTTTTACAAACGACCCGATACTAATTTAAGAAAACGGACATTCCCCAAGATAGGAATGTCCGTCAATAGATTTGTTATGAGGTTCTTTCCTCGCTCGGTTGAGAGACAAGTACTTGACGCGGTTTACTGCCTTCATAGGGGCCGACGATACCATGGTCTTCCATCGCATCAATCAGGCGTGCTGCCCTTGTGTAGCCAATTCTGAAGCGTCTCTGCAGCATGGATACGCTGGCACTTTGCATTTCAGTGATCATTTGTACAGCATCATCATATAGCTCATCATCAACATCTGAAACTGCTTCACTCGTTTCTTCAGGGATCATTTCTTCCTGATAAGAAGCTTTTTGTTGTTCGATACAGTGATCAACAATCCGCTCGACTTCTTCATCTGACAGAAACGCCCCCTGTACTCTTGTAGGCTTGGATGAGCCTACCGGCATGAACAGCATATCACCGCGTCCCAGCAGTTTTTCTGCTCCTCCTGCATCCAGAATGGTTCGTGAATCTGTTGCTGAGGAAACGCTGAACGCAATCCGTGATGGGATATTAGCTTTAATGACACCTGTAATGACATCCACTGACGGTCGCTGGGTTGCAAGAATTAAATGAATACCAGCTGCCCGCGCCATTTGGGCAAGTCTTGTAATAGCATCCTCGACATCATTGGAAGCAACCATCATTAAATCCGCCAGCTCGTCTACTAATACAACAATATATGGAAGATTGGGCTGCTTTTCCTCCTCCGAAGCAACTGTTTGGTTATACTTCCGGATATATTCGTTGTAGCCTTCAATGTTGCGCGTGCCTGTTTCTGAAAACAACTCATATCGCCGTTCCATTTCAGAAACCACTTTTTTCAAGGCGCGGGATGCTTTTTTCGGGTCGGTTACGACGGGTGTCAATAGATGCGGAATTCCGTTATAAACATTCAACTCGACTTTTTTCGGATCAATCATCATCATTTTGACTTCGTGCGGTTTGGCACGCATCAAAATTGTCGTGATAATCCCGTTGACACAAACACTTTTACCGCTTCCGGTTGCCCCGGCAATAAGCATATGCGGCATTTTACTCAGTTCAGACACAATCGATTCCCCGGAAATATCGCGGCCAAGTGCAAATAATAGTTTTGAAGATTGATTCGATGTTGACGTATCCAGCACTTCCCGCAACGATACTTGGGCGATTTCCTGGTTAGGTACTTCAATGCCGACTGCTGACTTACCCGGTATTGGTGCTTCAATGCGAATATCCTTCGCGGCTAAAGCCAAAGCTAAGTCATCATGTAAGTTGACGATTTTACTTACTTTAACACCAGCCTCCGGATACACTTCATACTTTGTAACAGCGGGGCCTACGTGCACTTTTGTGACTTTAGCCTTTACGCCAAAACTGTCGAAAGTTCTCTCCAGTTTCCTTACTGTCGCCTGAATCTGTGATTTTTCCTGCTGCTGTGAATTTTGCGTAGGCTCAGTTAACAGATTTGGTGATGGGAGTTCATATTCATGATTCTCCGCTTCTGTCATTGGCAGCGGATCTCCTTGTCCTTCTTTTGTTTCCGTTGCTTCTGGATTATCAGTATTTGCTTCGCTGTGTGTCTCATCAGTACCGGTGTCATGAGTACTGAACGAATAAGCCACATCTGTAAAATCCTGAATAACAGGCTCGTCATACCCGCCGGTTTCCTGTTGTGGATCCGGCGCATCGCGAGTATTATCCTCTTGATTTGGCAGATGACCTGCGCGAGATGATCGAAGTCGTTCTTTTATTGAAGTAAACAAGTTACCGAATCGTTTACTGCTTTTGGAAAAGAATTGTCCAAGTGAAAACTCCGTCATAAATATAATACCTATTAAAATAGAAAACACAGATACTATCTTGGCACCAACAGAAGAAAACAGATAATAGCAAAACGTAAATAACAGACCGCCAATCATCCCGCCGCCGGTTTGAAATCCACCACCAGCTCCATCAACATAGGCAAAAAACTGGTCCCACGTTGCCGCGAGAATTGATGTTTCTTCAGACGAAACAAGCAATCTTTCATATGTCTGTATGTGGGTAAGCAATAATACGCCGGTAAAAATAATATAAAATCCTATTAATTTTTTATGGGAAAAGTCAGGATATCGCCGCTTAACCATTAAAACAATACCTGTTACAAGCAAAAATATGGATGCAATAAAATACCAGATTCCAAGAAAGAACCGAAAAATATATTCCAGTCCGCCTGGTATTGCGCCATCACTGATGGCACTGGCACCACTGCCGAAAATAGCAAGAAAAATAAACAGCAGACCAAGCAGCTCATACTTCACTTGTTTATTTAGCTGGCTTTTCTTTTTTCTTCTTTTTTTCTTGGCCACTTCTTTCACCTCACTTACATATAGCATGATAACATAATCAGTGATACCAAATGTCAATGTCTTCCGGAAATGTTAAGATTTCTTGTCTTAAGCGTCAACCCCCCTGCAGGATTGCTGACAGGGGATTGACTTTGTTTCTTTTAGCAGTTAATACCATTATAGCACAGTTTTAATTGATTCACGTCACCGCAGAATGGTACCGGGGGTGTAGTCCGGATTCATGAAATCTTCTGGATCAGTTGACAGTAACTGCAGCAATTGAAACTGCCCCTCCTGGGTCTCTTCTACATAAACTTGTCTGCCATTATGGGAAACACAATGCCGTTTTTGGAAGTCCTGATCTGATGAAGGAAAAATATCTGTTTCTGATAAAGGTGTATATAATATCATTGTATCACCTGCTCTTCCGGTCCCTTGTTATTATTAATCAATTCATTTATTTTGACCATCGCCTGACTAACACCACCAACACCATCAATTAGCCCATACTCCATGGCATCCGATCCAATAACATTTGTTCCAATATCCCGCGTTAGATTGCCTTTGGCAAACATTAGCTCTTTAAATTTCTCTTCCGGCATATTTGAATGGTGGACAACAAAATCAATTACCCGATCCTGCATTTTATCCATATATTCAAATGTCTGAGGCACACCTATAACCAAGCCGTTCAGTCGAATGGGATGAATTGTCATCGTTGCCGTTGGTGCTATAAACGAATGATCGGCAGCGACGGCAATTGGAACACCGATGGAATGTCCTCCCCCAACACGATTGAAACGGTCGGTTTTGATATAGAAGATATCATTTCAGATAATGCAAGACCTGCTTCCACATCACCGCCAACCGTATTCAGCAAAATGATAAGCCCTTCGATTTTAGGGTTTTGTTCAACAGCAATAAGCTGGGGCAAGATATGTTCATATTTCGTTGTTTTATTTTGTGCCGGTAGTTGTACATGCCCTTCAATTTGCCCGATAATAGACAGAACATGAATATTGGAATCAGGTGCTTGGGGAACATTTGACTGACCCAGCTGCTGAATCTTCTGAACCAATGATGAATTATTGGCTTGATCATCCTGCTCCTGATTTTGATTGTCTTTCTTTGATGGTTCTTTTTCCATGTGAGGACACACTCCTTCTCTTCATACTTTTCCATTTCTGAGCAAGCTCTATAAACTAGTATGAACCGGACATGAAAAAACCATGCAAAAAGAATAAAGCGAAACTTCATTTAGCGGAGTGTTTTTCCGCTGAATGTTTAGTTGAGCAGAATCAGGCATTTAGGGACAGTTTGCCGCTGTTTTTCAGCGGTTTACTGTCCTTTACATGAGTGGAAAAGCGAAACTTCATTCAGCGGAGTGTTTTTCCGCTGAATGTTAGCCCGAGCAGAATCAGGCATTTACATGAGGGATAAAAAAATACCGGCCGTCAAAGCCGGTGATATTAATTATCGATTAAGTTTTTTAATACATCCTGTTCTGATTCGGTAAGCGGTATCAGCGGAAGCCGGACACCGCCCACGTCAACCCCTTTTAAATTCAGCGCTGTCTTAACCGGCGATGGGGAAGGTTGCGCAAATAATCCGTTCATGACAGGTAGCAGCTTTCGGTGTATTGCAGCAGCTTTTGCTGTATTTCCTGAATGAAAGGCGTCGACCATCTCCTTGATCTCCTGACCGGCAACATGAGATGCGACTGATACAACACCATCCGCTCCAACAGAAAGCATCGGGAGTGTATTACTATCTTCGCCGCTATACACACTAAAGTTATCAGACGTATGTTCAATAACTCCAGCTGTCAGATCCAAGTCACCGCTTGCTTCTTTAATTGCGATAATATTGTCAATTTTGCTTAATCGGATAATCGTGTCAGCATTCATTTTTACAACTGAACGACCCGGAATATTATAAAGCATAACCGGTAGTTTTGTTTCACTCGCAATTGCTGAAAAATGCTGATAAAGCCCTTCCTGACTCGGTTTATTATAATATGGAGTCACCAGCATGATAGCATCAGCACCAGACTCTTCAGCTTTTTTTGTCAGGATAATGGACGCATGTGTATTATTGCTGCCGGTACCGGCAATAACCGGGATACGACGATTCACTTTACTGATAGTATGTCTGAATAAGGCAATTTTTTCGTCTGAAGTAAGCGTTGGAGATTCGCCGGTTGTGCCGCCGACGACCAGCCCCTCACTTCCATTTTGAATCAAATATTCAATTAAATTCGTGGTTTTGTCAAAATCAACCCCGCCATTCGCGTCAAATGGTGTTACCATTGCTGTCAACACCCTACCAAAGTTCATGGCACAACACCTTTCTTTTCTTAAAAATATACACAGATGATTGTGGTTGCAAAAGCATTTCAGTGTTTATCTCAGTAATCCTTTGAAAAAACAGCGGCTAACTGTCCATAAATGTCCGATTCTGCTCGGGCTAACATTCAGCGGGGAAAACACTCCGCTGAATGAAGTTTCGCTTTATGATCTTAACCATTACACAAGCTTCTCTTCGGCAATGTTTAATGCAAAGACATCGTGTAATGCATTGACTGCAACCTTCACATCATCTTCGTGAATAAGCACCCAGATGGTTGTGTGACTGTCGGCTGATTGCAATATTTGAACGCCGGCATCCGTCAACGATTGTACGATTTTTGAAGCGACACCCGGGACACCGGTCATTCCAGCACCAACAGCTGAAACTTTGGCACAATTTCTGGTTATCTCAGGATAAAAACCCATCGTCTTTAATATGCGTACAGCTTTATCGGTCTGTGAATCGGGCACTGTATAAAGAACCCCGGTTGGTGAAATGTTGATGAAGTCAACGGATATTCCTGATTCAGCCATCGCCTTAAAAACTTCAGACTGCAGGCCGTCTGTTTCATCCTTTGTCTGAACACTTATTTGTGTTATGGATGTCATGTGGGCTATTCCGGTAATCAGCCGATCAGGAATATCTGTCCCAAGCTCCTGGATTCGAGAAGCTGTTATCAGGGTACCTTCATCTTCAATATAGGTAGATCTGACACGCATCGGGATTTTTGCCTGCATCGCAATTTCCACAGCTCTCGGATGGATCACTTTTGCACCCTGATAAGCAAGATTACTTATTTCTGTGTAAGTCACAATATCCAGCGGTCTAGCCGCCCGGACCATATTCGGATCCGCTGTCATGATACCATTGACATCGGTGAAAATTTCAATCCGTTCGGCATTAACAGCAGCACCTATAGCGGCTGCTGTTGTGTCGCTTCCTCCCCTGCCGATAGTCGTTATATCACCATCTGACGTCTGACCTTGAAAGCCGGCCACAACAACAACATCATGTTCTTTAAACGCTTCAAAAACGCGGTTGGGCTTTACTTCTTTGATTTTTGCCTCATTGAAATCATCACTTGTGATAAAACCTGCCTGTGCACCAGTCAGAGCAGATGCACGTATATGGTTTTTCTTCAGTTCATTCGATAATACGACAGAGGCGATTTTTTCGCCGCATGACATCAGGATATCCAATTCACGGCTGGAATTATAATTTTTCGGAAAATCAACCAGATCCAGCAATGAGTCTGTTGCGTATGGGTCAGGTTTTCGGCCTAATGCAGATACGACAACAATTACTTTATGATCATTCATAAGTGCATTTTTAATATGCTGCATGACATAGTTGCGATTTTCTTCTGATTGAACAGATGTGCCGCCAAATTTTTGGACTAATATCTGCTGCATTGTTTCACCTCTATATTAAAGCCATTTATTTTCAATTAAACGTTCTGCGATTTGAATTGTATTCAACGCAGCACCCTTGACAAGGTTATCAGATACAACCCATAAATGGAAGCCTTTATCATTGTCCAGGTCTTTCCGGACACGACCGACAAACACATCACTTTTATTGGATGCGCTCAGCGGCGTCGGATATGTCTGTGTGGCCGGATCGTCTTGCAGCGTCACACCATCTGCTTTCTTTAGTACATTCCATAGATCCTCAATTTTCAAACCATTTTTCTCAACATCAATATAGACACTTTCGGCATGTGATGTGAAGAGTGGCAGCCTTACGCAGGTGGCTGCGACCGGCAAGTCTTGGGCATGAAGAATTTTTTTCGATTCATTGATCATTTTCATTTCTTCAAATGTATAGCCGTTCTCCTGAAATACATCAATTTGCGGTAATGCGTTAAAGGCGATAGGGAAATGTTTTTCATCCCCTTTGACAGGCAAGAGTTCCGCTGTCATCTCCTCGTTATTCAAAAATTGTCTCGTTTGTTCTTCTAATTCTTTATTTGCTTCATTTCCAGCTCCGGAAACTGCCTGGTAAGTCGATACGATCACACGTGACAAGCCAAATGCTTCCTGCAGCGGCTTTAAGGTTGCCACCATCTGAATTGTCGAGCAGTTTGGATTGGCAATGATTCCGTTATGTGATTGAATATCAGATTCATTGACTTCAGGCACAACTAACGGGACATTTTCATCCATTCTGTAAGCACTTGTATTATCAACAACAACTGCTCCGCGCTTGACAGCTTCCGGTGCTAATTTTTTGGAAATAGATCCGCCGGCTGAGAACAAAGCAATATTTACATTATCAAAACTCTCCGGCTTTGCTTCTTCAACTGTTAATTCCTGATTATTAAAAGTGATTTTCTTTCCGGCTGATCGACTGGATGATAAAAGTTTAAGCTCATTTATTGGAAGATTCCTATTCTCGAGTATTTCGATGATTTTTTCCCCAACTGCTCCAGTAGCACCTACTACTGCAACGTTAACTGCATTATTTTCTGCCATTCTGTAAGACACTCCTCAAAAAATTATTTTCATTTATTCTACCATATTATCATTAATATGACAGGTGTCATTTTCGCGTTACTTTGGATCCCTTCGAACGCCACTAATCAATACCTGAATAGTATATTCGGTTTGATTTATAACGTGACTTTTCGTTATTTTAGTTTAATTGGTGACATTTCTGTTACATTTTCAAAACATCAGATTAGCTCACCATCAATTCCATAACGGCATCAGATGGAAGTGATTACGGCCAGCGTTTTTTACCACCTCTGCCATCTTTTGTACCAGTGTTTGACAAACAATTTAGCAAGTGATGCCAACCAAATTTACCACACAGGAAAAGGGTCACTATGCTTTACCTGAAGCAGCGCGAATTCAGCAGTCCGCCACCATTGATTTAACTTTTGTCCGTGTTGTGGAACTATCGCAGGAGTGGCAGAAATAATGCCTAAGAGGCACACCTGCTCAAACATGATAACACGGACAATCCGATTCTAAGCATTCGCTGGCGGGGCCCCGCCAGCGAATGCTTAGAATCGGGCGTTACAGTCAAGACATTGATATCTTGCAAATATTAATCGTGTAAAAAATAACTAATATTGACTTATTTATGTCATTCACATACTACGTGTTTATGTACTCGAAGGTAATAAACACTTAAATAACGTATGTACAAAAATGTACAATCCGTTGAATTTTCGTGGTCATTGTTGACAAATCGTTGACAAAGAAAAAACCTCTATTCGATAAATAGAGGTTTTATTATGCCTTCTCTAATGAATCTTTTATTTCAGTAAATCGCACAACTGGATTTGATAATTACTATTAAACAGAAGATTTGCTAAAGCCCTTTCTATTTTTGCAATCTATGAGGTCCAGTAAATAACGGTCACTTCTACGATGAAAATCAGACTAAATCATGTTGCCTTTACTTAACTATTTTATTGGCAATTAATAGATCTTTATCAACACTCTATTGTATTATTAGAAGCCTACAAATACTAATTTGCCTTTCCAGTATTCTCATTGAAATATGTAAGGTTTTTATACCTCACATAATGCCTTAATAATACCTTTTAAACGAATGCGCCCGTTTGGGTGAGTTGTATATAATAAATCATCACTAAAGCTTCCCATTAAGACCCCTCACTTACAATCAGATCAATTTTCGCATGATATAACACTGATCCTTATTTCTGAATTGCTTCCGTTTATTGAACAATTAATGTAACATTTTCATTTTCCCATATTGTATATTTTAAACAATAGGTACAAACGCTAATATGAAACTCCCATTCTTTTCTAACATTGCTTGATATTCTGCTAAATTGCCCATCATACTATTTGCTTTAGGTATTTTTGGGGATTGCTTCACCTGCACGGAATGCCTTCAAATCTAATAAAGTCTCAGGAATTAAGTTATTAGTACGATCAACCCTGAAGTACTTACGGGGAGCATTCACCCCACACCTCAAGCAATGAAATGCACCTTTACCTAAAGAAGGTTGGGACTTGTCAGTCATAAAGATCACCTTTTATATTTCCTGTTTTCATTTCATCGAAAAATTGCTCATTTACTTCTATTTGTTTTTACCTAGTCAGTAGCCGTTTTTTGTCTTGGATATAATCACCCATTCCCCAGGAATACACTAGAGAATAAACATATTCGGTTGTATCATTTATCTAGCTTTCCTTTCTTCCTTTTTGCAAAGCCTTCAACGTTTTGATTCTCCTCCCCTTCCAAGGCTTGAGAGGAAGTCGTGAAGCTCCTCCATTTTATTTAAGCCAGTTTCAGGAGAAAATGAACAATGTCTTCAGTAATTTTAGTCTTTATTTAAAACCCATTTCGACATTTTCCCATCTTTATTTTCTCCTGCGTAAAACTTATCACCTTTAATTACTGTTACACACTCATCAGTGAGTAATTGTAAGTTATTCTCTTCATCTTTATAAACCAGATTCTTTTTATTTAATTTTTCTAAAAAAGAGTCTTCATCGGATCCATCTTTTTGAAGTACGTCCAAGAAAATATCTGATTCGGTGTTCATTGACTCACCATTACAAAGCCATGTAATTAACAAGTATTCAGACCAGGATAGCTCTTGTGGCTCCCATTGATAAAAAACTGGCGACGTGTCCAAATCATTTGGGAGCTCTACATATCTAAATTCCCATCCGATATTCTCATTTTTTCTAATAGGCTTTGCCCCTATAAACCTAAATACTGCCTCCATCGTTAATTCATCCCCGAATATATCCAATGAAGAAATCCCATGTTTGTAGCTTAACTTTGTCCACAATAATTCTAAGAAATGAAGCAAAGGATTATGACTAGAACTAGTGTAAGCTTCCCAAAATCCATTTTCATCAAGTGGACTGACATAGGGCATACCGTTTGCTTTTATCAACGAGCTACTACGTGTAAATATCTGATTGGGGAAAGTCCCAGGGCTAAACCCCTTAATTGGATTAGATTCAGTTGAAACATGATCTTGCAAAAAATTTATAAATCCCTTTCTGAGACTTTTCATACTACTATATCCATAAAATCCAAAAACAATTCTTAGGGGCATTAATGTTTCTATTAATAAAGTATGGTAAATCATTTGTATCTCAAGGTTGTGATTAGATATATGTTTATGTTCTGGCACTTCCATTCCTACTGTAGACCTAAATGCATCACGAAACAATCGGAATTCATTTTCACTCATATCTCTTGGATCAAACATTTCACTTAGTTTAGCCATTTTAAAATATGAGTCAAGTAAGTCATCTTTATTTAAGTTTTTCTTAACCTCAATAACAGCAATGACATTTGAAATATCATAGATGTATTTATCAGTATTCGGTATTGGGTCACCCTCACCCTCAACTATCATACAATCAACTTCTTTACTGAATTCACCATCCTTATTAGTGATCTGTCCAGAGCTAATTCTTAAATCAAGCCCCTTAAAAATCGTATTATCAAGAAGTTTTTTTGCAATTCCCTCATACATATCGCCAATTATAGTAGAATGAATGGTATTTGGATATTTTTCGCTATATGTATTAATCTTTTTTTCTTCCTCTTCTTTCAATTTCAAAAGAATGTCAGCCACAGTATTAATCAAATAGATTTCCCCTCTAATATTCTAGATTTATTATACAGTAGAATTTATATATATATAAGACGCCTTTAATTATAGGACGCTTTAGTTGTATCACTTGCTTAAAAATCGATACTTAAAGCAACACCCCGTGACTGTTTTTTAGTCCGTACATACCTATACTTCCCCACCTTCAGGGTTTATCACTTCAGCTAGCTCTGTAGTTCTTCCGTTGAACACACGGTTAGTGGAAATTGGTTAATCGTTTTATTTTAGTATCTGCTTCATATTTAAAGTATTTTTATTTTGTTCAACATAATGGCCCTATTCTGAAACAAAACTTTTCATTTTCACCAATAAAATGAAAAAGGAAAAGCCCTATATAGGTACACATTACACCATGCTGCCCGACTTAACCTTCTTATTTGTATTTAGTATATTTATTTCTACATTCCTGAATCTAAGTTGTTGTTTTTAACCGCACATAAGATTTTTCAAATGAAATTATTATTATCATAGCAAAAACAACATAACAAAAAAATTAATTATTCATAACTTTACTAACAGAAATGATTTTTATGTGATACAATGTTCCTACTAAGATGAATTAAGGTGACAATATGATAAAAATAGAGGCTGAAACAACATTATATTTTAATTCCATAAAAATAAACCCTAATCTTCTCTACAGAAGACTTACATCCGAGGATTTTGAAAAATTTAAAGTGATTTCCCATACAATATCTAATCCTAATCACAAGTTACATATTAACTTTATAATGTATATGCATTTGCAGCATTTAATCAAATCTAGGAATTATTCTTCGAATGCCCTAGAAGCTTTTAAAAGGAACTTTCCATCAATTGTCAAGCCTTACCCATTTATCATTCATAACATTGATGAGCGTGATAACAACAATAAGCCTAAAAAACAGCTCATTACTTACTATGAACCAAAATAAAGTTTAAGATACTCTTTCGGAGAATGATAAATCAGTTTGATTCAATAGTTTTGTAGTACAACAAGGACAAAAAATAATCGTACCCCTTGTTGTACTGTTTTCAGAAGTAGCTACTTAGGATGGGGTAGCACCTGCAACATACAGCTTAGGAAACCGACCTGGGGCATCTTATTACATTTTAATATGTGCATACAACGCTTTGATTCAGGTAATCTCGGAATATAATTGATTGGAGTGTTATACCTTATTTCAGTTGATTTCGATGGATATGTTACCAATGCTGTGACCATTTAACTCTAAATCTCATTGTATTACCGTTTAATTATCGCAAAGTATCAAAAATATCATATTTATTAATAATATACCGAAACGTCCCAAAGTTTTTCAATGCATACTCTAATCCATAGCATTCTTTGTGCATTACAGGAAGAATTTAAAACATTAATCCTTCAATATTACAGGCAGATAATAGTACTTACTCAGATAACAATTCTCCTATTTTTTTCAAGTGTTTAGAAGAGCAGAAGACACAGCTGGAAACAAAACTTATAAAAAACGCTCTTAAACAAGCTGCAGGAAATATGACAAAAGCAGGTGAAATTTTATGAGTTTCGAGACAAAGTCTTTATTATAAAATAAAAAAACTTGGATTACTTTCGAATGTTTAACATAAAGTGGAATGGTGATAAACTTCATGGACAAATTTTCATACAGAACTAAGCATCAAATAATCCCTCACCTGTTAGGTAAGGTTTATTTGATGCTTACCCTATTTTACAAATAGTAAGCTACCACTCTAATATGGAGCAATAGTCGTTACGACAAAATTTAGGGGGTGACTATAGTCCGTACCCCTTATACTGGACATAGAAATGATTCGACTCTTTGCCTATTGATCTTTCCCCATTTAGGCTTATACCCCCCTATCTATCGATGTTTACTGTTTACCGATAGGAGTCTACAGTGATTTCCCCAGTAATCACACACTCAGTTCCATCCATCCTGACCCTAATCACGTCGATGAGCCCTGTAGGTCGTTCCCCTTTTTCAAGTTTTCCTACAGTCACAGTGGCACAGGTTTCTCCGTTTTTCGGGCGGATCACCCAGCATCGCCGCCACCTCTGGTTCACATATTATTCTGAAATGGACTTTGCCTGCAGACCTTCCAGATTCCTCTTCGCAGAGGACACTGTCGATCCTGCTTCCCCTTAGGACGAGGACCTTGCTTAGGCTACGACACTTAAAAGGGAAAAAGTTAGCGTGTGGATTCGAACCACCTAGACTGTGCAACAGTGGGGCACACGAACAAAATCGCTGACGCGACTAACTCACGTCCCAAGTGAAGGTTTAATCACTTGGGATGTTTCTCGCTCTAACCATAGTGCCATTGCAATGCGGGCAATGAAGCTCCACATCTTCTTCGTTATTTTTATCCACACTAAATTCACCGATGATATATTCTGGAACTTCATCGGTTCCGTTACAGTCTAAGCATTTGAATAAGACAATCTCTATGTCTTCGTCCAACCCAAATGGGTCTTCCTCATCCAACCACTTATCTATTTCGAATGAGGCTTCATCCTGCTTTCTTTGGTTTGCCAATACCGTATTTCCTCCTTCTGTCCCTTTCACTTTCTTCCATGTAATGATAGATCCACCCATAGCCAGCATGCCATATACCTACAAGTTCCATCTCTCTATGACAGCAGGGACATTTAAATGGGTCCTTTTCAAATGCTTCCATCATCCGTTGACGATATGTTTTCTTTTGACGCTTCTTTTCTAGAAGCCATGTAATTTGTTTGCTTCGCATGAATGAATGAAGACTTAAAATCTGCCGGGCTTTACGATGCGATCTTCTACTGTACAACCCAAAGCGACCTACCATCCGAAAGTGTTTAGGTGGTATGTGTTGTAAGATTTCAAAGATGAACCGATAGACGGAAATTCGTTTATCAATTCGTTTTCCCGTTCTGTGATCTTCATACCAGTAATGAACGTTTTCTCCGTCATAACCATCTACGCGATATTCTGCAATAGCGGGGCGAGCTAAATATCTGCCAATGTACCGGGCAACTCCCTTGGCATTCGTTATCTTCTTCTCGGCGTTCACATAAAATCCGTTTGGATATCTTTTATACAAATCGTTGATAAGATCTGTCACCGATTGATTTGAAGGAAACCACTTTTTTAGTAAGTCTAATACAACTTTCTGCCATGATTTTCTTAAATACTCATACGGAATATACCCGTTGTTGACCCATTCATTTTGATTATCCAACGCCCCTTCAGTCACTAATGCGTGAATATGTGGATTGAACTTTAGATCTCGACCAAATGTATGAATGACGGTGATAATACCTGAACGAAAGTCTCGCTTTTTACTTTTTTGGTAGTTATGAAATTGGAAGACCTCGGCAACTTGCTTACTTAACTCATTAAGTTTTTTTCGATCATGGTAAAAGACGTTTCTTAACTCTTTTGGAATGGTAAACACCATATGGCGATGCGTTACATCAAAAACCATTTCCTGCTGCTTATCCGACCAATCATCTGTATACTTCTTTCCGCAACGATGACAGAGCCTGCTTTTACAGGTGAAATAAACAAATTTCGGAGACGGATTTCCTTCACAGCCTAAACATTCATATCGAGCAAAACCTAAATCGCGTGTACCACAACGAATGGTTTTCTCAACAGTTTCTTTAATATGACTGCGATAGGCTTTAGGGAAATGACCAGAGTGCAGCTCCCAAAACCCGGCGAAATGTTCTTTTAAAATTTGTTTAATAACACCTGTCCCTTTTTTCATCTTTTTCTTCTCCTCTATTTGTTGCTTGTATTTTACCATAAAAGTTATCCACAGATATCAAATTTTATAATTTCCTAAACAACAAAAAAACCGGGCTGGCTAGTACCCGGTTTTTTTACTTTTTATTTAAGATCCTTCTGGCTGATATTTTGTTTTAGTGTATTAATATCCTATATTTTATCTTAATGAAGATTTTGCTTATTCATTTCCATCAAACCAGCAGGTAGCCCTGTCCCCTGCCTAGGTAATTTTTTCATGGGCCCTTATCAAACGCCGCTCTTGCAGCCTTAATAGCTTGCATTGCATCTTCCTTGTTTATTGTATTCCAGCGGCTACTCCTGGTGTCGAAAATTCCGAAAGCATCAACGTTGGAAATTCCATGGAATAATGAATCCGTAAACTCCTTATCTTTTCTAAAACTTTCCCATAACATTTTTTGAAGCTATTTCATTCATCAACTTGATCGGGAAATAATCGTTTAAATTTAATGTCTTTTATAGTTTCAATTATGATCTCAACGAGAAGAACAAATACTCCCAAAGGTGCTATGAACAGAGCAGGATAAAGTGGCACCAAATTCCCTCCCGCTACAAAGGCCTTACCTTGAATAGTTCCATCTATGGCATATTTTAAAGAAAAATAAAATATCAGAGTAAAGATAATTAGGTCTATTATCCTTAGACATAAATTAGCTTTGTGTTGAAATTGATTTGGAAATTTAGATACTAGGTTCAAGACTCTAGGTAGTATACCGGTCGTATAGACAAAAGCCAATGCAGGAAAAACTATAAATGGCATAAAATAATTCTCAGCATATTCATAACTGCCTGGGATAGAAGATCCAATTATATTACGTAAACCCACATCAAGAGATATAAATAGCATCATCCCCACTAATGCAATTCCGCTTATAACAAGAAATAATTTTTTTATCCATTCATGTATGGCTATGATTATATTTATCAGCTTCACGTTAAAAACCCCTCTCATCTTCTAAATGTTAGCTGGTAGCCAAGTAACAAGTTGAGGAAAAATAGTTAACAATCCTCCTACTATAAACAAGACGAGCACTGCATATATTGTTGTGTGGCGAAATAATGAATTAATAGGTGTTCCAGTAACCCCGGATACTGCATATACACTTAATCCAACAGGGGGGGTAAGCAATCCACTTGAACAAATCACACAAAGTATTATCCCAAACCAAATTTCATTAAAACCAACTAATGTTACTAACGGCAATACAATGGGTACAGTCATTACAATAACGGCCGAACCTTCAATAAACATAAATAGAAAAAAGAAAATAACAAATATAATCATCATAATAATAAATGGATAATCTACTAACGGTCCTAATAACTCAATAACCTTTCTTGGCAACAACGAAACAGATAAAAAACGACCAAATAGTTGTGCTCCTATCATAATTAACATTGTCATAGTTGTAACATTAACAGTGTCCTTTATGGACGCTTTAATAAATTCGATATTAACAACCCTTAGACATAAAGCAGCGATAAAACTCACAAGCGCTCCAACCCCGGCAGCTTCTGTAGGAGTAAAGATTCCAAAGTAAATACCACCAAATATAGTAAATACAATGAGTAGTCCTGTCGAAAAAGCAACAATATATCTGAATATACCTTGAGTGTCTTCTATCTCACCGTAATACTTAGATTGATCTTTTATTGATTTTTTTTGTTTCTTTTTGGATATATTTAAATTCATTAAAGTGTAAACAGAATAAATTGCCACCATCAGTATTGATGGAATTACCGCGGCTATAAATAAATCGCCTATTGAAGTTTGCGTTATTGCACCATATATAATGATAATAATACTCGGTGGTATTATGGCGGATAACGAACCTCCTGCTGCAGCCACTGAACCTGCCAAATCTTTTCCATATCCTCTTTTAGCTAATTCTGGTTCTGCAACTTGTCCCAATGCGGCAGAAGAAGCAGTACCAGAACCAGAAACCGCACCTAACAGGCCGCCCAATACAATTGTTAACACTCCTAATAAGCCCGAACTATTTCTTGAGACTTTGTACATTATGTGGTATAAATCCTTTACAATACCAGCTTTAAGTACAAACTGGGCCATTAGGACAAATAATGGAACGGTGGATAATGTATAACTCGCGACTCTGGTAAATGGATCGGTCAGTAAAAATCCACTTACCAAACTTGGGCCTTCTAATAAAAATACTCCTATCAACCCAACAGTAATAAGTAAAGAGCTTATATATTGACCAAAGATAAGTAGTATAGCGAAAAGAATCAAAACAATAATTATTACAGTATATTCCCCCATCAAACATCACCTCGCTAAGAAATATTTTTGAAAACTATAAATAAAAGATAACCAGGCATCAATCTAGTATTGTTTTAAAAAAATTAGAATGATGCCTAATAATCTAATAATTAAAATTAAATTTAAACTGCTCCTCGCTAGTGTCGGCGCCAGTCCAAAAGATATATTAATCGGTTTCACGGAGCCTCCGCGGGCATGATCGCACGAGCCAACCCTTAGTTTCAATGTAAATAGGCTTACCCTTCAATACTACCAAGCCCACCTCTTCGCAGAAATTCCCTGAACAACCTTCTACACCATACTAAATAGTGGAGATACGACTAAATTGATTCTTCCGGGTGTAATTTTTAAATGGAATTATAATTCTTTAACTCCTTCGGGCACATCGCCACCGGCCTCCAATATTAAATCTCTCCATAAACGCGCAATTTCTAAACCAGGGTGGCCTTCTTCTTCCATTGCATCTATCCAATCTTTCCATGTCTTTTCTAATCCACTTATTAATAACTTTTGAACATCCGGATCCAAGTCATCTAGATTCACAAACTTGCCTCCTTGTTCTAAGTTACTCTTTTTGTTTTCCTTTGTTCGTTGTTTAAGTTTTTCAATCTCCTTTGGAAGCATATCCTTATTAGTCTCTACCATTATTTCTTGTACATTTTCCGGGAATTCATCCCATTGTTCTTGTGTAAAACCTGTTACCCCTGCATAGTGACCTAATGAAACCCCTTCCAATGTTGATTTTAAAAGCTCATTAAATCCATAGGTATTCCAATCAGCAATGCTCAAAAAACTTCCATCTAAGGCACCTCTACTTAATGCATCATACATATCCGTAGCGGGCATAGAAATAGTGTTTGCTCCAATATTTTCAGCATAAAAATCATGCGTCCGGGCTGCGGTTCTTAGTTTTAAATTCGATATGTTCTCCTTGCTATTTATTTGATCCTCAGTTGAAGACATAAGATATTCCGGAGTAATAATTGCCGGCAAAGCTTTTATCCCTTCGTCTTCCCATTCCAACTCATAAAATGTCTTACCATCTTGAAGTTCAACGTCGCTTTCAAATAAGTTTAGATATGCTTCCATTGCTATATCTAATGATGTTTCTGTTAATGGTAAAAGTGTTACTTCTGTTAGAGGAAATCGTTGTGGATCATACCCAGGAAGCATTCCGACACCTAGGTCTGCTAACCCCGAGTTTAATCCATCATATTCTTTTCCAGCTTCTATAAGCTCTTCAGAAGTAAATACTTCGAAATGAACCTTACCATCGGTTCGTTCTTCGACTTCATTCATCCATGATTCAGCGTGACCGAACATGACATGATTTTTATTAAATGCTGTAGACGCTCTTAAATCAAATTCGCCATCATTTTTTGCATCACTATCATTACTACAAGCTACTGCAACAACCATCAGTAAAGTTAACCAACACAATATTAGAAATTTGTTTCTCATTATTCTAACCTCCTGTATATTTTTATACCCCTCTTCCTCCGTCAACATCTACACAACTTCCTGTTATCATATAAGCATCCTCAGAGGCTAGAAAAATAACGCTATTTGCTATATCCTTTGGATTCGCTAGCCTCCCTAATGGAACAGTGGAAGCAAACTTTTGTTTTCCTGCATTGTAATCTCCTTCCCCTATAAATCCCTGTAACATGCCAGTTTCAGATGCTACGGGGTTAATGCCAACCACACGAATATTATGTTCCGCTAACTCAAGCGCTAAGGACTTAGTGAGAGTTATAACAGCAGCTTTTGTTGCCGAATACATACTATTTAGCGGCCTTGGTCTAACTGCATTAATTGAAGCTGTGTTTATAATTACCCCAGAAGATTGTTTTTTCATATACGGGATAACAGCCTGAATACCATAGAATACTCCTTTTAAATTAACGTCAATCAATTTATCAGTTAATTCCTCAGTTACGTCCTCAGTCGGTATACTTGACATTGGTACTCCGGCATTATTAAACAAAATATCAATTGATCCAAACTTCTTGTTTGCAGTCTCCATTAAATTAGTGACTTGTTCTTTCTTAGCAACATCACAAACCACTTCAATAGCAGTACCACCTTCAGATTTTATTAATTCTACAGTTTCTAGTGCTGCTTGCTCTTTTAAGTCAACAACTACGATATTAGCACCCTCCCTTGCAAATCTGAGCGCCGATTCCCGTCCCATACCTGCTCCTGCACCTGTAATAACTGCTGTTTTGTTTTCAAATCTACTCATTTGTTACCCTCCATATTTTTTAATAATTAATACCCTTGCTGCCACTTCTACCGTTTTCAGGAAATAGTGAATCCCAATTCACAACCGATTTCCTTGCTAAATCAGGGGCTTCTCCTAAATATCCTGTGGGGTTAAGAGCACTTCTAATTTTTTCAAAGTTGACTAATTTACTTGCGGTTTCATCTTCTTCTAATACCTTTTGTAACTTTTTGTTTTCTGTACTCGATTTTTTACTTAACCTGTACATTAACTCATGCGCCTTTTGCTTCCCAATTTCTTCAGCTAATAACATCATTACAGATTCAGACATAATTAAGCCCTGATTCAATTCTAAGTTTTCTTTCATTCTCTCTTTATTCACTGATAAATTACGTGTGATTTCCACTATAAGTGAAAGAGAACCAGCCGTCCCTGCGCAAACTATTGGTAGAGTGTCCCATTCAATTTGCCACTCGCCTGTTGCTCTTTCATAACCCGGTGTCATCGCGCCATACATTCCTTGAGCTATCGTTATACTTATACTTGTTAACCCAATAACTGTCTCACAACTAATAGGGTTTGATTTTTGTGGCATCGTTGAAGAAGCACCTCTATACTCTCCTTAGAACTCAAAAACTTCTCCAATTTCTGTGCTTGCCAAGTTCGCTATTTCTTTTGCTATCTTTTGAACAGTTCCACTTATTGTAGCCTCCATATTGGAAAACTCTACAATAATATCCCTAGCAACATGCCAAGGTCCCTGAGGTTCATTCAATCCTAATAAATTACAATATCGTTTTCTTACAAACGGCGCTTTTTCCCCTAAAGTTGCAAGAGTTCCAGCCGCACCTGATAGCTGCCCAACAAGCAAACGTTTCTTCACTTCCTGTAACCGAAGATAATGGCGTTGAATTTCCTCCAACCAAACAGATACCTTGAAACCAAAAGTAATAGGAACTGCTTGTTGGCCATGTGTCCTCCCGGCTTGTATTGTTTCAGCATGTTGCTCACACAAAGTAGCACAAGCATTGCCCAAGTCAGTTAAGAGTTGTTCCAATCGATTTAATACTGACTTTATTTGAAGAATTAAACCTGTATCCATTATATCTTGAGTCGTAGCACCCCAATGAACGTATTTTCCAGCTTCGCCTGCAACCTCTGCTAATCTATTAACTAAAGGTATAATGGGATAGCCCACATTACGTGTCTCTTCCCAAAAGTCCTTTAAATCTAATGATGAAATATGAGCAGCCTGTTCAATTTTTTCAGCCATTTCAACAGGAATAATAGATTCTTCAGCTTCAGCTCGGGCCAATGCAGACTCCGCTTTAAGCCATCCATCAAACATAGCTTCTTGCGTAAAACAATCTATAGTTTTTTGATCACCGTAGACATTTAAAAGCGGGAGAAAAATACCATAATTAACATTTCCTTGATTATTCAACATTTCACTTCTTTAACATAAATACTCACTAGTATTAGGTATGTTTACTTAAGTCAGGTAAAATAAAATGGTTCAGCCCTCAAATTTAATAGCAACATTTTTTGTTTGGGTATAATACTTTAAGGCTTCCAAACCTTTTTCTCTTCCAAAGCCACTTTTACCGTAGCCGCCAAATGGCATTTCTACTCCGCCGCCTGCTCCGTAATTATTAATGAAAACTTGTCCTGATTTTACTTTCTTAGCTAACCATAAAGCTTTATTAATATTGGACGTCCATATACCAGTTACTAATCCATACTCAGTATCGTTGGCGATTTCTAATGCTTCTTCTTTTGTATCGAACGAAAGTACCGTTAAGATTGGACCAAATACCTCTTCTTTTGCTAGACGACTTTTAGATGAATTCGCTTTTATAATAGTAGGTTTGAAAAAAAGATCACTAGACATGCCCTCAATAGGGTTGCCGCCATATAGAATTTCATCATTATCTTCTTTAGCTATTTCCATATAATGTTGAATTGTATTAATTTGTTTCTTTGAAACAATTGGCCCCATATCCGAATCTTCTATTCCTGGACCCACCTCGATGTTTTCCATTAATTCAGCTAATTTATCCAGAAAATCATTTTCAATATTTTTATCAATGATTAATCTTGACCCTGCGGAGCATGTTTGTCCTGCATTCTGGGTAATAGATTTAAACACAGTTTGCGCAGCTTCTTGTAAGTTTGCATCCTCAAACACTATATGTGGAGATTTCCCTCCCAGTTCTAATGTTAAGGAAGTTATATTTTCAGAAGCGCTTTTCATAATATTAGTTCCTGTCGGTACAGATCCCGTAAAAGTAATATGATCTATCTCTGGATGAGATGTTAAATAAACACCAGCTTCATTTCCATAACCAGTTACAACATTGAATACACCTTTGGGAAAACCCGCCTGCAAAGAAAGCTCTGCTAACTTTAAAGCTGTGATCGGTGTATCTTCAGCAGGCTTAACGACAACCGTGTTTCCTGAGGCAAGCGCTGGAGCTATACTTCTTGATGCCATTTGCAGCGGATAATTCCACGGAACAACATGCGCAGTTACACCATATGGTTCTCTAATGGTATAGTCCACTACATCTGACCTTACCGGAATTGTTTCTCCAAATATTTTGTCAGCTACACCAGCGTAATACTCAAAATACTTTGCTGCTACTTCTACATCGAGTAACGACTGGGAAAGTGGTTTCCCTACATCTAATGTCTCTAATTCAGCAAATTCATCCTTATTCTCTCTCAAAAGCTGCGCCATCCTAAATAATAGTTTAGCTCTTTCAGCTGGTAAAATATCACTCCATTCAGTAGAGTTAAATGCTGATTTTGCTGATTTTACAGCTTTATCCACATCCGTTTCATCTGCCCTTTGAACCTCAGCCACAACATCTAGTGTCGCAGGATCCAAAGACGTAAATGTGTTTCCTGAATTACTTTCTGTCCATTCTCCATTAATAAAAAGATTATATCTCTTCATTTGAATTACCTCCATTCAACTTTATATATGCTATTACTGGTCTATCCTAAACTTATTTATTACGCTTCTATCAAGCTCAATGCCAAACCCTGGGCCTTTAGGAATTTCATAGTATCCATTTTTAAAAGGGTTTCGATTTTCAATGATGCTATAAAACATGGGATCTCTATCAGGATGAAACACTTCTAAAAATGTGCTGCCTATGGTCGACCCTAACAAATGTGCTGAAATTTGCGGCTCCTCATGGTGCGCCATTTCTAAACCGAGTGCTTCTGCAGCTTGTGCAGCTTGTTTCCACGGAGTAGCCCCCCCGCTCCAGCTTGCATCAAAATTACATACATCAATTGATCCGTTCGTCATTAGTTCAATGCAATTTGCTGGCGAATCTTCACTTTGACCAGCAGTGACCCGAATGCCAGACATCATTCGAATATCTTTCATTGCCTGTTTATCGTAGCTCCAGCGACAAGGTTCCTCAAACCACCGTATATCAAGGTCACTTACACCTTTGGCGAATTTTAGTGCGTCATTTCTGTCCCAACCTTGGTTAGCATCTACAGCTAGAATAAAATCATCACCTGCAGCTTCACGGGCAATTCGCACTCTTTCAATATCAACTCCCGGAGATCTTCCACCCACTTTAAATTTACATGCTGCAACCCCCATTTCCTTATAGGATTCAATATCTTCTATTATTTTTTGTTCATCAACATCTTTACCCTCTGTATAATAGCCGCCAATTAACATGACTGGAAGTTCCGACTTCAACCCTCCCCACAATTTAACTAATGGCATTTTTAAACTTTTCCCAATAGCGTCATAAACTGCACTATCTATACAAGCCAAGGCATTTAAAGCGATTTTTCTGTCTGCCAAGATATCAAAAGAAAATGGATAAAGCTTCTTCCATATAGCCTTAACATCAAATATATTTTCATCAATAAGTAAAGGGGCCATATTATCTTTAATCATTTTTACAATAGCTTCTAAGTCATCCATCTCATCACCGTTATAAATTTCGCCTACAATACCATCCTCTGTGGTAATTCTGGTCAACACGGTAACTCTGTGCGTCATAAAATAATTGCTTCCTTTAAAGACTTTCTTTAAGGGCATTTTAATGGGTATAACATCAATCTTCTTAATTCTTGATGTCAACTTATTAAGATTACTTTTTTCTGCTTCAATCATTATGCTATCTCCTTCTTTAGTCATATAAACTCTCGTATTATATTGGAAACGTTTCCATTTTACGATAAAAATTAAATTGCTTTACAAGAGTCTCTAATGATAAATTCTGTAGGAATTGTATCCGGGTCTAGTTTTCCATATAATTCAGGCTCCTGAATGTACTTCATTAAAACCTTCGCAATTTTTGTTCCCATTTCTTGAATTGGCCTGCGGATTACTGTTACAGGGGGGGATAATAGTTGCAACAACTCACTGTCCTCAAATGTTATGAGTGAAACATCTTCTGGATAATTCAAATTCTTCTCCTTCATCCCTTGTAAAATGCCATAAAACATTTGGTTGTTAAGGGATAATATCGCAGTGATTTTTTTATTTTTGATATAAGGGCATAAATCCAAAAATATTTCTTTGCCTGATTCGCTAGTAAAAACTCCGCTTTTAATCAGCTCTTCATCAATAATTAAATTATTTTCGCTAAAAGCGTCGTGATATGCACGTATCCCTTCTCTCGTAGGCCTAATACCCTTATCCCCACCAATTAATACTATTCCACGGTGCCCGAGTCGAAGCAAGTAATTAATGGCTTTTTTAACTGAGCTATAATAGTCAGTTGTAATTCCTGGAGGTAGAACTGGAACATCCCGATTAATTGTGACAATTGGAAGTTCAATTTCTGATAGTGCCTTATTTATTTTCCAATCATCTTCACGTGGAGTAGATAAAATAACTCCATCAAACTTTCTTACTTCGAGGAAGGATAAGATCTTATCTCCTACATCTTTATCGCCAACATTACATAAGGATAATGTATAACCGAGTTGTTCTAATTCTAATTGAGCACCTTTTGCAATTTGAGCGAATACAGGATTGGATATATCCGCAAAAAATGCTACATTTTTATATTTTTGTGACCGCATACTTTGCGCAATATGATCTGGTTTATACCCCAATGTTTCAATGCTTTTTAAAATTTTTTCTCTAGTTGCTTGGCTTACACCTTCTGAAGAATTAATTGCGCGTGAGACTGTTCCAATACCAAAACCAGAATGGTGAGCTACATCTTTTATAGTTATGTTTCTTTTCAATACAACCACCTCCTTTGAGCTCAAGGTGAATCGGAAACGTTTCCATATTGATAGTATAAATCATTAATGAAATATTGTAAACATTAAATTAAGACTTTTTTTATTTTTCTTAATTCAGATCTGGGATATACCAAAATTATATTCTACTGA
This sequence comes from Lentibacillus amyloliquefaciens, assembly GCF_001307805.1. GTDB lineage: Bacteria > Bacillota > Bacilli > Bacillales > Amphibacillaceae > Lentibacillus > Lentibacillus amyloliquefaciens. Next base: position 503,786 of record NZ_CP013862.1, on the reverse strand, counting down.
GGGGGTAATAAGCGGAACGACTTCCAGCACCATTGCGAGATATGGATACGATGACCATTTTTTAGTGGTATAATATACCTTTTTTGAAGTGGTTGTTTGCGTGATGAAAAAACGTTATGCAGGCTTTGAAGTGTAAAATGGATCCGTCTTGAAAGAGACAGCATATCGTCTACTTTGTTAAATTAAATAGATTGGTTTCTATTTCCAATCTAACAAAGACACTCGGAGTATGTGAATGATTTTGTCCGGAATTAATTGCCAATACTTCTACAAGTATACTTTTCAAACTTTTCATCCTGTATTGCTCCTCAACCGCACCTTTACATTAATTCAGATATTTCTTATTTTAAGATCCTTAGATGTCTCTGAAACAACTACACCCAATATTCGAATGTCATTAATTTTCGGTTAGGACTTCCTCCAACTCCTAAGATTCAGCTTGGTATTTCCTTTCCTTACTTAATTACTTAATGTTTCTTAGAAAAAGCAAGCGGCCGTAAGCGTAAAAATCTATTAGCAGACAATAGCGTTAATATATGTATATGATGGGGCAAATCTTTACTTTTCGTCATCCAATTTAAGATCAATTCCTGGTTCTTCACAGCACTCCTCAAAATATGTAGTTTTTCGACAAATAAAAAAGCTTTAGCCAACGTTTAATTTGTTGGCTAAAGATTTTCATCTTTTGTGTATCATTTTAGCAAACCTGAAATGATCGGTCTGTCAATGCTCGATGCAGCAGAGAGCGCGTATAGTGTTATAAAACTGGTTAATAACTTCTCTTATTAGGTTGTATTTTTTGCCTACCGAGGAAACTTAAATGCCCCGTCCACCATCTACGTCAATTAAACTCCCAGTAATCATGCTTGCTTTATCGGAAGCAAGGAACAATACCGTATTGGCAATATCTTCTGCTTTCGCTAGTCTTCCTAGTGGAACAGATGAAGCATATTTTTCTTTTCCAGAATCATAATCCGCGTCCCCAATAAAGCCTTGCAACATGGTTGTTTCCGCAGCGACTGGATTCACCCCAACAACACGCACTCCATATTCAGCTAATTCCAATGCTAACGATTTTGTTAACGTGATTACAGCAGCCTTTGACGCGGAATACATGCTATTAAATGCACGAGGTCTGGCCCCATTGATTGATGCTGTATTGATAATAACTCCTGAAGATTGTCTTTGCATATATGGCATGACCGCCTGAATGCCAAAAAACACTCCTTTTAGATTTACATCTATTAACAGATTTGTAAGTTCCTCTGTTACTTCATCTGTTTTAGTTGGTGCCATTGGAACACCTGCATTATTAAACATTACGTCAATTGTTCCAAATTCTTCAGCAATCTGATCAATTGTATCAATGACTTGCTGTCGATTTGAAACGTCACAAACAACCGCCTTTGCGAAACCACCTGCAGAAGTAATCATTGCAACTGTCTCTTCAGCTGGTTTTTCGTTTAAATCTAATGCAACGACGTTTGCTCCTTCTTTGGCGAACTGAAGTGCAGTTTCCCTTCCCATACCTGATCCCGCACCTGTAATAACTACTGTTTTATTTTTAAATCCTTCCATGTTAATACCTCCCTAGAAATTTTGTTTTATAAATAATTAATCCAAATATTTTTGACTGTGGTATAATTTTGTAATGCTTCTACTCCTTTTTCACGTCCAAAACCACTCTTCTTATATCCACCAAATGGTAAAGCAACTCCACCACCTGCTCCGTATCCATTAACAAACACTTGTCCAGCTTCAATTTCATTTGTAAAGTGGTGAATTAGCTTCAAGTTGTTTCCCCATACACTTGCAACAAGACCATACTTTGTTCCATTTGCCATCTCCAAAGCTTCTTCAGGATCATCAAACGGCATAACACCTAAAACAGGTCCAAAGATTTCTTCTTGTTCAATAAAGCTTCCTGCTTTCATATTGTTAAACAATGTCGGTTCAATAAAATATCCGTTTTCTAAACCTGCTTGTTCACTTCTTTTTCCACCAACAACGACTTGGGCTTTACTTTCTTCCCCTTTTTCTATCGCTTTTAAGATGCCATTCATTTGACGTTCACTAACAACAGGTCCCATATCTGGGTTATCTAACCCTCGTCCTAACTGTACCGCACCCATTTTCTCGGCTATTCTAGAAACTACTTCATCTTGTACACGTCTGTCTACGATAATACGAGAAGCTGCAGAACATGTTTGACCAGCATTTTGTGTAATAACGGAAGCAGCAGTATTAACAACGCTATCAATATCTGCATCGTCAAAGATAATAATTGGCGATTTCCCCCCTAATTCTAGGTTAACTGGGGTAACTTGATTCGCTGCCGTCTTCATCACTTGTACCCCTGTTGGCAAGGAACCCGTAAAAGTTAAATGATGAATGTCAGGATGTTCGGATAAAGCATTTCCTGCTACTGCACCATAGCCAGTAACAATATTTAGTACTCCTTTTGGTAATCCTGCTTCATAAGCAATTTCTGCTAATCTTAAGATGGACAGTGAAGCATCCTCTGCTACTTTAGCAACAACAACATTACCTGCTGCTAGTGCTGGTGCAAAACCACGAGATGAAAGTTGCAAAGGATAGTTCCAAGGGACAATTTGTGCAGAAACTCCAATTGGTTCTCTTACCGTGTAATCCACTGTTCCCACTCCAAGCGGGATACTCGTACCAAATACTTTGTCCGCTAAACCTGCATAAAATTGAAAATAACCAATAGTTGAATCCACATCTTGTAACGCTTGACGATAAGGTTTACCTACATCCAAACTTTCAATATAAGCAAGCTCCTCACGATTTTCATCAACCTTTTTTGCTATATTAAATAAAATATTGGCTCTATCTAGTGGCTTTACTTTTCTCCACTCATTTTTATAAGCATGCAAAGAATTTTGTACGGCTGCATCAACATCTGGTGCATCTCCAGCAGGTGTTGTTGCTACCTTTTCCCCTGTTGAAGGATCTATCACATCAATCTCTTCATTAGAAAATGCTTGTACTCTTTCCCCATTAATAAACATTCTACCATCTAATTTAAATTTATTATTCATTACAAAGCTCCTTTGCTAAATATTGCAATCTTATTTTTTTATTCCATAATTATTGAGTGTTTCTTCCCAGTTCAAAATTGCTCTATTGGATAATGGTGCAGCTTCACCTAAATAGTCCATTGGGTTAATACTACTCTTAACATCATCTACTTTTAACGTTTGAATAATTGTTGCATCATTTTCCAACACATTTTTCAATTTTTGATTTTCCTTATCTGCGACACGACAAATTTCATACATTTTTTCGTGTGCCTTTTGCTTGCCCATCTTCTCTGTTAACTTCATCATTACAGATTCTGCCATGATTAGACCGTTATCCATTTCCAAATTTTGTTTCATTACTTCTTCATTAACAGACAAGTTTTTTAACGTTTCTCCCATTAAAGAAAGCGCTCCAGCTGTTCCTACTGAAACTAACGGGATCATATCCCATTCTGCTTGCCACTCTCCAGTAGCTCTTTCGTGCACAGGTGTCATCGTTTGATAAAAACCTGAAACTAGTGACATATTGATAGTCGTTAACCCAATAATAGTTTCACTGCTGATTGGATTTTCTTTTTGTGGCATCGTTGATGATGCACCACGTAATTGACCTTTCATTTCTTGCACTTCATTAATTTCTGTTCTAGCTAAATCGGCTATTTCTTTTGCTACTTTTTGTAATGTACCACTAATCATCGATTGAAGATTAGCGAATTCTACAACCGTATCTCTAGCAACGTGCCAAGGTCCCTCTGGTTCTTGTAATTCTAACAACTCACAAAATCTTGTTCTAACCTTTGTAGACTTCGTACCAAGGGTAGCCAATGTACCTGCTGCTCCAAACAATTGACCTACTAGCAATCTACTCTTTACTTCTTGTAACCGTTCAACATGTCTTCTTAGTTCAGATAACCAGACGGACACTTTCATTCCAAATGTAATAGGTACTGCCTGTTGCCCATGCGTTCTACCTGCTTGTGGAGTACTTGCATACTTTTCGATTAATGTTGCACAAGCACTACCACATTCTATTAATAATTGTTCTAGACGTTTTATTGCGTTTCGCAGTTGTATTACTAAACCAGTATCCATAATATCTTGGGTAGTTGCTCCCCAGTGGACGTATCCACCATACTCTCCTGAAACCGCTGATAATCGCTTTACAAGTGGTACAATTGGATAACCTACATTCTTTGTTTCTTCCCAAAATCCATTTAAGTCTAATAGTTCGTATTTTGCACTTGCTTCAATTTTTTTAGCCGCTTCCTTAGGAATGATATTCTCTTCTCCTTGTGCCTTAGCTAATGCAACTTCCGCTTCAAGCCAACCATTAAACATCGCTTCTTCACTAAAACAATTGATTGTTTCTAAATCACCGTACGTATCCAATAAAGGCAATAACATTTTTCCATTTATTTGTTTCATTTTCATCCCATCGCTTTCTTTTCTAAATACTTTTTATGTGATTTAAATCCATATGCCAAATACAAAACAGCTTGTGTCATTTTTCAGAGTGCAATCATCAATATGAAAAAGAGGCCGATATAACTAACATAAGTTGCCGGTCTCTTCTCTTTACCGAAAAACAATCCAATGAAAGGTTTATCGCTTCTATTCTTCTAATTCATTTATCTACTTATTTACTAAATAATAAGATGTGATGAAAAAAAACAGAACAAACAATTAATAAAGCGATATCAGAATACCAGAATACTTGTATATAGGTATAATAGCGAGCTAATTATTGTAACTCATTTATTCTATGTGACAATAACTTGGTTTGCTTATGAAAATCTTTATAAATAGAAAACATTGATTCATAGAACTTTACAGATTCCGAGTTAGGAAATACTTCATGCTTCATAAACTGGTTTTCATTAACTGCTTGAGATAAGCTATCGTACCAACCTATTCCGCAAGTAGCAATTAGACATGAACCAAATGCGGCATCTGTATATTTGGGTATTTCTAGCCTCACATTCAATATATCTGCCAAAATTTGTGACCAAACTAAGCTATTTCCACCACCACCAATAATTTTGACACTGTTTGTAGGCATTTGTGGAAATTCCAAACCTGCATCTTTTATTGAAAAAGCTACTCCTTCTAAAACTGCCCTAGCAAAGTGATATCGATTATGCCTAGCGGTAATACCGAAAAAGCTACCTCTTAAATACGGATCCCAATGAGGTGAGCGTTCTCCGTTCAAATACGGATGAAACAGTAACCCTTCTGAACCAATGCTAATTTTACTAACTTCTTTATCTATTTCAGCATACACATTATCTAGATCTTTATATTCCATCGAGTCCTCAAAAAAGGTTTCTTTAAACCACCGGTATGAAGATGCAGCAAAGTTTGTACCACTATTTTGATATCGTAAACCGGCTGTAACGAAACTATAAGAAGTTAAGGCTTTGTTCACATGTCGTTCTTTAGATATTAAAGAGAAATTACCAGCTGTTGCTATTTTAACTACGCCATCGCCTTCCTCAACTGCACCACTCCCATATACTTCAGCAGCAGTATCAGTTGTTCCCATAATAATCGGTATACCTTCAGAAAGACCTAACCGCTCAGCCATTTCTTTTGTTAATGTACCTGCTTGATCAGTCGGATTATATACACTTGGTAGTATCGACTTATCTAGTGATAAAATAGACAATAAATCATCCGACCACTCTTGCTTATGCACGTCATAAAGCATAGAGCCCTCTGCTTCAATGTAGTCAGTTCCCATTTCACCTGAAAAACGATAACGTACGTAATCCTTTTCAAAAAGCACTTTATCAACTTTGTCAAAAACTTCTGGCTCATGTTTCATTAACCAATAAAGATGTGAAATAGTCCAAGTAGGTGTTGGATAATGATTAGTAAGGCTATAAATTAGCTCACCATACTCACCAGACAATTCTTTTGATTCATCACCACTACGTTGGTCATTCCACATGATTACGTTTCTAAGAACATTTTTTTGTTCATTTAGAAGTACAGCGACATGCGCAGGAGCTGTAAATGAAATACCTTTAATTTGATTACGTTCGCCTTCAGTAAGTGATGAAATAACTTGTTTTATCCCTTTAACTGCCGCATTTATCCAATCCTCTGGGTCTTGCTCTACCCATCTAGGATGCGAATAATACGACGGATATGAAACAGTAGCCTCATCAACCACATTACCTTTTGAGTCCAAGCACATTGTTTTACAACTTCCTGATCCGTGATCTACACCAAGAACATACTGTGTAACCATCACATCACACCTCATTCTCTATATTAATTAATACCTTTACGAGAGGGTCTCCTTTTTCAATGGCTTTAAACCCTTCTTCTTGAGTATTTTCTAATGATACTTGCTTCGTGATTAAATCTTCAGCATTAAACTCTTTTTGTTCCATTAATTTAAGTGCTGTTTCATAATCGTCCGAAGTATATACTCTTGTTCCAACTAAATTCAACTCGCGTTTAATCACTTCGTAAATATTCACTTCGCTTTTTTGAGTTACTCCTGCAATAACAACTATCCCACCTGCTTTCGTTGATAATATGCAGTCATTCAAGCCTCCTAAACTTCCTGTAACTTCAAATGAAAGATCGAATAGCTTATTGTCCGTTAAGGAAACAACTTGTTCTTCCAAACTTTTTTCCTTTGGATTAATTGTATGAAAGCCAAGTTCTTTCGCTTTTTCTAAACGAAAAGGATTAATTTCAGAAATGTAAACATTAGCACCGTATGTTCTCACAACTAACGCTGCTATAAGACCTATTGGACCCCCACCAACAATTAATACGTTTTGATTTGGTTTGACACCTGACTTTTTCACCATATGAACTCCTACTGATAGAGGTTCAACTAGTGCGGCTGCAGACAGAGTAACATTACTAGGGATACGGAATAGTTGTTTTTCATTTACGGCTACATAATCGGCCATTCCCCCATCCATATCTATGCCTATAAGTCTCAAATTACCACATTGATTATAGTGACCATTCTCACAGGCTTCACACTTTCCACACGATAGTAATGGTTCAGCTACTACAGGGTCACCAATGTTAAACTTTGTAACTTTACTACCTACTTTTTCAACCACACCACTAAATTCATGACCTAAAGTCACTGGTGGGGTTACACGGGGATAATTGCCATTCCAAGCAACTAGATCCGAACCGCATATGCCCACATATGCCACTTTGATAAGAACTTCATCATTTTGAAGTTCAGGTATAGGTGCCTCTTGTAATTTTAAATCCTTTGTGCCGTCATATACTAAAGCTTTCATATTTCCACCTCTTTTATATGAATCTAACATCACAAATTACTTAGTAGATTAATCCATTAAACACATCCCATGTTTAGAATGTGTTTAATGAAACTATTTACTTTATGTTCTATTAATAATTCTAATTAGTAAATTCCAAAACCTAATTTCCCTGGATTCATAATACCTTTTTTATCAATTAATTGCTTTATACCTAGCATTACCTGGAATGACTCTTCATATTGGTCTTGCATAAAACCGCCTAACTTAAAACCGATTCCATGGTGTTCATTTAATATTGCCCCATTATCTAGATTAATTTTTGTACATTTTGCCATCAATTCATTATGAAGTCTAAATGCTTCCTCAGGATCTTCTGGTGGCGTTTCAATGTAAAAACGATCGTATATCATTGTCCCCCATGGATACCAATGTGAAAAGTGTGCTGTATATTTTGCATCCCATTGTTTATATTCAGTTTCTACTAATTTCTTTTTCTCGTCATATATTTTTTCAATTTTATCATAAGTTGTGACTGTTTCCGGTGTTCCATAAAGAAGTGGAAATGCTGGATGAACTGGTGGCTTATATGCAACATATCTAGTATCCCACCAGTGCTGACCTAATTCTTCTCCTAAATCTTCTCCGTTTTTCGAAACACAAATTTCAGCAGCCTTTTCAACTTCTATATCTGCAATTTCTTTTATACCATCAAACATCATGACCATATAATTTCCTTCTAGTTTTACACCTGTTGTATTCAATGACTTTTCTGTTGATCCCGGATCATATAATCTAATAACAGCAGGTTTCAATCTGCTAGTCATAATTTGCCTTCCAGCTTCAATGCCGTCATGTATAGTTGGGAATTTAAACGCTCTAAATACTCGTGCTTCTGGCAGGGGATCAATTCTTATGCTTACCTTTGTAATAACACCCAGTGTACCTTCCGATCCTACAAAAAGGTCTAACAATCCTGGCCCCGCCGCATGATTTGGTACTGGCAGCGTATTGATTATCGTCCCATCAGGTAATACTATCTCTAACGACAATACCATATCTTCCGCTTTACCATATTTTGTAGACATTACTCCTGAACCACGAGCAGCTAGGTAGCCACCTAATGTAGCGATATCTACTGATGATGGATAGTGAGCTAACATGTAACCTTTTTTATTTAGCTCTTCCTCTAATACTCCACCGTATATACCAGCTTCTGCCGTTAACACCAAAGATTTTTCATCAATTTCAATTATTTTATCCATTCTTGTTAAATCTAGCACAATGCCGCCTAAAAGTGTTGATGCCCCTCCAGCACTGCCAGATCCTCCACCACGAGCTACAACAGGGACTTTATACGTGTTACAAATTCTCACTACTTTTGATGTCTCTTCTGTAGTTAATGGTCTTACTACAAAGTAAGGTAAGGGCATTTCTTGTTCTCTTTCCCTCCACATGTGAGTTAACCATGTGTAATCAACTGATAATTCTTTTCTAGTTTCTGAAGTTGTCACGACGTTATCTTGGCCAACTACATTTTCCAACTCAGATTTGAACATTTCTAGAGCATATCCTTTTAGTTCCATTACTTTTTCCTCCCAAATTAAATTAAATCGCATTATAATTGTATATACGACTATACATATAATTTCAAACGATATCAATTATTTCAACTTGCTGCTTTCTTGCCTCTAATCCGTAAAATAAATTGTTTAATCAAAGGCATGAAGATTGTTAATAGTGATAATACAACAAATACTAATGAGATAGGTTGCGTTAAAAATACAGACCAGTCTCCATTAGAATTGATTAAAGCTTTACGTAAATTTGGTTCAGCTATTGGTCCTAGAACAATTCCAAGGAGCATTGGAATAAGTGGATAATTTAACTTTGTCATAACAAAGCCAATTAAACCAAAAATAATCATAACTTTAACATCAAAAATCGTATTATTTACTGCATAAGAACCAACAAAACAGAGTGTAATTAAAATGGGAATCAATACGTTCATTGGAATAGACGTTACTTTGGCAAATAGACGAGAAGCAACTCTTCCTTGAATAAACATAATGATATTTATAACCAATAAACCAATCATTATCCCATACATTACATCTGCGTGTTCTGTAAACAATTGTGGCCCAGGATTTAACCCTTGAATTAACAAAGCACCTAATAAAATTGCCGTCACCGTATCTCCTGGAATACCTAGAGTTAACAATGGTACAAGTGTAGCCCCAGTTACCCCGTTGTTTCCAGCTTCACTTGCAACAATACCCTCCATTGATCCTTTTCCATATTCCTTTTTGTTTTTAGAACTTCTACGAGACTCATTGTAACTCAAGAAAGAAGCCAATGGCGCACCTGTTCCTGGAATCATTCCAATAAATGTACCTATAAAAGTAGATTTAATAATTGTCTTCCAGTATTTAAACAATTTCCAAATGGACTCTGGCTTGTCTAAAATTTTTGTTTGCTTTGGCTTACTTATAACATGTGCCGTTTGTGATTGAATGAATATTTCAGTTATTGCAAATAACCCAACAAGAACAGGGACTAAAGCAAGTCCACCTAATAAATTCACGTTACCAAATGTAAAGCGGGGTACTCCAGATACCGGATCCATCCCTACAGCAGCAACAAACATTCCTAGAAAGCCCATAAATACACCTTTAAGAACCGACTCAGCACTTACTTTTGCTATCATTGTTAAACCAAATAATGCTATTGCAAAATATTCAGTAGGTCCAAACTTTAAAGCAAACTTTGCTAATTGTGGAGCAACAAACATTAGGATTAAAGCACTTATAAATCCAGCGATTGCTGATGCAAATACTGTTGCTCGTAATGCCTCTCCAGCCTTTCCTTTTTTGACCAACTCCGCACCGTCAACAATGGTCGCCGCAGATGCAGGTGAACCAGGAGTTTTTATTAATATAGCAGGAATAGAAGCGCCATAAATCCCACCACAATAAACACTTAGCAAGAATAAAATACCTGTGGTTGGTTCCATACCAAAAGTAATTGGCAATAAAACAGCAACCCCCATTGTTGCTGTCAAACCAGGTAGTGCTCCAAAAATAATCCCTAACGTTACCCCAAGAATCATAAATATAATATTGTTAAGTGAAAACACATCATATAAACTACCAATTATTACTTCCATACCATTGATCACCTCCTGATCATGGAAGTTGAATAGATAACAATTCTCTAAACACATAATCTGTTAATACGATAAACGCAATGACAATAATATAAGAGTACCACTTTCTTACCGATAAAACTGCCATAACCGCGACCATAGCTATAATAGTTGAAACAACAAAATTTAAATACTCAATTAACACAAAGATATAAATGAGCATAATGAGAAGTACAATGAGCACATTCCAATAATTTGGTTTGACCTGCTCCTTAGCTGCTTCCTCTTCTACTAACTCATCATGCTCTTCTTCGGTACCTTTATTGAAAAATGTCTTTGCAATAATAGATATACTAAGGATTATCATGGAAACAGCTAACACTTTAGGAAAGAATGCAGAACCTACACCTGAAGACACCGCACTTTCTTTTATACCAAAAGGAATTAATATTAATAAAAGGATACTAACTATTAAAAGAAAAAATCCTGTGTACCTTTCTCGCTTACGTTCCGTCATTATTATCACTCCAAGTTTTTAAACAGAAAGTAAAAAAAGGCTCTGTACAGTACCCATCATAAGAAGTTTTATACTTCTCATTGTTACTGTACAGATTCGAGCTCTGAATGAGGTATTTATATTATATTCTTTCTATTAAAATCATTCAGCTATACCTGATTCTTCGATAATTTTTTTACTTGTTTGATATCTAGTTTCTATTGTTTCCCCTAATTCTTCTGGCCCTGCAAAGGCTGGTTCCAGGTTAGCATTCTCCATTTTTTCTTTGAATTTCTCTGAATCCATCGTCTTTTTGAAAGCATCAACAATAATATTTAATGTTTCTTCTGGAATACCTTTTGGTCCAACAATTGACGTTTTAGCATCCATCTCTGGTAAGTCTAATTTACCTTCAAGTGTAGGAGTGTCTTTTGGCATATAAGCAAAACCTTCACTACCACTATTCCACGCGATTCTCACGTCACCTTCTTCAACATACGGAAGTAATCCCGGAATTTGTAAATGCCCCCCGTCAATATGTCCTCCAAGTATATCGTTGATAATTGGTGCTGCACCTTCATAAGGTACGTGTTTAATATCAATGTTTTCTTTTAATGCTATAGCTTCCATCACAATATGGTCTAACGTGCCCACTCCTCCAGTAGCATATTTAAATTCTCCTGGATTATCTTTGGCGTACTGCACAAAATCCTCATATGTGGCAATATCATTTGATGTGCCTACTGCAAATGCAGTTGGTGTTGAAAGAACTTGTAACACTGGATCAAAATCGTCGTATTCATATGGTGTTTGTCTAATGCTAGGACTTTCTGTTACAGGAACTAAGGGTGATATAAGTAAAGTGAAACCATCTGCTTCAGCATTAGCTACCTCAGCTGCACCTATTGTCCCAGTTCCTCCTGGTCGATTCTCTACTACTACTTCAGCACCTTCAGGTAAATGATTGACTGCCTCTTCAGCAAGTAATCGTGCTGTTACATCCGTTATACCACCTGCAGACCAAGGCACAATTAACTTTATTGGCTTTTTAGAGAAGTCTACCGCTTCCTCTTCAGAACTTGCTCCGCTATCTTTCGATTCATTCCCACATCCAGCTAGCAATAATACGGATACTAGCAACGAAAATACAATAAGCATGAATTTGTTTCTCATATTTCTAACAACCCTTTCTTTTTTAATGTAGTAAACGTTTACATCAAGTGCGGATATACGTATATACGACTAGTCTTTTTTATAGTACCACCTCACTTATAAAATGTCAAAATTATTTTTCCCTTCATAACTTAGGGTCAATTTTAGAAGTCAAATATTTTATTATTAATTGACCAATTTATTTGAACATAATAAAACCCTACTGTTGATAGATTCTTCAAATAGACTCCTTATAGTTAGTTAATAGTAGACCGATTCGAAGTTTTTCATAGATCTGATGAGTTCTCTCAAAAGTACATCATAACCTTCATTGTAGAAGTTGTTATGTTACTCATATTTTAATTAATCAAGATTCAGTGTCCTTCATTCACAAACTATTAAACGATTTTTCATTTGATTGTTTGAGTATTGCGGACAGTTTGATTACAGCCACTTTAATACACCACCCCTGCCGTAGTCATTACCAGTAAATGAGACATCGTTTACCGGTTTACCTTCTGTATAATTAATGAACATGAAGGGTGTGACTTTGTTAAGCAGGAGTTATGTTTTATATGATTCATTGTCGGAAGATATTGGCCTTAGAGGTATTGTCGTAAGTACAGGTAACTCTTATTAGAGATTATCGGTTTGAAAGTTAGAAGAGAGGGTATGACGATTTTTAATTGAAGAATTCCTCTTCCAGGTGAAAAGTTTATAGGTCCCCGGATGACAACCATTGGATTTTGATTATATTTATAAAGAGTTTGCGAGACCTAATATGATACTTTTACTTTTCCAGTATGAATATGAAGTTAAGTGCCAGTCATAAGAAAAAGTAGATCTCTTCAAGTCATACCCACTCAATCCAAGAATGGCACCCTTCTAATTATGTCATTATTCATTGTGATTCGAGAGTCTTAAACTATAAGAAAACTTATCTCCTCTAAAATATGAGTTAAATAACTCTACAGGGACATCATTTTCCAAATATGAAATTCTATTAATATAAAAGAAAGGAATATGTGTAGGGATATCTATGATTTTATTAATGTTAGTATCTGTTGAAACTTCCATACGTTGATTGGCATAAGAAATAGGATAATTAATTGATTCTAAATAAGCATAAAGAGATTTTTTTTCTAAATCTTCCTTACTTAAATCTTTCAAGAGGTATTCCGGTAATATTAATTCCTGATAACCATAAGGCTTATCATCTATATATCTAATTCGATTTATTTCAAACACTGTAGTACTTTTTTGTAATTTCAGTTCATAACATTCATAATCAGTTGGCAATCTTTTTTTAAACTTGATTACTTTTGACGACGGCTTCAATCCCATTGAAATCATATCTTCATGAAACCCAGTCACTCTATTTAAGTTTCTTTCAATCTTATCCCTAGATACGAACGTTCCTTTTCCATGTACTCGGTAAACAAGCCCTTCTCTCACTAATTCTGTAATAGCTCCTCGTGCAGTCATTCGAGATACTCCGTATTCTAATGCAATTTCATCTTCAGTTGCAATTTTTTCCTCCTGTTTATACTCTCCTTTTAATATCATTTCTCTTAAATCCATAGCTATACGTATATACATGGGAATGTGTTCTCCATTATCATTTCTTCTTATTATTTGTTTTACACTCAAACTTTATTCCCTCTTTTCTATAGTTTATACAAATCTGAATGTTTTTCACATATTAGATTATTATTAGCTATTATAGAAATTAGCTTGATTACTATAAACTTATTTTATCCAACTATACTAGTATTTAACCTATAAGTCTAATTCTTGTCAACCAATGACAATATTATTTGCTGTCATTTTATACGGGAATGTTTATCTAGATATGCGGCAATGTTCTAAGTCACATGCAGCGGGATTTTCAGGAAATTAAAAGGAATTGTTCTTGAGACCTCGTGTCGATATTAGACAACTACAAACAGATAGCAGAGTTATACACCAAATTAAGATTTGTTGGGACTGTCAATAATCCTAAATAGATGGAAGATAAGGGGGAAAAGAAGAATCCACTAATGTTCAGTTAAAGCAAATGGCCAACGCCGGTATGAATCAGTATATCTCCTGAAATAAAGCAAATGTCTTTCAATCAAAAGAGCAACTTCGGCAACGTTTGGTATAGCTGATTTGTAGAGAACCACTACCAAAACAGAAGAGGTGTCTCCTACTATGATAGCGAATAACGACAAAAATAAGCAACTACCAGATGAAATAAACATGACATTTAAAGAGCTAAACATGCTAAAACACTTGCGCAATGCAGGCATTACAAAGTACTTTGGCTTTTTCCTGTGTTTACATTTTTCGGTGAATATTTTGTTTAAACTTATGAAAACAAAAAATGGTTTAGATGGTCTAGGAGGCTGTCCGATGGATCAAAATTTGTGAATGTATATGCATTTACATTGTATAATCAATGTATACTCTAATTGAACATTAAATGCAGCCTTGAAATAAATTCAGTATATTATAATAGTTTGATACAATTATACTATAGGCTAAGATTGTAACTATTTTAGAATCGGATTAGGTTTTGATTAAAATAGTAGTTCAATTACTACCATTATACCTTTATAATAATTGGTAATTGATGATACCTAAATATCGTTTAATTTAAAAGGGTGGTTCATTTGAATAATATTCTTGATAATCTACTAAAGGAAAATAAAAAACCTAATTTAGAAGACTTTATAAATGACTTCGAAAAGGCAGAATACCTGCAAAAGTTATTAATTAATATGAGCACTAACGACGGGCCAACACATGACGACCATTATGCAGAACTTAGAAGGTACTTCATGAAAAATGCTAAAACTAAACAGTTGTTACCTCGCTATGTAATAGATAAAAGAGATCTCTCTCAGTTTTGGCAATTTATAAAGAATAAGTTCCCATCGTATGCTGAAAGAAGAGAATTTATATGGAATGATTTTAATAAGCTGCTAGAACACCTTGAAAATCAAGAAGATTCACCATTAATTGGGTCAATTGATGAGAACTTGCGAATATTTAATTCTGAACATGTTCTTAACTATTGGAACACGGCTATAGAGAGAAAAGAAAATGATCCTGAAGGTGCTATAACTATATCCAGAACATTAGTGGAAGGTGTTCTAAAGAATATATTAGATGAAAAAAATATAAATTACAGCAAAAACGCTAATTTACATGATATATATAAGTTGGTAGCTAATGAACTATATTTATCGCCTGAACAACATAATCTACAACTCTTTAAACAAATCTTAGGTGGATGCTCATCTATTGTTAATGGTTTAGGTAATTTAAGAAATATACATGGTGATGCTCACGGAAAAGGGAAAGTACGATACTATAAACCTTCTTCTCGTCACGCAGAACTAGCAGTTAATTTAGCTGGTTCTATGTCTTTATTTCTTATACAAACCCACCGAAATGATGGTTAAAATTGTTCCCATTAAGCATATATGACTTGACCTCCTCATATACATAAAGGCCTTGTTTTTCAACGTAATCGTAAAATAATCCTTACATCCAAATGGAAATTATTTGACGCTTACGTATAAAAGAGCATCTAAAATGAGTGCAACATTGCGTTAAAAGTAACCAAACAACAGACAGTCCTTAGTAGGTATTATACAGTTCGCCCGTCTTATTGTACGAGAAGCTTTGATTGAAATCGTATAAATGAAGACATTTAATAATGCAATTTGCACTCCCTATTTCTAGCTATCTTTTACAACTTAGGAAAGCCAAAGGTAATTATCTCCTAAACTTCCACCTCCATTTCTTGTTTTAGACTTTTATTTGCCTGTTGCTTTTCCTTATCTCGAGTTATATTCCATTCCAACATTTCAAATTCACTTATTTCTCTTTTCGATAACTCCCTCTCATATGCAACAATTCCATGGTTCCCTTTTTCTTCAATAAAATCAACAAAGCCTTTAGGCTGACATCCTACTGAAACAGGACAGTGCAGCATTTCATACCAATACAAACCATCTTCATAATTCGTTTGTTGTTGTTCTAAATCCTTATTATGCTCCTTTATCAAATCTGGTTCTATCATACCAATAAATTCAATCGAAGTTTCACGAACACCTTCCAAAAGCTTGCTTTTATCTTCCATTTCTTTATTTTGTGTCCAGTTTGCAAGATATGGCAGCGAATAATCGCTTGTATCAATATTAAAATAAGAGGCAACCGCATAGGCGGTCATTTCCGCTTGGTATTCCTTTTCTTCAGCTGGCATAGTTTTATAATTTACATTTTTGGGATTATGCAATCTAGCATGTGCCAATTCATGCAGTAATGTTTTCACATTCTGCAACTCCCCGTTACGTGGATTCAATCCAATATGACCATTATTATTGTCAGTACTAGAATGATAAAAGACACCCTTTGCAGCACCTAATTCTTCGAATGGTTCCCCAATCGAAACATTCAATTGTTTCCCGATTTTATACATGGATTCCAGCATCACATCGTAATGCTTCACGTCTCCTTCCATCCATTTGTTTGGAAAAATCTTCGGCAAATCACTCGCTTTGGCATTCGTTTGACTCACATCGAATACATTCCCAACGGAAAAATAATGCTTACTCTTTCGCTCTTCCAGCTTTCCTTTTTCAATCTGTTCTCTTTCTTGTTCTGTTGCATATTTCATGTTTTTCCACTTGCCTTCAACCGTTTTGAACTTTGGAGCCGTTTTATTTGGCACCAAAATTTTTAGGGCTTTTTCACCTTTTTGCACCTGGAAACCTTTCTCTTTCCAGAAGTTATAGCTTCCAACTGCTTGTGCTCCCTTAAATTGACCTTGAATTAAAGCGGTATTACGTAGCGAATAATTATGAAATTGCGTCATAAATTTCAGGTACTCCGCCATTTTTTCTTCACTTTGAAAATAGGAATCAATAGAAGTATCCATCGTTTCAGTTAATTGTTTCACTTCTTCCCGTTTTTGTTCAATCGTTTTACGCTTCATGCAAATTCATCCTTTCGTGAAATAGAAAAGGCCTCCCTTTAAAAAGAGAAGCCCGACATCACATGTCCATATCATGCTTATGTTGTTTCGTATTTTTATTCAATAGCTCATTTCGCTTTTCTTGTAACCATTTTTGTTTCGTCTCCTTATCCAACAAGTCACCATTTGGAATGGTTGGATTATGTTCCAGAGAAGAAATATCCTGTAAAGCAAGTTCTTCTGGGCTTTTAGCGAGTGCAAAGTTAAATTTTTTATCGTTTTCCCGTTTCCAAAAAGAGAGGCAATCATCATAAAAGTCATCTAATAATTGCTCCGTTCGATAATCTTTCTCTAAGAGATTTTGCCCCTCAAAACCAGCAGCATAATCAATCTCTCCTGTTTTGGGAACATAAACAATGGTATCTTCTTCCGTCTCGATATAACCGTCCTCACTTTTAACTGGATGTATGCCTTGTTCCTGAATGTAATCCTCTAGTTCAAGGATTGTTGTTGCGTGTTCTGTTTGCGAAATATAATCAAACTCAACATCTAACTCCAATCCCTTAATAAGATATACGTCAGAATTTCCAACATACATTTCCCTTTTATCTTTTTCCATGAATTTTTCATCCTTTCCAGACAGAACAAAATCGCTGACGCGACTAACTCACGTCCCAAGTGAAGGTTTAATCACTTGGGATGTTTCTCGCTCTAACCATAGTGCCATTGCAATGCGGGCAATGAAGCTCCACATCTTCTTCATTATTTTTATCCACACTAAATTCACCGATGATATATTCTGGAACTTCATCGGTTCCGTTACAGTCTAAGCATTTGAATAAGACAATCTCTATGTCTTCGTCCAACCCAAATGGGTCTTCCTCATCCAACCACTTATCTATTTCGAATGAGGCTTCATCCTGCTTTCTTTGGTTTGCCAATACCGTATTTCCTCCTTCTGTCCCTTTCACTTTCTTCCATGTAATGATAGATCCACCCATAGCCAGCATGCCATATACCTACAAGTTCCATCTCTCTATGACAGCAGGGACATTTAAATGGGTCCTTTTCAAATGCTTCCATCATCCGTTGACGATATGTTTTCTTTTGACGCTTCTTTTCTAGAAGCCATGTAATTTGTTTGCTTCGCATGAACGAATGAAGACTTAAAATCTGCCGGGCTTTACGATGCGATCTTCTACTGTACAACCCAAAGCGACCTACCATCCGAAAGTGTTTAGGTGGTATGTGTTGTAAGATTTCAAAGATGAACCGATAGACGGAAATTCGTTTATCAATTCGTTTTCCCGTTCTGTGATCTTCATACCAGTAATGAACGTTTTCTCCGTCATAACCATCTACGCGATATTCTGCAATAGCGGGGCGAGCTAAATATCTGCCAATGTACCGGGCAACTCCCTTGGCATTCGTTATCTTCTTCTCGGCGTTCACATAAAATCCGTTTGGATATCTTTTATACAAATCGTTGATAAGATCTGTAACCGATTGATTTGAAGGAAACCACTTTTTTAGTAAGTCTAATACAACTTTCTGCCATGATTTTCTTAAATACTCATACGGAATATACCCGTTGTTGACCCATTCATTTTGATTATCCAACGCCCCTTCAGTCACTAATGCGTGAATATGTGGATTGAACTTTAGATCTCGACCAAATGTATGAATGACGGTGATAATACCTGAACGAAAGTCTCGCTTTTTACTTTTTTGGTAGTTATGAAATTGGAAGACCTCGGCAACTTGCTTACTTAACTCATTAAGTTTTTTTCGATCATGGTAAAAGACGTTTCTTAACTCTTTTGGAATGGTAAACACCATATGGCGATGCGTTACATCAAAAACCATTTCCTGCTGCTTATCCGACCAATCATCTGTATACTTCTTTCCGCAACGATGACAGAGCCTGCTTTTACAGGTGAAATAAACAAATTTCGGAGACGGATTTCCTTCACAGCCTAAACATTCATATCGAGCAAAACCTAAATCGCGTGTACCACAACGAATGGTTTTCTCAACAGTTTCTTTAATATGACTGCGATAGGCTTTAGGGAAATGACCAGAGTGCAGCTCCCAAAACCCGGCGAAATGTTCTTTTAAAATTTGTTTAATAACACCTGTCCCTTTTTTCATCTTTTTCTTCTCCTCTATTTGTTGCTTGTATTTTACCATAAAAGTTATCCACAGATATCAAATTTTATAATTTCCTAAACAATAAGAAAAACCGGGCAAAAAGCGGCCCGGTCCTTTTCTTTCTATCGTAATTAGAGGAAATCCGATAATTTATACTCTTGTCCATGTATTCCTTTATAATACTCTGGATACATTTCTCCACCACAATGTTCACAGCTAAATCTTGGTGGTGTCGTTTGATCTCCTCCATCCATCAAATCAAAATCCCTTACAACGTCATAAGGAATTTCTTCCTCCTCATGACACGTTAAACAATGATAATTGACAAACGTCTTCTTTGGACGCAGATGGTCGGTTCCTTTTTTCTTCTTTTTGTTTCTCTTGCCCGGTGCCTTCGAGATGGCAAATCACCCTTTCCATATAGCTTCTTGCTTCTTTCGTAAAAGCTATTTTTATTTCTAGTTTTCCCTCTTCAAGACAGACTTCTCCCATGTAATCGTAATAGTTGTCGCAATGCGGACAAATCATTGGATCTTTTTGACCACTAGAAATAATACGCTCCCTCCAGGTTTGGCGGCGTAACGTCTTTTTCACTTTTAATATCCAGCGTTTTGTTCCTTGCTGCCACGTAGCTAACAGCTTCTTACTTAGCTTTTTACTTCTTCTTGAATACATGCCATAATGGCGGATCGTTTTGAATTGTTCATCCGGGATATGACGTATTAAACGGATGATAAACTCTTCCACTGTAACCGTTTCATGCTTTTCTTTCCCGTCTGTCTTGTCCACATACTTAAAGGTTACGGTTTGACCGTCATATGCCTCGATCCGATTTGTTCCAATCGCGGGTCGACGAATATAACGGGCAATATATCTCAACTGTTCTTTTATTTTTCCTCTTTGTTTTGGGGCATACACATAGAAGCCTTCCCCATTTGCGGAAAAAGCCTTTTGTAATCTTGGCTGTATCCTTTTCTTCTCTTGCTTCGTTAAATGCTTTCGGATGAGCTTTAACACCACGGTCTGCCACTGCTTTCGAAGCATCTGGAATGGAATAAAATCATACCCTTTCCATTCCCCTTTTTTCGTGATTCCTCCCATCGTCACCATCATATGTATATGTGGATTGAAGTTCACTTTGGAACCAAATGTATGCAAGCCAACTATAATCCCTGGTGTCACCTTGGCTTTCTTCTGAAAATAGTCTGTCATTAATTTGGCAGCTTCGTCCATAAGCGGTTTTAGAAGCTCGCGGTGCCAGAGAAATATATCCCGCAATCCCTCATCAATTGTAAGTATCACATGCCGATGGTTCACTTGTAACACATCTTCTGCCAATAAACGGCTCCATTCCTCGCTTTCCCCGACTGAACAGGTTGTACAAAAGCGTCCCTTGCACCGAAAAGGAACACGCTTTACATCATGGCATCCTTCGCAAACAAAGAGTTTGAATCCATTTTTCATATCTCCGCAGTCCCGAAATTTTTCTACCTCCTTGATGGCCACCGGACGGATTCTTTCTCCATATTTTTTCTTGAATGCCTCCCAATGTTGGTTTGCATCAAAAAAGATGTCCTTTAAAATGTTTTTCACCATATACAAAAAAGATGTCCTTTAAAATGTTTTTCACCATATATTAAAAATACCACAGTGACAGGCACTGCGGTAGACCCAAATTTTATACTTTCCTATCTTTAAAGAAAGGACTTCCAGCCGGAAGCCCCTCACATTTCCATATCATAGTCATTTTCTGTTTTTTTTCGTTGCTTCCTTTTGCCGCATCGTTTCATATCTGATTTCATCCTCTAGCATTACTGCCGGAGGCATAGAGAAATCACTTTCTTTTAACTCGAATGTGAATGACTCATTCTTATCAAATAAGAAAGATTGCAACTGCTGATACATACTAGGCGTCAACACTTCTTCTAGTTGATATACATCCAGCCTATCCTCTAATACATCAGGTTCGTGTACATGGTGCTTGTCCGGATTATACAAACAAACATATAAATCATCTTTATTGGCTGGATCTGGATTCCAGATTCCGCGTTCAATCACATCGCCGGTTTCCTTATCCGTCATCACGATGGTTGCTGGACATTCTAAATCGAACGTTGATATGATTCTATAACTGTTATTCATGCTTACATCACCCCTTTATGCAAAATAAAAAAGACTCCGAAACGGAAGTCAGTTAAATCATTGTGTTCATTAAGTTGTCGGTACGCCATCCAATATGACCTTTTTATTTTTTACATCCAATGGAATAAAGGCTTCCTTATCTGCCCGATAAATCGTTTGAATCACATCCAATGTCATGTCATCAACTTCCATCTCGACCTCTCCGTCTTTCACGATGAACACGACACTTAAAGCCTTGATTTCCTTTATATATCCAACATCAACTACCCGATACTCTCCATTGACAACCATATCCATGCTATATCACCCCTTCTTAAATTCTGGTTTCATTCGCTGTTCTTCGCTGTCATATCGTAAATACGCATCAAATGTTTTGCCTTTCTTACTCTTGAATCCCTTGACTAAGTTGGTTTTGCTGCCTGCCAGCAGTTTTTTAATATTGGTTTCACTGATTGTTTTTCCTAAGAACCGTTTGGGCTGTGAACGTGCATCCATCCTGATAACGGGAGCAACCGTAAAATTTCCCTTTGTCCTCGACCTTCCCTCCTTCCTTACTGCATCTTGGGCAATTTCCAATACTGGATTGCTCTTTTACTTGTTGAAACTGCTGCTGCATTCTGTTTACCTTTTTGGGTGCGCTTTCCATGAGTGATTCCAGCATTTGTTCTATCTTGGAAATAAAGTGATCTTGGGAACCTTCGTTTTGTCCGATTTTGTGTAAATACGTTTCCCATTTGGCGGTCATCTCCGGACTAGCTAAAACGGTCCCTTCAACAGCCTGACACAATATTTGTCCTTTCTTGATGACCGATACTTTATTCTTGTTTATCTCGATATAGTGCTGCTTTTTCAACGTATCAAGGATATTTGCTCTGGTTGCTTCCGTTCCAATCCCTTCATTTTCTTTCAAAGTATGCTGCAGTGCTTCATCGTCGATTTCTTTACCAGCCTGTTTCATAACGTTAATTAATTGACCTTGCGTATAGGCCTTCGGAGGTTTCGTTTTTCCTTCATATAAATCAATCTCAATGGTACAAGATTCCCCTTCTTGCATAGATGGAAGAACCGCCTTGTCTTGTTCAGCTTCATTTTCTGTATCAGCTTTATCTTCTGTAAATAAAGCTTTCCAGCCTTTTTCCAGTTCCACTTTGCCGGTTTTCTCAAAACACAATCCATTAACATCAACATCTACCTTCGTTTCTTCATATTCATAATCACCAGCGAACATCGCGAGTGTCCTTGCCACAACTTCCTGATAAATGTTCCATTCTTTAGCCGTCAGATCCTGCTTGTTCGGTATTTGTTTTGTTGGAATAATGGCATAATGCTCCTGTACTTTAGAACCATTCACATAACGTTTTCGTGCTTCGGGATAGACAATATCCATCGATACGTTTAAACAAGATTGATAGATTGATAGATGGCTTTTCAAGTATGCAAACTCACTCTCCGTAATATAATGACTATCCGCTCTTGGATACGATAATATTTTTTTCTCATACAAAGCTTGTGCCGTTTTTAATACATCAGACGGGCTATACTTCCAGTTTTTATTGGCAGTTGCTTGCAATGTTGATAACGAATGGAGCTTCGGTGCTTTCTTGTTCTTCTCTTCCTTTGTAATCTTTTGTATCGTACCTTGATTTTCACCAGAGGATAGACGATGTGAATCCAAGATATTGACCGCAACCTCTTTCGACTGATAACGCGCTTTCACTTTGGCATCAAACACACCATTCTTGACTTTTACATTGCCAACTAATTCAAAAAAAGGTCTGGAGACAAAATTATCGATTTCCTGTTGTCTTTTATACAATAAATAAAGTGTGGCTGTTTGAACCCTGCCAACACTAAAGACGCCTTGCATCCCTTTCTGTTGTAGCAGCAATGTATATAAACGGGATGCATTCATTCCAACCAGCCAATCACTCAATTGTCGTGTTTGTGCTTCCTGATACAACGAAATATACTCGTTTCCATCTTTTAGCTGATTGAATCCGTTTTGAATTTCATCCACTTCCAATGAATTGATCCATAACCGCTTGGTTGGTTTGTTGGATGCGCCGACCATTTTAATAATACTCCTAGCAATGTTTTCCCCTTCACGATCACAATCAGTTGCGACAATGATTTCATCTGTTCCTGTTAATAATTGCTTCACAACGTTAAACTGTTTCTTTTTATCCTTACCTACTTGAAACTGAAATGTCTCCGGGAATATTGGTAACTTATCTAATTGCCACTGTTTCCAAGATTCACTATAAGCTTCCGGTGGTACTAGCTCTACCAAATGACCAAATCCCCAGGTGATATATACTTTTCCTTGAAAGAATCGATTATCGTTTGCCTCCATGTAGCCATCTTTTTTACTAACATGTTGAAAAGCTTCTGCATAGTGTTTCGCTTGACTTGGTTTCTCAGCCAGGATTGTTACTGTCAACTTCATTCGCTCCTTTTCCGTGTAAATTGTTTTGGTTGCTGCGTTGGATTAATCCTCACAATAAACTTTCTAATTCATAACGGTTTAATAATGTGACGCCGCATGCTTTAGCTAATGTCTTTGCTTGCCTTGTAAAAAAAGAATTCGTAATCACCCACGCTTCATCTGCCTTATAAAAAAACATGGCTGCGAATACTTCACGTACCGCATCCATGCTGACATTGTGTTTATAACCATAGCGTTTTGCCTGAATTACAATTTTATTTCTACCTTTGAGCACCACGTCTGCCCCGTAGTCCCCTGATTGTTGCGTAACAACCGGCCGATATCCCATTTCTTTAAATAATACTTGCAGATACGTTTCAAACTGATATCCCTGCATACGGTCAATATCTTTTATGCCTGACTTTTTCATCAGGTTAAACCGTTTTTTCTTCTTAACTCAACTTTCGCACCAAGAAAATTACAGTAGATTCAACACCCATCAGCGCTTGTTGGATCTGACATATAGTGCTTGACTTTAGGTTAAAACATGAAAAAACACCTCAACTTTTGGTATAGTTGATTTATCCAGAATCACTACCAAAACAGAAGAGGTGTCTACTGCTATGATAGCGAAAAACAACCTAAATAATCAACTGCCAAATGAAATAAAATCGACAATTAAAGAATTAAATGTATTAAAACATTTACGCAACGCAGGTATTACAAAATCTTTTGGCTTTTCGTGTGCTTATATTTTCCAGCTAATCTTTAGTTTGATCTTTGAAAATAAAAACTGGTTCCGGACGCTGGAAAGCAAGAAAGCCGCGGATGTTCCAGCCAAGGATACCGTTTATCGATTCCTGAACCAATCAACGTTCAATTGGCGTCGGTTTCTGCTTTCACTCGTTGCTTATACGATTGGGAAGGTATCAAAGCTGACGCGTCATGACCGCCCGAAGGTTTTCATTTTAGATGATTCATCTTATGACCGGAACCGAAGCAAACACGTGGAGCTTTTGGCGCGCTGCTTTGATCACGCATCACAGAAAATGCGTTTCTATAAAGGGTTTCGTATGTTGACACTGGGCTGGTCTGATGGTGCTACATTCCTGCCCGTTGATTTTTCGTTATTGAGTTCGAAAAAAAGTAAGATCAACGGTATTTCTGAAAGCATTGATAAACGCAGTTCCGGCTACAAGCGCCGACGAGAAGCGTTACAAGCAGCTCCGGAACAAATTCCGGGTATGATTGCACGGGCAACGAAAGCCGGCATTGATGCCTCCTATGTGCTGATGGATTCATGGTTTACACAACAGCCCCTCATTAAAGACCTAACAGAACAAGGTCTTGACGTGATTGGCATGGTCAAAAAACTAAAGCAGCGTTACCTTGTAGATGGCAAGCGTGTTAGCTTGGATCAGCTATACCGCTTGGCTACACCAACCGATGGGAAAAGAGGTATTTTACGCTCCATCCATACGACACAGGCCAATGGTGTGCCTGTTAAGGTCGTCTTTGTCCGCAACCGGAATAAGAAAAGTGATTGGCTAGCGATTTTAAGTACAGACTGTACCTTGAGTGACCAGGAAATCATCCGAATTTACGGCATGCGCTGGGATATTGAAGTTTTCTTCAAAACGACAAAGTCTCTTTTAAAACTTCAAAAGGAGTTCCAGAGCCGCTCCTATGACGCTCTTATCAGCCACACGACCATTGTGTTTGCAAGATATATTGTACTGTCATGGCAAAATCGCTGCAGTACAGATAATCGGACATTGGGCGGCATATTTTATGAACTATGTGATGAGGTTAATGATCTCGATTGGGCTGTAGCGTTACAGCAGCTAATCGAACTTCTTGAAGATGCCTTGAAAAAGACTAATAAGAAAGTACAGCAACTCATCAAAAGTCAACTACAACAATGGATAGCGGGGCTGCCGAACTATATCAAGGTTTACCTGCCTATTTCAGTCTGCGAAAGTTGAGTTCTTAATATATTTAATAAGCATTGGGAAAATAATTAGAACAATCAACATCATAATAAGTAAGAATAGAAGATTATCCATTCATACCACCACCTTTTTGTTTATTCATAGCCATCCATGATACGGTCAAACTCCTGCAAATTACGGTCTTTTTGATAGTCATGAAAGGTTCGACGCATGGCTTTACTTAACTTCATCATGGAAGCATTGAACGCATAAACAGTATGATGTCGATCAGCAAATGCCTCTTGAGCTGAAAGTGAATAGAATCTATTGAATTGTTTCGGATGAAACAATTTATCGTTTTGCGCTTTATCATGCTCGCGCATCTCAACCAGCACTGCATTCCCCATACGCTTCTTCAGATCATCCAATTTCGTTTGTTTATATTGGTCGTAATCACTCCCCTCTCCATACATTTCTTTCATCACATTTACTTCCTCATTCAATTGTTGGTGCAACTGTTTCATGTCTTCTACATGAAATTGCTGCAGATAAATATTCGTAACCTCATCAATATACGGTCTTGCATCATTAATCGATTGGTAGCCATATTGCCATTGTCTTTTATCCGATGGAAGATGCTCCATTGCTTCTTGAAACAATTCTTTTGTTTTGCGATAAGCAGACAAGGAAATACCATTTTCTTTTTTATGATGAACGGTACCACGAACAAGGTCATCAACTTTATTGCGTTCTTTCGTTCGATCCAGTATCATGTTCGCCACTTTGGATTTCATTTTATCCAGTGTCTTTGGTTTACGTTTGGCACGATATTCTTCATGCCATGTTTGGGTTTCCTTATCGAAAACATTCAATTTCTCACGTGTTGGATGTGCTTCCGTTGAAGCAATATGGACGTGAATATTGTCCGTATTGTAGTGTAACGATGCTGTCCATATAGCCGATTTTTCCATGCCCTCTGCCTGCAACACCGTATGCATTGTTTCACGGACAACCTTCCGCATGCTCACTTCATCAACCGTATGGGTTGCTGGATGATAAAGCCCTTGCTTTGCCAACCACTCATTATCAAAACTAATGACATCCTGCCACATGGGTGATTCATTTTGTTGTGCTTTTTGAAATTGCTGCTTCAAGAGTTTCTTGTCATTCTGATTTAACTGATCGTTATCGCTTGTGAACAATTGACCTTGCTTTGCTTCATCATCCATATAATCCATGAAGTCATGAAAAATATAAAAATTATCCGTTTCCTTGGATGATTCATTAACATGGATATGACGTTTGGCATCTTCCCGATCGATATAATTGATATAATCGTTAAACGCATTGGACCCAGGTGTGACAAATTTGCTTCGTAACACAACCGCAGGACTGTTCATATTTTAAGCCTCACTTTCCTGATGCTTTTGTGCTTTTCGTTTTTCATAATCAAGTTTCTTTTGTCGATGTTTATGGATACGTTTTTGAATTAAGTCTTCTGCTTGCTGCATCCCATTTGTTTTATATTTTTCAGTCGTAATCAAATCGTTGAATTCATTAATCAAATAATAATGGTTCATAAACTCTAGAAGAATTTTGGTATCACGATCAATCACATTGCCGGTAACCTGAATACGATGGAGCTTTTCTTGCAGAGCTGCGAACTTTTCATCCATTAATTCCGAGATCATGTTTTGAAACACAACATATTTTTCATCTCGTTCTGCAAAGTAATGATCAATTGCTTCTGTAATGGCATCGGTTTGAGATACATGCTTTTCATTTGCAATGGTCTGTATCTTTTCAACAATGTCTGGCGCCAATCGAACATGCAAACGTTGTTTTGTAGTACGCAAATTAATTCATCTCCTTTACATTTACATTAAACATGTTTTCCAAATAGTCATCTGTTTCTTCAGGGTCAATGTCTAACACAGTGGCTAACAACAAATACATTTTCATGGATTGTTTTTCTAATTGATGGAGCCGTTTGTACGTAATTTCTAGGGCATCACCTACGCTACGTAATGTTAAATCTAAATCTTTTTCAGCGCTTTTAATGCCTTGAAACTGCGCTAAATCTTCCAGGTGTCGCTTTAATAATTCATTCCGTGACACGTTTTGTTTGCTTGCAACTTCCTTTAATACTTGCATGGCTCCTGCATCTACATCACGAATTTTTAAGTCCATTTGTCATCATCCTTTCCATTCTTTTGGTCCTCTCAGTTTGCACAGCAGCTGCATTTTTATCTTTTATTTTCGTTCCATCATGAGCACCACTTTTCCAGGCACCAGTGTAGTAGTAAATGCTCTACTTCAAGCCAAGGAGTGTTGAACAGGATAAGGGGAAAATGCCATCACATAACGTGATGGACTAGGCAGAGCCTAGTTTTTCCGTGCATGTCATATTTTTAGTTTATGGCGTACACTTGGCGCCCTTGCTGGCGTACATTTGGCGTACACTTTCATCACTTAATAATCATTCTTTTCGTTGGATTTTTCCTTATCATTGGATGACTTGTTGGAGCTACTATTGTTCTTATCTTGTTTGTTTTTGTTCGCATCTTGTTGATTACTTTTCGCATTATCGGCATCCACTTTGTCATTTTCTTGTTGCTTATTGTCATTCTTATTTTGCGTTAAAGTATTCAGTTTTTCTTCACGATTTTGATATTTATCCCGGAGATCCTTCACCTTTTTCTTCAGTTTTTCGATTTCACCTTTCGCATCTTCGATGGCTTTATCCTTTTGTTCAATCTCCCGTTCTGTGTCAGCTTGTTCCTCATTTGTTTCGAAGGCCATGTCTTGTTTCAATGATTGTTTCTCTTCTTTAAGTGTCGTAATCAGATCTTCCTGAAATGGTATATCCTCCTCAATAATAGTAGTAATTTCTTGTTTCGTGCGTTCCATATCAGCTATAATATTTTCTTTCTTATATCCCTTATCAGTTTTCGTCACCAAAGACTGATTGATATCAATTTTTCGATAATCACCAACGATAATGACTTCTTCCGGCTCAGGTAAATCTGATTCTTTGATGTCTTGATCGGTCACCGTTGTTTCACCACCTTTATTTTCCAACTGTTTTTTGTACGCTTGTTTCAAGATGTTTTGATCACGATGTTCCGTCACGAATAACCCGATCACTTGAAAGGATTCAGGGACATTTTCAATCTGAACAACCATATTATTGTCGGATTGGTACACCAATTCTGCATTGTATTTTTGACTCTCATTTTGTTCTTTTGCATAAAACGAAAATGTCGGTTCGACAGCATCTGTGCCGGTATGGTTACGTTCCAATGTCACTTCCATCAATTCATTATTCGGGTTATATTCCCAGTCACGGAGCGTTAATGTCGTTTGACTAAGTCCGCCAATTGATTCATTAAATGCTGTTTGGGCAATCACACTGTCGTCATACATCCACGTTTTAGACGTAAAAAAAACGCCAAACGCAAGCCCGGCGATAAGCAATAGACTGATATAGACTTTGTTTTCACGTCCACGATTCAATTTATTTTTCAACTGGTCATCACGCCCTTCCTTGGTTACTATGCACCGGTTAAAAATGACTTAACGTATGGCATCGGATCAACTTTTTCGCCATTTATGATCACTTCAAAATGTAAATGAGCGCCGGTTGATGCACCCGTTGAACCAACTTTCCCAATGACATCACCTGCTTTAACTTTGGTTCCCACCGGCTTTCCTTTTTCCATCATGTGTCCATATCGTGTCCTTAAACCGTCGTCATGTTTAATTTCCACATACCAGCCATATCCTGTTCCCATGTTGCTGCTGCTTGATTGGAATGTCGTGCCGTTTGCTTTACTGATAACAATTTCACCATCCGCAAATGCTGTGATCGGCGCTCCTCGAATACCACTGGATGCGACATCTATGCCAGCATGAAATGACGAACAACCACCACAACTTCGATTACCAAAGCCAGATGTAATACTTTTCGTATGTGATGATATCCATGATTTATCACCAACGAGTTCCATGTTTGGTTGGTCAGATGGTTCACAATTCATCGTTAATCCGCCCAGCTTTTGGGCGATCTCTTTCGTTGTTGGCACCCAATGTTCGTTTAAATTGTTTGGGTCATTTGCAGCACCAACCGGTGCATAGACACTTCCTAATTGTTCAATCGTCACCAGGCCATCAACTTTGATACGGTTATATAATGTTTGGGACATGGACTCTAATCCGTCTTTTAAGGTTGAAAACTGAAATAGGCCACTTCCGTCAGGATTCATCAATCCGCCGGGGTTATTTTTTTGTTGAACCGCATTTGATGTTCCCCAGGCTGTCTCATGCATGGCAATGGATGCAAACAAGACTGGATCAATGCCTCGTTTTTCGGACAGGTTAATGATGTCATCACCATGACCTTTTAAGGCACCGGAACGTTCTTTGTTCTGAAAAACAGACGTCCATTTTTCTTGATTAATGTCACCTGTTGCCGAGCATACATAACCGGCAGATGGATTGTTTTGTTTCGATTGTTGTTCGTCAACGCTCCCACCTAATGCGCCGATGATCGCAAACATGATGGTCATTAAGACTAAACCAATCATTATGGGAATGATATTCGCTGCAACAAGACCAATTATCCATCCAATCGCTTTTTTCTTACCAATGGCTTTTACGGCACCCCAAATATGTTTCATTTATCCTTCTTCCCTTCCATGCCTTCATCAGGGGTTACCAAGTTGTTCACCAGCCATTGATCGTTTTGTTGCACCATGGTCAGGTAAAAAAGCTGCGTTCGCTGATTGGTTACACGTCCATTTGATGTGACATGCCATGTGGCAAATGCCCCGAATACCATATTGTTGGACTGTGACGTATCTG
The DNA here is from genome assembly GCF_001307805.1 of Lentibacillus amyloliquefaciens. Taxonomy (GTDB): domain Bacteria; phylum Bacillota; class Bacilli; order Bacillales; family Amphibacillaceae; genus Lentibacillus; species Lentibacillus amyloliquefaciens. The sequence continues at coordinate 473,212 of NZ_CP013862.1, read as the reverse complement.
AAGCAAACAGCTCAATGGATTCAATACCCCGTTCAACATTTGCTTCCTTCACTGCTGGAATAGCTTGTTTGATTTCTTCCAGAAATGAGTTTGTTACAACCCCGTCCCATTTATCCCAGTCGGTGATTTGAGCTAAATAAAGAGCAAGCCCTTCTTTCGCTTGCTCCTTTGCAGTGGTGACTGCTTTCTCACCGAATTGTTTTTGATAGGTGGTTTCATGTTGATCTTCAGTCGTTTGCTGGTTAACCTTATCTTCTGTGTCATTTTGTGTTTCATCTGCATTTGAATTAGGTTTAGTACCTAATACTTCATCAATTTTTTCTTCCTGAAGTGCTGGTAGTTGCTCTGTTTCATGCTGTGATGCATCGAATAAATCTTCTGGTTTTTGCTGCTCTGCATCATCAGTTGACCATTTCCAGACATACATGGCTATGATTAACAGAGCAACGATGATGAGGAATGTAAACTTATAAAGAATTCGTTTTTCCATCACAAACCACCCTCAAACAATTGCAATTCTTCGTCAGATGCTTCAATGGAGAGCATTAAATTGCCAACACCACTAATACTTAATAAACATTCCCCTTGTTGTAATTGCGGGACATGTTCTAGCTCACTATCCGTCAGCTGTCCTTCAAAAACGGTCCGCAACGTATCTAATGAATTGGAATCCTGCTGCATCACAAATTTATATTGGGTCAGTTCAAATAATGTCCGTATTTTGGTGACCGTGTCCGTGTCGGAATGGTCAGGCACAAAATCACGGATCGATTGGCTGGCCAGGATGAGTCCCCCGAAATACTTCCTTGCTTCACGTGCAAAGTCCGTCAAAAACTTCACCGCCAACATATTTTCCGAGTTGACCAGTCGATGAGCTTCATCAATCATGACCAAAAAGCGTGTCGCTTCATCGACATCGAACGCTTCATCGTCATACATTTTCTGTTTTTGCAACGATCCAACCTGTATCAAGTTATCCCAAATCAAGTTCAGCGTATTAAACATTTGAGCGTTGAACACACCTTTTTCGAGTCCTGTTAAATTACGAATTGAAAAGAAAATAACCTGTTCATCTGTAATGTCAGGAATCGTTGTATGGCCATTAAATAAATAAGCAAAACTGTTTACCAGATTATCGATCACCAATTCAATTTTTTCGAGTCGCTTAACTCTTGTGGATGATAGTTCTGAACGAATGATGCGCTTCTCAGTATTGTCATAGAGTTGATCACGAATGAACATTAAAAAGTCACTGAAAATGGGGTATTCCTCATTAGCTAGTGACGTAATACCTGTTGTATGAATTTTATCCGTGAACCCGAGTGAATCATAAAAAAGACGCAGCATCTTTTTAAATTCCTCTATTTCTTCAGAGGACGGATTACCAGCTAGAAACATATAAAAGGTTGCCACCTTTGATATGTGCTGCATAAAACTGATTTCTTCATTCCTTTCCAAATTGCTATTTTCTTCTGTACGAAAGATTTGCAGTGGATTGATGACGCCATCGCTGCCATCAAGACTAATCGTGTGTCCATTCACGGACTGAACAAGTGTCTTAAATTCACCGGTTACATCAAAGCCTCGAATAAAATTGCCACGTGCTTCATTATCCATCAATAATTTCTTTAGCGTGGTTGACTTACCGGCACCCATTTTTCCGACAACCACCGCATTAAAAAAGCGTCTCATTTTATCCTTATGAAAGAGATCAAACAGCACATTCCCTCCGGTAAATGATGTCCCTAAGTAACTGCCGGTTCGATCATTTAATTCCGAGAAATGATAAGGCAAGCCTGATGCGAGTGTCACGGCCGGCATTCCTTTTCCTTCCCGTTTGTTTGGAAATGCCAGCTGCTGTTCATAGGGAAGGAATAAAGACTGCCATTCCCAGTAAGTTTCATTCAAAAAGATTTGGCCTTTAAACCCGAATGATTGTAATTTGGACATGGTCCGTTCCACTTTCTTTTCCAATTCCCATACAGTTGGTGATGCCACAAACAAGCGAATATGAAGTAACTTAATGACCTCTCCCATTTCACTAATCTGGCGATACAGATCTTCCATCTCCTGATAACCACGTTGCGCATCCATCCGTTCAGATTCATGCTTGGAGCTTCTGAACCGCACATCCTGTTCCACCATGCTTTTATTAATCGCACTCACCGTTTCATCCTGATTCATTGTTGCCACGTCTGTTACAACAGTCACATCATACATGGCCATGATTTTGTCCAACCACAACACATCAACGCTGGACGGGTATTCAAAAACATGAATACACGCTTCATAGCCATCTCCTTTTTTGATGGTTTTGTCTTTAAAACGAATGCCGCCTTGTGGTTGTATCGATGTTAGAAAACTTTTATCCAGTTCAGGTGCTTTCGGTTTGCCTGATTGTTTCATCTGCATGGTATCCATCCTTTCTATAATTTCGTATTTTGATTGTTTAATAGAAACAGAATCTGTTCCTTTTTCGTTCGTGTTAATTCTGTCAATGGAAAAGCCTGTTGCATCCCTTGCATGGCATCATTTTTTCGGTCAGTCAGTTCCTGTTTATCGTCGGCATACACAAAAATAAAAAACTCACGGTTCGAACGTTCACGCTCCAAGAAATCAAACTCAAGTAATTTTTGGTCGATATATTCCAATCGAATAGGACTGGTTGTCTGTTCGCGTTTCTTCAACCAATACGTGCGCTGGGCTTCCGTATTCGCTGGAAAGTTTAAAATGATCTCTTTATAGGACCTGAAATAACTTCGTAAAAAACGGGTTCGGTTCATCAATAAAACATTCAAATCAGTATCGTTCAAAGCATGAATGTTTTTCGTTTGAATCTGGAGAATATCCATTACGCCATTCTTCAAAAGAATATGGTCATTATGAATTTGCACAAACGGTAGTATCTCCAGCGTTTGTCTCAACATTTTTACTTTATTCTTCCCTGACGTTGTCTTGTCATCTTGTTTCATTTTAAAAATCCTCTTGATTTTAGTTGCCCATTGCCTTCGTTTCGTCTGTTTATTATTAGATTCACCGTAAGTCACCTTGTCTTCTTGGTTCATGTTGACTGTCAACCTCCTTCCGTTACCCGCAATTGACGATTTTCCTGCTTGTGTTTATCCATCGCATGGTAAACAGCCTTTTTATGGCGAAAAAATAGAATGAGTGATTCATAATGTCTTTTTTTCGGATTGTGGCCGGATGGTATAAACAGGTAAATCATGAAGCCTATCACGGCCACAAAATACGGAATCATAAAAACACTATGAACCAAATCCCGCAAGATCGTTAACACTAAAAGAGAGCTAATCAATAGAATGACTAGCTCCCGCATTTCCAACCCTAAAATTTTCGGTTTTGCCTTAATCTCTTTCGGAATCTCGTATGTCATGGTCTCTCAGCCCCTTTTGCATGTCTTTTGGCTTTTGCACATCCTTTTGATTGATACTTCCACGAACCTGATTCATTTTTTGACCGGCATCATAACCGGTGTTATGCGCCCGTGTTAGAAAATGACTGGCTCGCTGCACCGTACGATTCCCACCAAACAAGGTATGTTTTGGTTTTGGATGGATATGGCCATCTGAAGCTCCCGCACTTGGCTGATTCGTCATCTTTGGTGATGTTGGAATATTGACAGGACTAGTTGATGCCTGCTGTTGTCCGCCATGAACAGATGATGGTGTGACACCACCTGAATGATCGGAACTAATACTGGCCGATTGTTGACCTTGTCTTGGCATCGAATTGACGGACGGTCGAGCTTCCTGTGCTGGTTGTCCTTTTCCGACAGTACTTCCCCCGTTGTTTTCATAACGTGGCGCATTTCCATTCAGCGTGTTTGTTGAAAACCTGCCTTCTTGACGTGGTGTTTCAGCTTGTCGATGAGACGGCATTGGTTTCACATGGCTGTTATTTTTCAATGCCCGTGTCATGCCGGCACCACCAGCAACCGCACCGCCGCCAAGTTTGCCACCTGCTTTAAGTGCTTTACCACCAGCTTCGGCTGTCATTTTGCCACCTGCACCAACCATACGACCGGCAGCATAACCGCCCATCATGGCCTGCCAGCCAGAACGCAGTCCGGCATCAATACCCAAAAACCGTTGCACGATGTCAGGCGCATCAATTAACGCCCAGGCACCAGCAATCAGTAACAAAATGGTACCGATAATGCCAATATGTTGTTCCATATCATTCGCCCATTGCGCATAAATAATGAACATCCGTAACAGCACCATCATCACAAAAATGACCGCAAATGTACTGGCAATCTCCACGAGCACTTTTTTCAAGCGTTGTCCGCCTGTTAAATCTGTTGCTGCCGTAAACATGGCAAATAACTGATGGAAAGCCAAGTCAAACATCGCACGCCCAATTTTGATAGTTGTGATGACTAATGCAAAGGCTGTCACGGCCAATGTGGCTATAGCAATACCCCAGTTGACATGATACCTGTAGTAGCTTTGTTGCCCCAGGTTGGTAGCTGGTACTGTGTTTGTGTTTAAGTCAACTATCCTTGTTCCACCGTCACCTGTTGAAATAAGGCGGTTTTTTAAAAAGTTCTTTTCTCTCTCAGTTAAGTTCTCCACCCAAGGTTCTGTGGTCCAGCTAAACCAACCTTCATCCTCATAAATATCAAGTTTCTCATTTACCTCTATTGAATCAGGATTTTCTAATTCATTTCCGTAGGTATAATTCGTTGTCCCGATATCTTTATTTTGGGGATCTGGTGGATGCGGAAGCAAATTTTCATTACCCGTCACAGTCTCTTCATTACTTCCACTGGTATAATTGAAATCACTATCAACGTAATACATAACATCAGCGATATTCCGTTTAAGAACGTTATCGGACAGTGTTCCAGGTTCATCTAATGCGGCTATGCCTTCGTTCAACAAATTATCCATCATATTCATGAGATTTGGCAGGATGACGATGACACTCACTGCAATTAAAACATTCATCAGCACTTCATTTCGCTTTTCAATTTTATTCAGCATAAACTGAAAGCCTACAACGGTTAGTGTGACAACAAACATGCCAAACACATAGGGCTGAATCGTTTCGATAAAGCGATTCATGGCTGGATTATCATACACACCGCCAAGTGTGACAACATCCGTTGCGACACCTTCGATCCAATTGTTAATCCAAACTAGCGCTTGAATAATCCCCCATAAAATGTTCCGTATGAGGTCATCATAAAGCCATCCACTGCTCACATCCAAAATAGTGGCTAAATCTTCATAAAGCTTTTTCAAATCATCACCCATTTAAATCCTTCACCTCCCTTTTGTCATAAAAAAAGAACTCACCTAGAATTAGGTAAGTTCCCGAATGATATCTATGGCATTGATTTAATACGTTAAATTTATACCATCCTTTTTCACATAATCCATATTTTGTTGAGCCCCTTTTTTTACATCGCTGTATAAGTCATCATCCAGAAATGTTTTATCTCCTGTATCGGCTTCTTCAATAACCATATTCAAAAACCATGATTTTCCAAAGTACTCAAAAGCTGAATTAATCTGTCCACTATGAACAACAGCCATTCCACCATCTTCAAAAGGATTATGGCCTGACGTCCGATTACTATACTCTTCACTTATGGCGTCAACTTTTTGCTTTTGTTCATCATCAAGCGTATTAAGATTCACATGAAATGCCGTCATATCCTCTTCTTTTAGAGCTTTATCATAGGCTTCAAGCAATTTCGTGTTTTTTACATATTCTTGTTGCGCATCATAAATCAAAACGTAAAATGCTTCGTTATTATCCTTTTTCGCAATCACATCATCTAATGTCGTTTCATTCAATCCAGCTTTTGGTGTTTCTGTCGTTTCATCGTTATTATCTTCTGCAGCACTGTCACTTCCGCCACAGGCACTTAAAACTAGCAAAACAGATAATAGTATCAGCGTTAATAGCCTTCGTTTCCGCATACAGTTACCATCATCTCCCATACAACCTTTTAACAACAGTATAACAGTCCTTTTTGACACTTGAAATGATTATCTTGTCCTATCCGAATCATCCGGTAATTTTATATCTAGTATCGTTTTTAGCTTACTTAGCTCATCAGCTGTAAAGGTAAAACCTTTGCCCAGCCTCGTTTTATCCGGATTCCACCACCTCACATCATATTTTGGTTCATCGCCATTCCAGCTAATAATGTTAAGTTCTTTTGTCCAGCCTGCCTGACTTTCATACAATACGGCAATTTCTTCGATTATATCCCAATCGACACGATATTTTGTTTCTTTCACGATTGCTCGCTCCTTTCCCTTTTAATATAGTGCCTGTTCCCGTAGTTTTTCAGCTTCCTGATCACCATTGGACTGTTCATCTGATGACTGTTGTTCGGCTGCCTGACTGGCTTTCTCATTTTGATTAACTTGCTCTTCAATTCGTTTCATTGCTTTATCCTGCCACGTTTGCATCACGTCATCCGGCAGATAATCCTGTAATGCTGCCAGTACTTTTAAGTGTATTCTTGAAAAATGGGGATGATGGACAATGAAACTCACATAATGGAGAAATGACCAGTGATCCACTTCTTGAAGTAATGTTTTGGTTCTTACTTCATCTATTTCACCCTGACTTTGTTCGATTTGTAAGATATGCCGTTTAAATCGTTCAAATTCCTTGTCTGTCATAACGTCGGCCATTCGTAGAAACAGGTCATCGTTTGATTTAGCCGAATAAACCATACTGTTCAAGTCCATATCATGATACGTCTCAGACATAATTGGGAGCATCATGACGGAATGGTCTGTATCAAAGTCATCAGCCAAATACTGATAACGGAATTTGTGACTGGTTTGGTCCTGATTAAAGATCGGTTTTGGCTCGATCTTTTTTCGGTTCTTATCCTGCCGTTTATTCACACGTATCAAAACGGACTGACCTTCTTTTAACCGCATCAGTTCATCAGACGTTAAAAGCGAGCGTTCTTTTGTCGATTCGCTGTGCGACTTATCGAATGAATGGTAATCACCACTGCGACTGATATCGGTAATTGTTTTGGCCCCAAGCATACTCGAATAATGTTCGGCTGTACTCTTATCTTCGGTGAGGATATAGATCTGATTGGAACAGTTGCCAATTATCGTATCCGATTCTTCACCATAAGCCGATTTCACCTGGGAATAGGCTTGAACAACTAAATGATACCTGAAGCCGCGTCCGGCACCGACTGTTACCATACTTGCCATGCCATCGATTGCCGGCATATTTCCAAACTCATCCAGGATGAATTGCACATGCCGTTTCATTTTGCCATTCTTACTTTTGGTTGCCTTTTCCGAGTTGACACGGTACAACTGACTAACAAAAATACTGGCCAATACATCATTTGACTTGTCCGAATCCGGCGTTGCTAAAAAAACAGCTACTGGTCTGTCGCCAAACCCGATTTCTGTTAAATCCAAACTGTTATGGCCGGTTACTTTCGCGTTCGGTTCAAGCGTAAAGATTTGCAGTTTATCCATGGCAACACTGAAGATACTGCCGCGTGTATTGCCGGTGGAAAAATTACTGGTGGCATACATTAACCGTGCCGGATTATTCTCATCCCGTGCCTGGAAGAATTCGTCCAACACATTATTCTCTTCTTCATCTGTTTCACTGCCCTTGCTGGAAAGGAAATTGGCAACAGAGTACATGGTGACCCGTTCTTCTTTACCAATTTTCACCATGTCCTCCGTTAACGCTAAAATAATAGCCGTGACAAGGGATTTTGCACTGTTTGACCAGAACGGATCTTTAGCGTTTGGATTATGATACAAACTGAATGCCACACTATTGGCATATTTTTGCGCATCACTTACCCTGCCCTGTTTCCATGAATCAATGACTAACTGCAGGGGATTGAATCCCATACTCATCGCATGCTCGATCAAATTAAATACATAGACAGCATAACCACGTTTTTTCAGCGTCTCATAGGATGCCCCGGCCAGTTCTCCTTTCGGGTCATTAATCACCATGGAGGGTTTCTCTTTCGCCCTGCTTTGGACATCAATCATTGGCACAACAAATGTCTCACCTTTACCGGAACGCGTAATCCCAATGACCATCGTATGAACTGGGGCGTCATCTAGCAGGAGCCGGTATGGTTTACCTGTTTCCTGCAATCCGCCAATAATCGTGCCGCCTTTTCCGTCGTATTCCGTTTTGGATGCCGGAATAATCTGATACTGTTTCTTCATGTTCTTCACGGATTCAAATGCATTCGTGCCATGTTGCCCACGGTTAATGGTTTGATAGTTCATTTTGATATTGTATAAGAGTTTCAGAAGACTAATCCCTATAACGATATAGAAGCCCACGTAAAACTCAAGCCATTCTCTTTGAAATATGAATACGTATTGCCAATCGACTGAGAATGTATTCAAGTTGACTTGTTCCGGATTGTTGGCAAATCCCTCAATCAAATGCAGCACTTGTTGGAAAAAGTGTAATAGAAAGTTTGCCAGAAAAAATCCCAATATAACGATAAGCAGTATGAAAGGCACTATGAACTGCCAATTACTTAAGCGTTCGGTTAGTGGCTTATGGTTCGTGTTCAATGGCCATCACCCTTTCATGTTGCTTCGTACGTGCTGCCATTTGGTTATACGTTTTCGTGAATGCTTTGCGGTTTTGTTGTAGATTTTCATTGGCGTCTTTCGTTTCTGACGTATAGTCAAAAACAGACCAATTTTCACCGATGCCTTCCTCTTCAATGGTGTTCACGATATCCCTTGTCGCCTTCCAGCCAGCCTGATCATCATCCATGGCAATTAAAAGGTGTTTATCCGCAAACTGGTCTTTGTGTTCTGCCAAGTATTCTTTGACCTGTCTCGTTTTGGTTGCGCCTGTTAGAGCCATGATGCCAACATTTTCATCAATCTCACGAAAGGATAAAGCATCCAGGATGGATTCACTCACCACCACATTGTCGGTATCCTGCGGAATGTCCATAAAAAAATCCCTCGTTTCTTTGGAGGGATTGAAAATAAGCTGTATTTCCTTGGGATCAAGGTTTTCATCGATGCTGGAACGGAGTAAAACACGGTCCAACGTATTGTCTTCGCCGTACAATGGGAAAATTAAGTTTCGTTTGCACATCCAGCTATTATCGGAATAATCTTTGTTCAATAAGGGTTCGGCTTTTTGAAAAACATGCTGCACGATATTTTCATGTTGTAAGTCAGCTACAAAACCACGTGTTGTCTGTTTTGACAGGCCGCGGTAACCATTATCCAATGCCTCACTGTTAAAATAGTTTTTCGCATATGAAAACACACGGTTTGACCAATCCAAGGACTGCCGTTGTTCTGTCGTTAAGTCGGGATATTGTTTTGCCATGTTTTGTTCATAAGCAGACATATTCCCTTTTTCATGGAATTCAAGCATCATCCGTGAGCCGCAATGGTTTTCCCGGTTGCACTGGATGAAATGCTTGTTATTTTTGTACATGAACGCTTCATGCTGGTTGCATTCCGGGCAGTTGCAGATAAAATAACGGCCTTTATCTTCAGCATTCAAATCACTTAAAGCATTTTCGATATTTTGAAAAACAAGTTTCTTATAAGGATTCAGCTTGCTCATCATCGTCACCTACTTTGACAGCTATTTTAGCTTCAAACCGCTCTAAAACGGGTACAAGGACTAGTTCTTCAATGGATTGATCTGATTTCAGGACTGTTCCCTTAGCTAATAAGTCATCGAAAGTCGTGTGAAATGCCTTCATTAATTCATTATGAAGATGATAGGCTTTTCTAAATCCGTGTTGTTGTATGAAGGACTCACCAAATAACGTCAGTTCCAAATGCTGATAGCCTCCATGTTTGAACACCAATATATCAATCCTCTGTTTGGGGAGCGATTGATAATTCGTAACGACATGTGTTACAAACCAATTGAACGATTTTTCATCGTTCATATAGCGTTGAATAGCGTCTTGCTTGGATGATTCATCTTTGTTTTGTTTTTCTTCCGTAACCGAGTGATTCGGCTGTTTATGCTTTGAAAATGACTTATGACTTCCCAATGTTCGAACGCCTGAGTGCTTGTATGATTGGTCCCCGTGTTTATCAGATGCTTTCGCTATCTCTTTTGTCACCCAATTCACAAGCGCATGATAAGCATTTCGTATCGCTGCCAGAACCTCTTCCATTTCCGCATAAATACTCGTGTCAATATAAGGTGACATACCATTATAGATTTGTCTTAATTGGTCATCCGTCATGTCTAGTTGATCGCCCATGACGGTAAAAAACCGTTTTTTGAATGCCTCAAATGCGTTATCTCCCGGTTTAACAGCTTTAACATTGACAAGCAGTTTATCTTTCATTCTCATTCATATCACCTCCAAAAAAGGACTCCCTGATCGGAAGCCCTACATGTCCATCTCTTGTTCATGCGCCTTGTTTTGCTTCTTCCCCAGTTTCATCTCCTTCTCGTTTTCCAAATCCTTTTCAATCTGGCTTAACTTCTCCTTTTTTACCGGCGTTAAGTCCATCTCTTTTATGTCATCCAACACCTCTCGTTTGAGCTCATAGACTTTCTCATAACCATGTTTTTCTTCAAATGCCGCCATCTCTTGATTTCTTTTTTGAACATCTTCAGATGATGCTTCCTTTTCATCCGGTTGTTTATCTAGAGCGTCCAACACGTGTTGCTTATAAGCATCCTTATAATGGGTTTCTTCCTTTGTGGGCTGCAGCTTTTCCAGTACGTTTTGTTTATAAGCCTGCTTAAATTGCTCTGATTGATTCACCCCGTCATCATGTTCTTTTTGCACCGCATCTTCTATTCTTTGAAGCCTTTCTTTCGGATACTTTGATTTCAGAACCGTATCTTGATACAGGGATTCCAGCTTCTGTCGTTTCCATTGATAGCCTGTATGATCAGGATTCAGCATTTCCTTTTCCTTTGCCGACAGAAAGTCAGCGTACTTGTTTGCCAATTCTGTTTCAAAATCTTGTATAGTCGGCATGATTATCCTCCTCAATAAAAAAAGGCTTCCATCCATTGGAACGCCCGTTTGATTAATGGTTTAATTGTATGAAGTTTTGGATAGTGACAGAATCGCCCAGGTCAAATTCATCACTGATTGCCTTTTCGACACCACGAATATCATCTATCGATTGAATGGGTTCCGCTAACGTTATATCAACATTGCCGCCGCCATCTTCATAAAGATAGCTTATGAAATATTTGTACTCAACACTCACAATGCTTCACCTCCTTAAAATCCAACAACACGACCGCCTAACCAGCTAACAAGACTGGCAGCTAAATAGACAATGCCAAAGCCGATTGCAACGTTGACCATCCACCCCGTATACATTTCCTTTTTCTGCGGATCTTTGGCAAACGTCCACAATAACCCAATGACAACCAGCACCAGCCCGGCTAAGACTGGTGCAATTGGCTTAATCCCGTCAGTAATATTCTGTATGGTTTGAATCGCATCTTGCATGTATCTCACTCTCCTTTCTTCGCAACATTCGTGATCTGTTTCTGGTTTGATACATTAAAATTCAAGATGATGTCTTGGTGTCGTTCATGAAGCCACTCATAATAGGAAGACCCGTCAGCTTCGATAATGCCTTTTGCCAGAGCTTCAAATTCCTTGAATCCTTCAGGTTTTACGGGCCTACGACTTCTTTTTGATGATGATTCTTTCTTTGTTGTTTCAGCAGCATCTTTAGTGGTCGTCTTATCGTCCTGCTTAACGTCTTTGTCCTGATCCTTATCCATTGCTTTTCCAAATCCATTATTAGACACGGTTTACACCTCCTTATCCAGCCAAAATAAAAACCCTTTTCCGTGAAAGAAAAGGGTTAATGGGAAGTTATAAACTTCCTGATACTAATAATTTAACACCGTTTTTATGAAATTTTGTCACCCATTTTGTATCTTTTTTGTACCCTATTTAGTATCCATTTTGTTTCCTTTTACGTAAAGTTATTGTTAGATACAATTAAAATCATTTACTTTTAGCAGCGTAAAGCCGCATTTTTACTTTGAAAAATGCTGTAAATCACCTCATTAATCCAGACAAAAGTCTCTTCACCTTCCCATTAGATACCATGAATGAAATGTAGCAAGGAGCAAGAGTTGAAGCTGAAGCGAGCACTGCCGAAGAAAGAAGGATTTTGGGCAAGATTATTCGAGAAAAAGTAAAGCTTTCTGTGATACAGAGCTTTACCATCCTTCATCTCGACGTTCAAAATCTGTTGATTTACGACCATATAAATAAACTTCTATAACCTCCCTTGTCATTTCTTTTAACTCACCAGGCGTATACGTTATGACACCTGTATCATGCCTGCTAGACCATCTATAAGAACATTGTGCGATTTGCTTTACGTCTATATGATATTGCGTGTACATAAGCTTTTTAGTGGAAGCTAAATCTTGCTGTAATTGCGTAATGGATGAATCTATCTTGCCCTGATATACATTACGCATTTTAAAATCCGAAAAGTTCTTTCTATCGTGTTGTAACACTCTAATAGCAAGCGGAAGTAAAATAAACTGATGGACAAGTTTTTTCATTTGAGTATCCATTAAATCACCTCTAATTAACATTAATATTTCTTTTCTTTTCATTTTAGAAAATATCGGGTATACTATACATAGAAGATCATACAATAATAAAAACCGTAGACGCTCCAACGCCTACGGTACAATAGACCGAACCCCATTAAGAGGGGCGGCGCAGTAGGAAGAATAACCCCTTACGCCTGCCAAGCATATGAGGGGTTATTTTTTATGGTCGGACATAATAAACGCGATTAACATGCCGAAAGAAATCATCAGCATTAAATCGTTTGTGTCCATAGGCAGCACCTCCCTTCTTGGAAGTATCCAAAGAAGGTGAATCGGTGCGCCATCCCTCATATGAAGCCAGTCCATTGTTAAATACATTATAACATATCAATTATGGTGGTCAGTGACAATTAAGGTATGTGTTTTAAAAAGTATGAAGCCGCATTCCCCAGTTGAAAAATGCGGCTGTTTCAAAAAGTGGTTGCTTGCATGTTAATTCGAACCTTAATATCATAACCAAGGTTAGTGACAATAAAGTTGTTTCTAAACATCCATAATTAATGCCACAAAAATGCCCTTCGTATTTCTGGAAGGTTTCTTTTTGCGAATCCCAATATTGTTAGTTGTTACCTTGAAGGTTCACTTTATAATCACTTAGAAAAGTTTGGATACTCCGAGGAAGGCGATTTAACAAATTTCCTGATTCATGATGCACTCACCTTCTTAGTGATAACAGTCTGCCGTTCTGGGCATTGATTCATCCTTTTCACGAATAAATACGACCCCGCTAGGTTTAATTTCAATTTCAACTCCTTCAAGTTCTAACTTCATTATTTCCCTGATACCAAATAGCCATTCTTTTTCCGTTACGTGTCCTCGCTTACAGGAAATGCTGAGAACCTGTCTATTATTGCCGACTTCGTGTAAAAAATGTGTTGATCCACTATCATAAACCTTTATCTTTGGTGATTCATCAGGCGAAAATATTTTAACCATTTTTACTTCGTTTTGACAGTTAGCAGTTACATCTTTAATCTTCATTTATAATCCCCCTAAAAAGAACGTTTGTTCTCATTATAAGCAATGGAGGATAAAAAATCAACTATAACAAGTACTTGATTAAAGCTTATGACTTTTATACAATCGCGCCCGTTAATGGCAATTTAGTCGCAAGCAATTTTAAATCTAACAAAAAATGGTATGAACAAAAGAACCAATCATCAATATAGAGAGTCCCACAATTAACGTGGCAAAAATATTATTAAAAGGTGATAGGAAATTTGAGAATAACATTGCTGGCAAAATAGTCAGTGATACAAAAGTCCATCTGCCAGAATTATTTATTTTATGTTTCGTACCACAGTTATCACACACAATTGGTTTATATTCCATATGCAAAAATGACTTATAGATTTCACGCCAGTTAAAAGACATATTGCAGTTTTGGCATCTTTGCAAAATGAACCTACCTTTTGCTATAAAATCTGTCCATATTTGATATACACTCTTATTCGGTTACTGCGCCTGTTTGATTAGCAATGTGGTTCATTTTTTCTCAAATCACTATCCACAATAAAAAATACAATAAGAGCTACTCCCGCAAAAAATGAATTTAATGTATTAGAAATTAATTCGTACTCAGATAGTGTTATTATGCTTAGGAGTATAACAGTTAAAATAATTCTTTGTTTCAAAAATTCCCCTTTGAAATACTTTGACATATATACTCCCCTTTGTATGCTTATTCAATAAAATGGCCCTACAATAGCAATTTGGGCGCTACCCTTTATTCCGGAATGGCGCCCGTTAACGGCACAACTTTCGGGAAGGGACACTCAGTAATTTATCAAAGTTTTTTCCCACAAGGGTAGTCTTATTTAATCCATTGAAGGAATTCCAGACGATTACCGAATGGGGCGTCCACGTAAAAACGTTTAGCGCCTTCAAGTGGTTCATCCTCCTTGACCTTGATCCCTTGCTCGATTACCTGCTCCCGTAGCCCTTCTAAGTTCTCCACATTGAATGCCGGATGTGCTTTTTTAGCAGGAACAAAATCTTCCTGAATTCCTATATGAAGTTGATGAGTTCCGCATTTAAACCAAACACCACCACGCTTTGCCAAGTTTTCGGGCTTAGGGATTTCCTCCATTCCAAAACACCGCCAAAAAATCTACGTGCTTCATTTTCGCTTCTTTTTGGTGCAGCCAATTGAACGTGATCTATTCCAGTAAATGAATACAACAATATAATACACCATCCCTAAATTAGTATCTTACATAAAAGGATAACTTGAATTTTTCATAATTAAAAATACTTATTTCATATTAATATCTATAATTATTTCTTATCAGTAAATTTTACAAAGCCAGTAACACTATCCTTGACTCGACTTCGACAGTGACTAGGTAAACGAAAACACCGCAAATAGGCATAGAAATAGTGCTTTGCGGTGTTTTTTGAACATAAAGGGTGTGTAACTAGGATTTTGGCTGCATGTCATAGATCTTCGAAGAAGCCTCAATCCCAAGTCTCCCATGAATCAGACGCTGTTCATGCGTCAATTCGGTACGCTGATAAAGGGCGCCGTTTTTAGAAGAAAATTTTCCAAGATGGATCTTATCCAACTCTTGACGAAGTCTCGGCTAGGTCGCTCCGGTATCCACTTCGGCAATTCGAATCAATAGTAATGCCAGCCAGTTCAACAGGATATGCGTTTGTATGCGCTCATCCAGACGGTGGTACATCGGACGAAGGGATAGTGTTGATTTCAACTTCCTGAAGCCCTGTTCGACCTCAATAAGTTGCTTATGGCCAAGGGCTATATCCTCCACAGAAAGCGTATCATCCGATGTGCGAATCAGATATTTTCCGTCATAGCGTTCCGCATCGCGGATCGCCTGTTTGTTCAGTTTTAATCTACCGTCTTTCAGCTGACGGAGATAACGGCCAAATAACTTATGGGCCCTTATAGTTTATCAATCCTTGAACATCAAGGGTTTCAGCTATACTAACGATGCATCAAATAATCCGTTTTTTACACATCCGCACGCGAAATAAATTTGGGCATTAACAATTCTTGAACTTCTGGCGCAGAACCATGAAACGGTTCGATTTCGACCAAGCAACTGTGGGCGGTTGGCCCTTGCGCTAGTGAAGAAGTACCTTTGTCCGCTGTCAAGACATTCGGGTTGCCGTGGTACTCCAGGCTATTAGGTCCCTCAGTATCGTCTGGACAATACCATGCACCTGTAGGCAAACTAACGACACCTTGCATAATGTCGTCTGAAAGTCTCGCTCCTGTCAAGCAAGCACCTCGATCATTAAAAACCCGTACAAGCATTCCGTCCGTTATCCCACGCTTACATGCATCAGCAGGATTTATAGTAACCGTCTCCCTCCCCGCTGTCTTATCCTTATGGCTGAAAGCCCCGAAATCGAGTTGACTATGAAGTTTATTACGTGGTTGATGAGAGATCATGTGTAATGGAAAACTACTTGCTCGAGGCGCTCCTAACCATTCATTCTTATCAAACCATCTCGGATGCCCGGTACAGTCAGCATATTTAAAGGATGCGATTCTACTCGAGAAGATTTCGATTTTCCCGGAAGGTGTCGACAGCGGATGGGCCTTAGGATCGTTGAGAAAACGTGACATAAAATTATTTCGTCTTGGCTTCATCTTAGGCTCTGCATATAAAGGCTCGCCCGTCTCCCAAAATTCATCAAAGGGAATCAATTCGGCACCTGCCTGTTTGGCGTTATTCCTACTAACTTTATAAATGTTTTTCAGCCATGCCGTCTCATCGCGACCTTCCGAAAAGGCTTCAAGGACACCCAGTCTTTCAGCCAACCCGCAGAAAATTTCATAATCAGTTCGAGATTGCCCGTAATTCTCCAGCACCTTTTTCGACGGGGTAATATGATAATCATCTTTGCTGCAAATAACATCATTACGCTCAAGGAAGGTGTTTGCTGGGAATACGATATCCGCGTGACGTGCCGTAGCTGTCCAGGTCGAATCATGAACAATCACGGTTTTCGGCTTCCTCCAAGCACGACGGAGTTGGTTCAAATCTTGGTGATGATGAAATGGATTACCGCCAGCCCAATAGATTAGTTGGATATCAGGATAGGTTCTATTTTCTCCATTGTATGAGTAAGGGCTACCTGGATTTAGCAGCATATCAGCAATTCGGGCAACAGGGATCGTCTGCTTGATTGGGTTCCAGCCTTGCGAAAGTCCACCCCATGAAAAAGGGGTTTTATGATAGTAACCTGAACCATTACTACTCCCCCATCTAAGTCCAAAACCGCCACCTTTCTTTCCTATCGATCCCAGCATAGCGGCAAGCACGATGGCGAGCCAGAAGGGTTGTTCGCCATGTTCTGATCTTTGCAGTGACAGGCTGACCGTTATTAACGGACAACGTGCATTGGCAAGTTTTTCGGCGAGACGTATAATATCTTGTGAAGGAATATTAGCGATGGAGGATGCCCATTCTGGATCCTTCATAACACCGTCAGATTGCCCCAGCAGATATGCCTTGAACTTGTCATATCCGACTGTGTAACGATCAATGAATCTAACGTCGACCTTGTTGTTCACTTCAAGGTAATGGGCAATTCCAAGCATAATAGCAACGTCTGAGCAAGGTCTTGCAGCAATCCACTCAGCCGCAACATCCCTTGGTATATCGGATTGAATGGGGCTGACCGAGATGACTTCGGTTCCCGATGCCGCAATCTCTTCTATCACATTTCTTTCGTGGTGGTCAGTGACCCCACCTGGTTTTACTTGGTTATTATACTGATTCAAACCTCCGAAGGCAATGAGCAAGTCGCAGTTCTCGATGATCTCGCCATATTCTACCACATCGTCTGCAGTTCCATAATCCACACCAATTACATGGGGAACAATAACTTGGCACGCAGCGGCAGAGTAATTGTTCGCCGATGCGACGTACCCCCCGATAGTGTTCAAGAATCGGTGGACCTGACTTTGGGCATGGTGGAATCTCCCGGCACTCCCCCATCCATACGATCCACCATAGATTCCGGCATTTCCTACCTTTTCCTTTGTGTCCTTTAATGCGGATGCTGCCAGTTCAAGTGCTTCTTCCCAACTTACCGGTACAAAAGGTTCTTTTCCACGAGATTGACGATGATTTTGATCACCTCGTAAATATCCCGCTCTAACCATAGGTTGAGCAATACGGAAACGGTTATCCATCACATCATACAATAGTTCTCCAATGGGGGATGGATTAGAGTCCGTCCGCGCAGGTTGTACATCAACAACAGCCCCGTCACTAGTCTCAACTTGATAGATTCCCCAATGAGTACCAACCATCGCCTTTTTGTTCTTTTGCATTTAAAGTATCATTCCTTTCGCTGTGCTCAAGGCACAAAAATGTAATGAAAAAACTCTCCCTCCGCGGTCAAAGTTGCTATAATGTAAATGGATAAGCAGATACACTAAAGAGCACGAGGAGGTGAGTAAAGCAGTTCTATGCTGCCCGCCTTTAAAAATGTGCCGTTTTCCTTTTCCAAGCACAAATAAGTTTTCAACCCGAGCACGTAAACTAATCTTTGTATAACGCTTAGCACCATTATTTCCCTTATTAGAGCTTGCAACTTGTTATATTTGCATGAAAATTAAGCATTATCGTGAAAATATAATAGAATCCTATTCAATAAATACAGCTACTGCTATCAAAAAACATGTTTCACAATCTAGAAGACTAGTGGAAAACTACTGTTATTCCAACTACACGCTCTGGATGTATGTGACCAGGTTGTTGAAGTTCGTGATGGCTGGCTGCAAACATGATGAGCTTTGTGGTGACTCAAACAGTACCGAATTTAAATCAGGGAGAAGGCTTATTTTAAGTACTGTCGCTCAATATCATTATGTGGAACCATTTCCACAAATACCCTGTCAAACCAGCTCCTGCTAAACAAAATAAATTGACCAGAATACACCGGTAACAACAAATAAATGTACAATAGTGAGACCCCGGTAATCGGCTGCAGACAACTGAAAACTGCGATAGCTGGTACGGTTTTTCCCTTTTCCATATACACGCGAGTCAATCGCTTCCGCAAGTGTTTCCGCTCGTTGAATTAATGAAAAAAGCAGCGGAATCAGCATGGGTATATACAAGTACACCCTTTGAAAGAAGGAGTGCTCTTTGACATCGATTCCTCTTGCTTTTTGTGCAAGTACGATACGATCAAATTCGCTCACAATCGTCGGGATGAAACGAATTGCAATAGTAACCATCAGGGAAAATTGTTCAACAGGAACACCAAAACGGGATAATGGCTTGAGCAGTCGTTCTAAACCGGCAGTTAACATTAGTGGCTTTGTGGTGAATGTAAGTATAGATGCCATGAAAATGAGCAGTACAATTCTCCACGCAAACCGGATTCCCTGATGAATTCCTTCCTGTGTTAAATGGAAGACGGACCATTCCCACAGGACAATTTCCCCTTTAGTAAGAAACGCATTGTACACACCTGTAAACAAAAGGATGAACAGAATTGGACGTAAACTTTTCCAATAGTATCGCAACGAAACATTAGAGGCGAACAGAAGGAAAAAAATAAAGATTGTGGCCAGTACATACTCTGCCACAGACTGAATCATGACAAACCATACCATGATACTGATCATAGAAACTAGCTTTGTGCGCGGATCAAGCCGATGCAGTATCGACTCCTTTTCAATATACTGTCCCAGAATGATCGCCTCAGACAATTTGTTCACCCCGCTTGGTCACTGCTTTGCGAACCGCTGCTAAAATATCCGCTTCCCTGCAGCTGGCGATATCAACGTATTCTTTCGTCAGTTTTTCTACACTATTTTTTAGCTGAACAGATGGTGGAAGAATCATTCCGCTTTCTTCCACAAGATTTCCATGATGGAAAAACAAAGCTGATGCATCCATATGTGTAACAATTCTGCCACGTTGCATAACGAGCACATCATCTGAATACTCGGCAACATCTTCCATATGATGGGAGACAAAGATAACAGTATGGCCCTTTTCTTGCCAGTGCTTGATTCCTTCTACTATTTTCTTTCGACTCATGGGATCAAGTGCTGCTGTTGGTTCGTCAAGCAGTAAAATCTTAGGCTCAGTTATCATGACAGATGCAATCGCAAGTTTTCTGCGCTGTCCCCCACTTAGCTGAAATGGGGATTTAGTGATAATTTCTTCAGGCAGATCAAAAAGCTGCAGTATTTTTGAGATAGCTTCAGTCTTCCTTTTTTTCGAGTACTGTTTGTGCTTCAAACCTAACACAAGTTCTTTATATACAGTTGTCTGGAAAAATTGATGTTCAGGATATTGAAAAACATATCCCACTTCGGAAATAGCTGTTGTATCAATACTTTTTTTCCGTACAATCTTCCTATTGTCGAAAAAATACTCTCCACTGTCGATCGTAACTAATCCTTTAAGCGTTTTAAGCAATGTTGATTTTCCTGAACCGGATGTTCCAATAACGGAAATCCATCTCCCTCTAGAGATAGAACAGGTTATATTATGTAAAATTTTTTCTTTACCGATACAAACATTTATATCTTTTAATGTAAAAACCATAAAGATTCAGCCAACTTTCTCCAATCGAGAGAGGAATCAACAGGTATATTTAGTGCCTCGGATGCACGGAAGACAAAAGGTTTATCCAGTCCGTAGTCAGTTACGGGGGTAGTTGTAAAAAATTGGAATGGAGAACCATCAAATAGCAGTTCACCCTTGTGAACAAAAAGAAGACGTTTGGCTTCTAATGCCTCTTCCATATGATGGGTAATATGAATAATCGTTATCCCAAGTTGATTCAACTGGCGCATTATGGCGAGTATATCTTGCCTCCCCTTTGGGTCAAGCATAGATGTCGCCTCATCAAAAAGAATATAGCTCGGTTCCATAGCCAAAATAGCTGCAATAGCAATCTTTTGTTTTTGCCCGCCGGATAAATATTGTGGCATCGCATACTTGTATGACGACATTCCAACCATTGCTAGGGTCCTGTTAATGCGCTCATCCATTTCCTCTTTAGGAACCCGAATATTTTCCAGACCAAACACGATTTCATCTAAAACCGATGTTGTAATAAACTGATTTTCCGGATTTTGAAAAATATATCCAACATGCTTTCGAATGGATTGAATATATGAATTATTAGCTGTTTTCATCCCAAAAACTTCAACAGACCCTTTTTTGGGAGTAAAAAGACCATTCATCAATTTTGCAATGGTTGACTTCCCACAGCCATTTTGACCGACAAGGGCGACATATTCCTGTTCTGTTATGGAAAAGTTGAGACTGGAAACAATCGGATTGTTATTTTTATAATAAAAACTAACCTGATCAAACATAATCATAAAATATCACCTTTCTGCTGGTCGCAAATTCATAACTCTGCAACATCTAAAACACCTTTTGCCAATAGTTCGGAATCCTCGCCTGACACAAAAATTTCAATGCAGTCCTTCTTCTCCACAAAATCAAACCATACATTAGAATCAACATATACCGGGTTATGAAATGTCATCATGCAAGATTTTGCCCACTGCCCCGTGTGCTTCATGCTGTACAATGACTGTGCGAGTCCCATGATATACGCTCCATGGGCAATAGCTTTTTTAGTGCTGCTTTTATTGTCTTCGATTTCTTGTATATGAATAGAGGCCTTATCTTTTGAAACATTTGCATAATGCTGAACTGCTTCTCTCGTAATCTTTCTTTTTTCCATATTAAGTATCATTCCTTTCGCTGTGCTCAAGGCACAAAAATGTAATGAAAGAAGCTCCCCATCCACGTTAAAAGTTGCTATAATATAGTTGGATAAACAGATACACTACAGAGCACGGGGAGGTGAGTGGTGACAGTTATATACTGCCCGCATATTAAAGATGTGCCGTTTGCCTTTTCAAGAACAAATAAGTGTGCCATCGAGCACGTAAACTAATCCTTGTATAAACAATTCCAGTTTATTATTGGGCAAACAGTCAATGTCTGTTCTATCCACTATAAATGTAACGGGGATGTGTTATAAAACTCCAGTATTGAACCTAAGTATGTGCATTGATAACGTAAGCTTACGAAATTACATTTTTTTCCAAGTTTACTTTTTAGTAGGCCTATTTGTTATACACATTTTTATTTATGATGTAATTTTAGGTTCTTTCAAACTACTCACCTGGTATCATTAATGTTGTCTTAGCGGTCGCTATAATTTCATGTTGATAGAAACAAGTTAAAAGATAAACTTTATACTCATCCGAACCAACTTTTCTTTGTTTTTTTAAGGTAAGCGTACAATCCAGTGTCATATCGGATGTAATTGGACAAACGTAATGATATGTCTGTTTCACATGCAAAAGGAATCTATCTTCCTGCTTCCATGAATCAAACAATTGCCAGAACAGCATAATCATCGTTGGCGGCGCAATGTAATTACCATTTACTTGTGTTAATGGTGCTTCAATAGATTGTGCATATTGCCTAACCCATTCCGCTGTCATAACAACTTCACGAGATTCATTCACTCATATCGCCTCTACTAGTACTGCCAGTCCCATTCCCCCACCTATTCCAAGGGTTGCAAGACCTCTTTTATAGTTTCCGTACTTCATTTCTGTCATTAATCGTGTCATCAAAATAGCTCCGGATGCCCCGTATGGATGTCCTAATGCTATAGCCCCGCCATTCACATTTACTTTTTCTTCCGGTATTTCGAGTTCTTTGAGTGATGCAAGCACTTGTGAAGAAAATGCTTCGTTAAATTCGACGATATCAATATCTTCTATCGTTAATTGCTGTCGTTTTAACAGTTTTTTTACCGCTGGAACAGGACCAATGCCAAGTAAGGCTGGATCTACCCCTGCCACTGCAGCATCCACAAAACGCACAGCCGGTACCAGCCCAAGTTCTTTGCATTTTTGGCTCGACATTGTCAGCACTAATGCCGCACCATCATTAACCGGGCAAGCATTTCCAGCCGTCACACTTCCGTCTTTGTGAAATAATGGAGGCATTCGTCTCAGGATATTCTCCAATTTTGAGTGATCACGTGGACATTCATCTGCACTCACCAGTTGCCCTGTAACTTCCAATGGAACAATTTCATCCGAAAAACGCTTTCTCCTTATAGCATTAATCGCTTTTTTATGACTTTTTCCTGCGTATTCATCTTGTGCTTCTCTGGTTATCTGATATTTTTTCGCAACATTCTCCGCCGCAATCCCCATATCAGGGTCACCATAAGAAGGTGGTGTGAAAGGGGCACGCTCATATAATGTGGGTGTGCCTGACATATGCTTTGGTCTTGCCAGTTTCCACGGTTCCCGACTCGTGCTTTCTGTACCGCCCGCCAGATAAATTTCACCCGCACCGCTTTGAATGTGACGTGCTGCAAGTTGAATTGCCTCAAGTCCGGACCCGCATTGCCTATCAATTGTTACCCCCGGTACAGTAACAGGCAGCCCAGCATTAAGTAATGACACGCGGGAAATGTTTCCCCCTGGACCTACCACATTCCCAGCAATGACATCAGCTACTGATTCAGCAGCTAGTCCACTTTCAGTCATGATTCTCTCAATGAGTGGCGATAGAAGTTTTTCCGGATCAAGTGACTTCAGTACTCCCCCCTTTTTGCCTATTGGGGTTCGTTTAGCTGTCACGAAAACACATTCTGTCATGAGAGCACACCCCTCATTTGGTCTTCCATCGCCTTACGCGCTACCTTACCGCCGCCTGTATAGACAAAGGAATCAACCGTCATTACCTTTTTAGGGATTTTATATGCTGCCAAAAAATCAGAACAATATTTTCTCAAATTAACAGTTGAAAGTTCCCTTTCGCCTTTCCAGGAAACAATGGCACCAACTTTTTCACCCCAGTGTAGATCGGGAATGCCAAACACCATGGATTCCTTAACTTCCGGGATTTGCTTAAGAACAGTTTCCACTTCTTCAGGGAAAACATTCAATCCGCCCGTAATAATCATATTCTTCTTTCGTCCGCTTAGATATAATTGATTATTTTCATCCAGATAGCCATAATCTCCTAATAAAAGCCAGCCATCATGAAAAACAGCTTTAGTCTCTTCAGGCATGTGATCATAGCCAGTGAAAACCATTTCGCTTTTTACCCTGAGCTGCCCCACTTCCCCTCTGTCATGTTCCCATCCATTTTCATCACATACACAGATTTCAACTCCAGGAAAAATCCTCCCTGCAGAATTTAAGCCGGTTTCTTCTGAGACATCCAGGTAGCTAATATAACTTGCCTCCGAGGTACCATAGAACTCAAATAACTTTGTTTTGCCAAATCGTTTAATAGCCTGTTTCTTCATAGCTGCAGTCCACCTCGAACCCGAACTGATCAATCTCTTAATGTCCGCTTCATTTATTGTACTCTCGATTAATGATTGAATCATCGTAGGAACAACAAACAAAATAATATCTTTGTACTGATTGCATATAGCAGCCACTTTTTCCGCATTGAATTTACGAACCATATGAAACGTACCACCAAGATATAAGCTCTGTATAAGCACAAACAATGATAGAGAATGAGCAAAGGAACCCGGCGCGATAAAATGATCGTTCTCTTTAAACCTAAATACGTCTATACCTGATTCAAAACTTTTAATCCATGATTGGTGACTTCGCATAAACCCTTTTGGTTTCCCGGTTGTTCCAGAGGTATAGCCTATGAATAGCATTTCATTCGTTTCCATAACAGTATCTTCTGTTTGTGAAGCTAGCCATGTACTATAGGAAGTGATATCCTTATCTTCTTGAAAAGAAATCTTTGTTTGCATGGTTTTATCAGGGATTTTCATAAGCTTATATTTGTCCCCAAAAAGAAGTGAAAGATTGTTATTGTCTAATACTTGAATCATTTCTTTTTGACTCCATTTGGGATCAAGCACTACCGGGATACAGCCGGCATAGATTGCACCAAGAAATACTTCCGCATACTCTATACAATTATCGGAGATAATCACAACTCTGTCATTTACTCCTTTATTTTTCTTTAACCCACAGGAAACTTTTCTCACTTGATGAAGAAGATCGGCATATGTACATGTTTTCCCTCTTTCACAAATCGCAATTTTGTCAGGTGATTTTTTTGCGTGTTGAATAATAGCATCCATTACATTCCATGATTTCATTTGCATACTTACACTCCCTGAGTTTTCTCTTCCATTGGACTGACCGGTTTTAATTGCACTGCAATGAAAGCAGCAATAACTGCTTTCAGACAGTCCCCAGGCAGGAACACCGTTGCACCAACAAGCCCTGCCCATACAGAAGTACCTGTAATTATTGCCATAACAGGCGCACCAATTAAACTAACAAGTATCACACCAAACAAAATGTTAATAGCAATTACCTTCCACACAGCTAATTTACTCCAAATCTTTTCAACAAAGTAACCAATTAGATAAGCTGCAATTGGCCAGCTGAGAATATAACCGGCAGAAGGACCGACCAGCACAGAAAAACCTCCACGTCCACCTGTTAACAGCGGTAAGCCAATCGCAATTAAAACAATAAATAACACTAAACTTAGCGCTCCCATTTTCCTTCCTAAAAAGCAGCCTGCCAGCATGACACCCAAAGTTTGTGCAGTAATTGGCACAGGAATAAATCCTAGCGGAATCGGTGGAATTATACCCAGCACACCAATCAACGCGGCAAATAACGCTATGTAAACCATTTCTTTTGTAGACATATCTTCTCCCCCCATTTAGATTATAAAAAGATACTATCTATTGTATTTAGTAATCACTCATTTGTAAACCCGTTATTTAATACGGTTTACAAATGAGTGTTATAAATACTTTAGAAGACTCGTGAAAAACTACTGTTTTTATGGCGGTACATAGTGCCTGCTCCTACATACAGTCCGGCCCTCTGCTGTTGGCACGGTCTACCCCATGCATTGCCTTGGCCTCAGCGAAGCCATGTTCACGCTGAACACGCTTGTTCTGGATGTCCTAGTAGTTGCCGTCATTCTGAATTTGTTTTTCTTAATTTTCAGTCCTCACTTTATCGATTTTTTCCTGCCGTTTTCTTTGGTGTTCAGGGTTGTGGGTTTCCCTTTGCCAAGTCGGAACTTCTTCCAACTCATGGTCCCGCAGCGAAATCAAAGGCATGATGCCTTGAGAAAATAGATAAGCCATACGCCGGTGCGCCATATGCCTTGTCACCTGAAAATATCTGTATATGGATTTGTGGATGCTGAAAACGGATAGCGTTTAGCTGTTGTTGGCTTATTTCTCTTTCGGCTGTACCGGAAGCAATACTTGCGTCAGTTTTCAAAATAATCCCTGATTCAACGTCTGCCAGGTTGTGCACAAGGTAACGCGGATAGGCTTCCTGCCGCTCTTTTTGTACAGACGGGCATATCAGTTAACATACCTTTTCCAATTGGAATGGCTTTAGCCTTCCTTCTGCCGACTCTACCTGTGCTTCGTACCCCATGAACTGTCATTCATAACGCACGCAGGAATATTGATGGGATAGTTTCAGAAAACCTGGTTTCATCATTCCTATCCTCCGTTGCAAAGTTAGAATCTATGAAAATGAATTCCTTGCATTTCACGCTGTGAAGCGCTTATAGCAGAACTTGTCGCGCGCGCCCGTATAATTGAATAATGATATTTGCAATCACTCAAAAATTTATCGAACATACATCTTATTTGACTTTTGTATTTACTTTTCTTTCTCTTCTTTGCCATACTTTGAAGAAAGGTTTTTAACCTGTGCTCTATTTGCACTTTGTAAGTCAAAATAACTACTGTTCTTTAATATTTAAACTTCTTAGCTGAGGAGAAACTGTTAGAACAATGCTGAAGGCCAACTCTTTCAGCTACTCGTATAGTTGGTTTATTAACAGAGCGAATACGCGCCACAACCGGTAAATTGGGGAGGTAAACGTCTGCCATTTCAACAGCAGTTCCAGCCACTTCTTTCGCATTCCCACGACCCCAAGCCTTAGGTGAAAACCTGTAATAAAGGTTTAATATATTCCGGTTTTTCCAGTTTTCTCGTCTGATGCCGTCGAATCCAATTATTTCCGGTGAGGATGGTAAAATAACCGCCCAGTATCCGTAAATTTCCCAGTTGTTTCTCCATTCTTTTAAAGTTTCTTCTGCTTCGTTAATGTCTTTCATCGGGCCAGCAGGTCGATATTTATTTGTGGCAGGGTTTCCTTCAATCGAAAAAACAGAATGCAAATCTTCTTCCTCTGGTATTCGAAGAAACAGATTTTCTGTTCTAACGCTTTCAAATGTATTATGAATTGAATCGTCCATTTTGTCGCACCCAAAAAGAATTGCTTTATCTTAATACACAAGTCAGTTATCTCGATTTCAGCTAAAAAAAATGCAAAGAAATGATCTAACCTTATTTCGCAATGTGGCCCCTTATACGTGATATTGAGCTAATCCTTATTAGGGAAAAGCGCCCGATAAAAGGAACATAGCCACCGGTATCGGTTCTGTGGCCGCCATTGCCGCAGTCTTACGTGCCTTTGTTTGAGCGACCCATCCTGTCCTCCACACAGTGATCTTATTAACTTCACAGCACCTCAATGTGATAGAAAATTTGAACCATTGACAATGGTTTTATCGATGTTACAATTTAACTAACAATTGAAAAATCACTAGGGGTGCCTTTTAAAAAGGCTGAGATTAAAGTGATGAACTTTAAGACCCTTTGAACCTGATACGGTTGATGCCGGCGAAGGGAAGTGACCGAACGATAATTACCATTCTATAACCAACTATACGTTCAAAACCACTTTCCTCCCATCAGGAAAGTGGTTTTTTTAATGTTTTCAAAGTGGTAAAGGAGCTGTGTCAGTGGACCGTGTTCAAAAATGTGAGGCAACTATCGGAAAACTCCATGTCATCTCAACCGGGCAGCAATCCCCGGAAGAACTGACGGCAATAACCGAACAGATCGTTCACCAGGCAGATGTTATTCATCTTCGGGAGAAATCATGGTCCGATAAAAAAATGATTCAAACCATCCAGCTGCTTCATTCCAAAGGTGTGCCGATGGATAAACTTGTTGTCAATCATCGTGTGGCAATTGCCCATGACATGAACACTAAAGGCGTGCAACTCACTCATGCCAGCATTGATCAAGAGACTGTTCGTCGTACTTACCCCAATCTTAATATTGGCTGTTCTGTCCACTCGGTACAAGAGGCCATTTATGCCTGGCGTCATGGTGCTGATTATTTAGTTTTCGGTCACGTATTCAGAACCCGGTCAAAACCCGGCTTACCACCTAAAGGGCTGACAGAATTAAGAAAAGTTGTTCAACACGTCAACATTCCCGTCCTGGCAATTGGCGGGATCACACCGGAAAACACACCGGATGTCATGCAAGCTGGAGCAAGCGGAATTGCAGTATTATCCGGAATACTAATGGCCAAAAATCCTCTTGAAAAAGCAGCAGCCTATAATGAGGCATTGCAGAAAGGCGGTGAGCGAAATGTATGATGTCATTATTGTTGGCGGCGGTGTTATTGGAAGTTCGATTGCCTTTCAGTTAAGCAAACGCCATTATCATGTTCTCATCATCGAAAAAGATGCAATCGGACAGAAAACATCCAGAGCCGCAGCAGGCATGTTGGGCGCCCAAAATGAAGTGGGTACCGACAATCCGCTTTCATTACTTGGACGTCAAAGCAGAGCAATGTTTCCTTTATTAGCCCAAGAGCTAAAATCACTCAGCGGAATCGATATCGAGCTGATTCAAAGCGGCATAATCCGACTCGCCCGAACGGAAGGAGAATCAAAACAGTTAAAACAGACTGCTGAACGTCAGCAGAATTCAGGTGAAGACGCAAAATGGCTATCCCGTGAACAACTGAACGAAAAAGAACCGAAACTTTCTGCTGATTCCGTGGCAGGGGCACTTTATATACCTAATGACGGTCAGGTCAATGCACCACTGTTAACGAAAGCGCTGGCGCATTCGGCTGTTAAATTAGGGGCAGAGATTCTGGAAAATACGGAAGTACAGGATTTTTTAACCGAGAACAGTCGTATAACCGGCGTCAAAACAACTACCCGCACAATCTTAGCCAAAACAGTTATTACAGCAGGCGGGGTATGGAGCCGGGAGCTTTTGAAAAAAACCGATCTGCTATTGGATCTGTACCCGGTAAAAGGCGAATGTTTTTCCGTTTATCATGATGATCATTTGATGACATCCAGTATATTTTCACCGGGGTGTTATGTTGTACCGAAGTCCGGCGGCAGATTCATTATCGGCGCTACACAAAAGCCCAATAGTCTAGATGAGTCCGTACGGCTGGACGGTCTGCATTCACTGATGAAGCGTGCCATTGGTCTGATCCCTGAACTCAGAAATGCAAAATGGGAAAAGGCGTGGACCGGTCACAGGCCACAAACGAAAACAGGATTGCCCTATATGGGCGAACATCCTGAAATTAACGGATTATGGGTGGCAGCCGGACATTTTCGAAACGGTATTTTATTAGCACCGATTACTGGTTCGCTGATGGCAGATTATATCGAAGGAAAACCTGTCAATGATACCTTTCGACTTCAGCAACTATCACATAAGGAGGTTAATCTATGAATCTCTTAATTAACGGTTCGACGGTTCAATTACCGGAGCATATAAGGACGATTTCGGATGTTATTAATCACTTTGCAGCTGATCAGCCAGTGGTCATCGTTGAATATAACGGTGAAATCTTGGATAAGGAAACCCATTCGACAACAAATGTTGCGGATGGCGATAAACTGGAATTGGTCAATTTTGTAGGAGGTGGCTGATATGTTAACCATTGGCAACAAATCGTTTCAATCCCGCTTACTGCTGGGAACCGGAAAATACCCGAATGTTGATGTACAAAAACAGGCTGTTGATGTGTCGGAAACAGACATTTTAACCTTCTCCGTTCGCCGCATGGATATTTTTGAACCATCACAGCCCAACTTATTGGAAAAAATCGATGTCAAAAACTACGACCTATTACCGAACACAGCCGGCGCATACACTGCTAAGGAAGCTGTAAGGACAGCCAAGCTGGCACATGCATCCGGTCTTTGTGACATGATTAAAGTCGAGGTTATCGGGGATAAGAAAACATTGCTGCCGGACCCTGTGGAAACATTGAAGGCAACTGAGGAATTGCTCAACGAAGGATTCACGGTCCTCCCTTATACGTCCGATGATGTCGTTCTTGCCGGAAAATTGGAAAAATTGGGCGCACATGCGATCATGCCCGGCGCGTCACCAATTGGCTCGGGGCAGGGGATTATCAATCCGCTTAACTTAAGCTTGATTATCGAGCAGTCGGGTGTCCCGGTGATTGTCGATGCGGGAATCGGGTCCCCGAAAGATGTTGTGACAGCCATGGAACTCGGTGCAGATGGTATTCTGTTAAACACAGCTGTCTCCGGAGCTGAAGACCCTGTCAAAATGGCTGAGGCGATGAAACGTGCTGTTCTGGCAGGACGACTTGGTTATGAAGCTGGCCGGATTCCCAAAAAGCGATATGCGACTGCCAGTAGCCCACAGGAAGGGATCAGTGTCTGATGAAAGAACGCTATTCCAGACAAATATTATTTTCACCCATCGGCAATGAAGGCCAGCGTCATTTACATCAGAAGCATGTCCTCATCATCGGTGCCGGAGCTCTGGGTACCAGTATTGCAGAGATGCTTGCCCGTGCCGGCGCCGGTAAAATAACCATTGCAGACAGGGATTATGTTGAATGGAGCAATCTTCAGCGTCAGCAACTTTACACCGAGAATGATGCGGAGAACCGGCTTCCAAAAGCGATTGCAGCCAAAAGCAAACTGGAAGCCATTAATCGTGACGTGACCATCGAATCTCACGTTACAGATGTGACACCGAACGAATTAGAGCAGCTTGTAGAGGGTGTTGACTTAATGCTCGATGCCACAGATAATTTCGACATTCGAATGATTATGAACGATACTGCCCAGAAATACAACATTCCCTGGATATACGGGGCGGTTGTCAGCAGTTATGGCATCAGTTACACAATTATACCGGATCAATCACCATGTCTGCATTGTATGATCGAGCAGGTTCCTCTCGGCGGATTAACCTGTGACACAGCTGGCATTATCAGTCCGATCGTCCAATTGGTGACGGCACACCAAACAGCAGAAGCATTGAAAATTTTAACCGAAAACCGGGATGCTTTACGCGATAAACTTGTATCCTTCGATCTGTGGAGCAACCAGCAAGCTTCAATAAATGTTCAGACGCTAAAAAGCGACAACTGTTCGTCATGTGGAGCGTCGCCAACCTATCCGTTTCTGGATTATGAAAACCAGACCAAAACGGCTGTATTATGCGGAAGAGATACGGTGCAAATCCGGCCGCAATCAGCCAAAAAACCGGATTTGCCGGAAATGGCTGATCACCTGTCCCAATTGGGAAAAGTCGAGCAAAACCAGTTCCTGTTGTCATTTGCCGTTGATGCCAACCGGCTTGTGCTATTTCAGGATGGCCGTGTCTTGGTCCATGGAACCAATAATGTCGCTCAGGCCAAATCACTTTATCACCGGTATTTTGGTTAAAAGGTTTACGATGTACAGTCGCTTTTTTTATCAGCATTCAAAACAATACGGTAACCATTTACCAGGGGGGATCCCGCGATGCACATTTTACAATGGTTTGTTGATTTGGGAGCAAGCGTCATGCTCCCAATCATCTTTTTCATCTTTGCATTGATACTTCGAACCGGTATCAAGAAAGCCTTCTATTCCGGAATTACAGTCGGTATTGGCTTTGTCGGCGTGAATCTGGTTCTTGATCTATTAACAGAGAGCCTCGGACCGGCAGCACAATCGATGGTTCACCATTTTGGCATGGATCTGCAAATGATTGATGTCGGCTGGCCGGCCGCTTCAGCTATTTCCTATGGGACCGTACTGGGGAGTCTGGCTATTCCAATCAGCATCGGTGTTAACACCCTCCTGTTAACCATCGGGCTGACCAAAACCGTCAATGTTGATATTTGGAACTATTGGCACATGGCTTTTACCGGGGCACTTGTCTATGCCATTACGAATGATTTTACCCTTGGGATATTAACAATCGGTGTTCATGCCATGGTTGTATTGTTAGCGGGAGATCTATTAGCCGATGATGTGGAATCGTATTTTGGCTATCAAAAAATGACGTTTCCACATGCGGCTTCTGCACCATCCTATTTTTTGGCAAAACCGATGAATGCGTTGTTTGACCGTATTCCCAAATTTAATCAAATCCAGGCAAATCCGGAAACCATTCAACGGCGATTTGGCTTATTCGGGAATTCAACCGTGCTGGGCGCGCTTCTTGGGCTCCTGATAGGTCTGCTGGCAGGTTATGGCATACAGGATACATTCCAATTGGCAGTTCAAACAGCAGCTGTCATGCTGTTAATGCCGAAAATGGTTGCTTTATTAATGGAAGGGCTCACCCCGATTTCCGAAGCTGCCAGCAACCGAATCAAAAAAAGATTTCCGGATCGTGACCTGTATATCGGTATGGACAGCGCACTGACGATTGGGCATCCTGCTGTTCTGTCCGCTTCCTTATTGATGGTGCCGATTACGCTGGCCATGGCTGTTATCCTGCCGGGAAATCGTGTCCTACCATTCGGCGACCTAGCCTCTCTCCCGTTTTTATTTTGTTTAATGGTACCTGTCTATCGGGGCAATATCATTCGTACAGTGATCACAGCAACGATCTATATCGGTGCCGGATTATACATTGCGACCTGGATCGCCCCATTATTTACGGAAATGGCTATTAATGCAGATTTTGATACAGAAACGAACACCATTATTTCCTCGCTGATTGATGGTGCCGTTTGGACAACATTTATATTCGCCGGATCCGGACAATGGCTGGGCTGGTTTGGTATTGGCTTGATTGGAATCATGGCCTTTGCCGGACTTTTATATATTCATAAATGGAAACGTAAGGAGAATAATCAATGAAAAAAGTACTCGTTATCTGTGGTACAGGAATTGCAACTTCCACCGTTGTTATCGAAAAGTTAAAAGAATGGCTCGATAAAGAACAGCTGAACGAACACGTGACATTACATCAAGCAAATGTTCAAGATGCTATTAATAAAGCGAATGAATATGACTTCATGATATCCACCACGATTGTTCCCGAAAGTTTACAGGAAAAAGCGATTGATGGTGTTCCATTATTAGCAGGAACAGGCGAAGAAGACGTTTATGAAAAGATTAAGCATCGTATGAAATGATTCAAATGATATAACGACCGTTTTCCATTCCCTTTTTCAACAATATGGACATGATGTATGGGCCGGGCAGCCTCATTCACTTGATCGGTTAAACCTTCTGCATTCACGCTTTCGCTCGCTTGATCTTTGAGCTCATTTGCTTGATCTGAAAGTCCATCGGCATTTAAAAACTCGCCAGCTTTATTCTTTAACTCTTCTACATTCAAATCGGGTGCTGTTTCACTTATCTTTCCACCGATAAGCTCTTTCAATTATTGGAATAAACTCATACAGACACCTCCTCATGTTCGGAGCGGATAACCAAATGGAGGAATAGCATTATTAGCACAGGTTTTCGGATTACTACTGTAATATTGCAAAACAATTATCCTAACCTCGACCACTTATCCTAGCCAATTCACCCGCATGGCGGTTTCCCGGAACCTTTAGTCCAAGATTTGCGCGCAGTGTATCTGCTTCATATGTCATTCGGAAAAGGCCGCGTTGTTGTAGAATCGGCACGACCTGATCAACAAAGGCGGCTAGACAGCTTGGCAAGTTAGCGATAATAATGAATCCATCAGCCGCTCGCGTTTCAAACCATTTCTGAATAAGATCTGCCACTTTTTCAGGTGTTCCTAAAAAAGGCGGGCGTGGCGTTGCTTCACGCAAAGCAACTTCACGGAGGGTAAGTTTTTCCTCTTTTGCCTCCTGCTTGATCCGATCTGTATCACTTCTATAACTGTTCTTGCCTAAGTCTCCAACATTGGGAAACTGTTCATCCAGCGGGTATTTTGAAAAATCATGGAACTCAAATAGCCGGCTAAGAAACGTAAGTGCCTGATCTATCCGCACCAAATGCGCGATTTCCTGGTATTTTGCTTCTGCTTCTTCCTCCGTTTGGCAAATGATAGGTGAAATTCCCTGCATAACATGCACACTTTCTGGGTTTCTCCCATACATCGTGACACGTTGTTTCAAATCACGGTAATAATGTTGTGCTTTTTTTATCGATGTCATGATCGCAAATACAGTTTCTGCTTTTTTAGCCGCCAGCTCCCTTCCATCCGCAGAAGAACCCGCTTGAAAAATCACCGGCTCCCCCTGTCTCGAACGTGCAATATTCAATGGCCCCTTGACCGAGAAAAACTCACCAACATGGTTTAGCTCATGCATTTTCTCTGTATCAATGAATGTTCCAGTGGCTTTATCCCTTATAAAGGCATTCTCCTCCCAGCTGTTCCACAACCCCTGCATGACATCGATGAATTCCGATGCCTTTTTGTAACGTGTAGTATGGTCAGGATGTTCTTCCACCTTTCGACTGAAATTCAAGGCCGTTTTTTCAAGACCCGATGTCACCACATTCCAGCCCGCCCTTCCGCCGCTGAGCATGTCCAGAGATGAAAACTGGCGTGCCGCTGAAAACGGCTCGCTATACGTTGTCGATAAGGTCCCGACAAGACCAATATGTGACGTTACAGCTGCCAGAGCAGACAGGATTGTAAGCGGCTCAAAGCGATTCAAGTAATGCGGATTAGAATGCTCATTAATGCATAACGCATCTGCAATAAAAACAAAATCAAATTTCCCTTCTTCTGACTTTTGTACTTGTTTTATATAAAATTCAAGACTGACACTGGCATCTACCGGTATCTCAGGATGCCTCCAGTCAGACATCTTCTCCCCGACACCATGAATCATAGTCCCCATTTTTAGCTTTCGCTGCAACTTCATCCTCCCCTTTTCCTGTGCTTCAATGTGAATAAACCCACAATGTGTGATTGATGTTTAAAAGAAATATAATCGTGTAAATAAATCAAGTGTAAAGACAACTGAAATGACACGTTTGTATATTATTATACAACAAAAGATTATTGTTGCAACTTAAATAACGAACTCAAATTGAAGGAGTAGGCTGTGGAATTACTTCATATGCGTGCCCTTTTCTTGACTATAATGTTCTTTAAGAAAATAAACACTGGACATACCAAATAATTAGAGGAAACTGCATACAACCTGGATTCCCGAACACTCGTAACAAGGTGAATGAAAAATCCGATGGTGGCGGGCATTTGACCTTCTGTACTCTCGTTATGTATATAACACACATAACGAGAGAAGAGACAAGCGAAAAATGGAACAAAGCCTAATATTTCAAGGTTTTGCTGACTTCCTAGTTATGTGAAGGCGGGAATCCAGGATACAAGGGTTCGGTCCCTCAGTTTTACCAGCGATTAAACAGGGAACATATTTATCACATTATTGTGACACTTGTGGAGGGATAAGTTCATGCGCAACGAAGAATGCGTGATGAAATGGATTAAAGAAACCTTTGATGATCTGAGCGAAGTCACCATAGAAGATTATAACCGTTTACCGTGTGGGAAAAAGATTACGGATTGCACCGATGATTATGTGATCGTTTACTATGACGATGAAAAAGATAGGGTAAACTTTTTATTTAAAGAAAACTAGGAAAAAAGTGTTAACAAAACTACCTTCATTTTGCATCATAATTCTCAAATATAGTTTCACTGCTACATACTTACAACATGTGAAAGGAAAGGACATAGAACATGACGAAGATGAATTCATTTGAGAAGGTCTACATACAACTTGTTCGTGAATTTGAAAATAAGCTTAATCGAAAATTAACAATCGATGAAAAGGAATTACTTAAATGGGTGGCCAAAAAGCATGCTTGGAAGTAAAATGGAAAAATACGTCTGATTAGGAATTTAGGTGCTGGATGAATAACTTATCTGATGCCTTGGTGGTTGAAACCTATCATCAAGCAAAAGCATTAAATTTACCCTCAGATTTTATTGGGCTAATCGAAAAGGAAATGGAAGAACGCGGTTTAATAATCAAGACTGAACATTCAGAACACAATCAACTGTCCAGTTAAATCTCAGCTTTAAATTCATAAATGGCTCATATCTCTTATATGTAAGATTTACTGCAAATTAACGAACGCGAGTTTTCAACAGATTTTTTAAAAGCACACCGATTCCTACCCCGGGAATGACACTTAATATCGGAAGCCAGATAGGCCCCAACAATACCCCGAATAGCGTTAGTTTCGATGAATAGATCGTTCCCACAGTTACAAAATAAGCCGAAAATACAAAAGGCAAAAACGAATATAGTTCTTTTCCCCCACCTGCTTCTTTATAGGTATCCCACATCGCAAAAAAATACAGACAAGGATAGAACATCAACCAACCATATTTCGTTTGTTGAACAGCTTCCTGTGTCTCACCGAAAAAGCTTAACAAAATTATTTCATTAAAATTGGCCTGGACATTAACCAAAAATTCAAGGGCAATTAACAGGATCCCCTTTATATATTGTCGGTTTAGAAGCTGACCAAAGCCAGGAAGAGCAATGCTCCACAAGAGTTTTTCATTTTTATCTTGATTACTCGTCTTCATGATCTTGTCCTGCTTGACGGGCTAAATATTTACGGTCGGCCGCTATCGGAGGTTGCTCCATCCAGGCGTTGTTAATCATGATTTTAGCACCCTCATTTGAATATTTGGCGATTTCCGCCATTAAACGGCTGTATTTCACACCAATATCATGTCTTGGACTGGTTGACATAGCAACACCGTATTGCCCGATGCCTGAGGCAATCAGTGCGGTTACATGGTACATCATCAGCTTGTCGGAAAAGGGGGAGACGGTTGAATCCGTCACTTCGGATGTCATGTTCATTGTTCCCTCTGATAAATAGTTCTCATGCAACAATGAGGTGAAAATCTCAACGTGTTTACCGGCAATATCCCGTCCTTGCTCAAGATATTTACGAACCTGCTTGTTTTGGACCACCTGACTAAAGCCGGTGATAAGAGCTTGTCCTAAAGCATTTCGTTTTGCATTGTAAGCAAGGTTGGCTATTTCAACCCCTAATAACGGCCTTTGGTCACCAATATACCCTGCCAAAAAACTTTTGTCTTTCACAAAATCAATTTTTTCAGGCTTGGGAATGAGGGGTGCGCGTGTGTAAATGCCTTTTTCCTTTGTCACTTCCTTTGCCCGATTATGAAGGATTTTTGTTTCGTCAAGGCATTGGGAGTAATACGTGATGATATCTGTTCGTGAAGAAAGCGACAATGCCAAGCTATAAGAAGTAAGTCCGAACTTCCCCATATTTAAAATATAAATGAGGTAAAGTTTATCCGAAAACAGGCGTGGTGCATCAAGATTCACATCATGATCCGTAAATCCTTGTGGGACAGGATAGCCTTCTTGTTGGAATATTTCCGTGACGCTTTGAACATGTTGTTGCGATATTTGCAGGGCGTATTCCAGCACGGAACGAATATTTTCATTATCAATGTGCTGTAAAAAATATTTCAGACCACATATAGCCATAGAATCATTTTGATAAGAAGTCCAAAGGTTTGAGATTTCCGCTGATGTTAATTCAACAGAGTGTTCGGTTTCCATATCGTTTCATCCCTCCATGAATGCCTCAGGGCATTGATTTAACCCATAGAATTCACCCCCTGGAAATTTTCAAGACTATATTTCCCAGCTGAGGATGCCTATGAATGGATACCGTGGATATCTAGAACCATGTTTGTACATATTCACGCTAAACTTGTATCTTCCGGAATTGATTCATGTTGTACGCTTAGATTCATGACTTTTTGGCTATTTGGTCATGGTCAATCATGCGTGGTGGCTCTTCCAACCAGCCATTTTCAATCATAAGATTCGCTCCATCTTCCGCATATTTAGCAATTTCTGCCATGAGACGTGGATAAAGGGCTGCTAAATCGTGCCTTAATGCAGTTGACACACTTGTTCCGTAATAAGCAATACCTATCTGATTTAGTCCCAGAGACTGAAACAACATTAACTTATCTGAAAAAGGTGAGACGGTTGAATTGGTCACCGGTTCATCCGGAAGCATAGAAGCAGGCAATCCTTCTTTCTGTAACTTCGTTGTGAAGGTTTGTACGTGTTTCGAGGATATTTCTTTTCCCCGTTTAAAATATTTCTGCACCTTGTTAGATTTAGCAACTTGACTATAACCCGTTAATAAATGTGACCCCAGTGCATTTCGTTGGGTATTCGCATAAAGATTGGCGATTTCCAGACTAAGCAATGGTCTTTGCTCCCCGAACCAGCCAGCCAAAAAACTTTGTTTCGTCACAAAATCCACTTGATCCGGCGTGTCCATAAACGGTGCTCGAACATAAATACCTTTCGACAACAATACATTCATGGCCTCGTCATGTAGTTGAGTGGCTTCCTGTAGTGACTCGGAAAAGTAATCTCGAACATCTTGACGTGCACATAAGGCAATCGCCTGAGCATTCATTTGCATCGCCATTTGAGCGGTCTGTTTGATGTTGTTTAGCATAAATTCATCCGAAAATAAACGCGGCGCCTGTAAATCCACGTCTTGATCAGAAAAACCAAACGGAACAGGACGGTTATCAGCTTGAAATAGTGCGGTGAGTTTAGGAATACGGGCTTCAACAAGCGTCAAGGTTTGTTGAATCACTGGACGAATATCAGCATCTTCAACGATTTGCATAAAGTGTTTCGTTGTACAAATGGTCATACTATCCTGCATATAACTTGTCCAGAGTTGAGAAAGCTCCGAGGAATTCAGTCTCGGATTATGTTGTGTTTGGTCCATGCGTATTATCTCCTTTTGCATTTGGTTGTTCCGCATATTTTTCGCCTCCCCTCCAGAAGATATTCATTCCTCAATCTGTAAAATGATGGTTCTCTAATCCACTATATATAGGCGCGTATGAATCTTGCTGATGCCGATGACTCGCTGGTATAATATTTACTATATCCTAAGAAAAAGGCAGGGTTGAAAGGGGAATCATGAACACTTTTGAGGAAACTACATACATACATGTTGTTCGTGAATTTGAAAATAAGCTTAATCGGACATTAACAATCGATGAAAAGGAAATCCTCAAATGAGTAGCTCAAAAGCATGCTTGGGAAGTAAAATGGAAAAAGATGTCTGATTAAGAATTTAGGTGCAGAATGAACAATTTATCTGATGCCTTGCTCGTTGAAACTTATTATCAAGCAAAGGTATCAAATTTAGACTCGGATTTTATTGGGTTAATCAAAAAGGAAATGGAAGAACGCGGCTTATTATTGATAGAGAATCATTAACAGAGAGAACCAAATAGTCGCGGCCCTTTGACGGAAGATCATTAAATTATTCCCTTGAAATTGACTCTGCCTCCAACTTTAATTTTTATTATTTTAAACCAGAAGTGTATATATTTTTTAAAAGGACATATACTATAAATGTCCAGAATTCAATTTGTTGAAGTGATTTATTCCTTAAAAGTCAAAAAGATGCCGGTTAATGCCAGCATCTCTTTTTTTGGTGATGTTTTTCCACAGTAATTCCTAATCGAACGCACAATATTTAAAGCTTGTTATTGAATATGCCCGTTTGCAGCAGAAAAGACAACACTATCTTTCTTTTATATTTTTATTCCATTCATATGGTGTTTTTACCCACTCAAATACAGTATAAGTTAAAAATGCTAAAACAAAGACCACAATATTTTCTATCCATTGTATTTTTTCATCAAATATTAAATCCTTGAGTGTAAATACAGCAAAAAATATCACTGCAATGATGATGCTATTTTTAAACATATTTATCCCTCCACACAGCCATCTTCATTTGGTACTTATATTCGTTTTTGGAGGAGAATACTTATTCCTGATTAGCGCCCGTTTGCGGCAATCGTTCACTTGCTTTTTTGTTCCATTTTTTAATTCCCTGATAAAGAAAATGAGAGATAAGAAAAACTAGCATAACGTTATTTTTCAATATGATTTGGAACAAATTCAACAATAAACCACATAATCACCATACCGACTATAGCTTCCAAAACATTTGATGCCCAATTAACGGTACCATAAAGCATGTAATCAAATATACAAAGTAAAACATACAAAGCCATCCCTAAGGTGATTCTTATTCTTGTTTTATTTTTCATAATGGACTCCTTTTAGCACTGATATGCAAATGTGAGTATAAGCTGGAATGTGCAGCTGTGTTGTCTTTGTACTATTCGTTTCCCACTTTGAATATAACCCTTTGCCGTAGGGTTGAGCACCAAGTCTTATTCCGGAAGTGCGCCCCGTTTATTGAAGACTTATTTACTCTCCTAAATTCGTTAACCACTTACGCAATTTTCCTTTAGGATAGTATACCTTATCATTTATAAGAACGTGTGGTATGTCAGGATGTTCTTGAATCAAAACCTTTGTATCTTCTTTTGATATCCCTATCAAGTTATGTACGTCTTTTTCCTTTATCAATTCGTGTTCATCATCATAGTCAAAGAGTTCACCAAGACTATCTTTAGCATCTGGATTTTTAAAGTTTTTAAGTCCATTACCTATAAAATATCCTCCAGCAGCAATTCCTAAAGCAATCCAAAAAAAGTCTAATTCCATATTGATAATCTCCTTTAATTTAACATAATTTATTCAAGAATTTGGCCTCATTCCGACAGACATCTATTCAGTTATTGCGCCCGTTTGTTTTAAAAAAATGATCAGTCTTCAACCGATTTGTTTTCTTTAGATGTTGGCAAATTAAAAAACCAATTAAAAAATGTGGCAGCGAATGAGAGACCTATTATTTCCAATATATCCTGATCATAAAAAGAAAGTGTGAGATTCAGTATCAATGAAAAAACTAACATTGATAAGAAAAATAAAATATGTTTTAACATTTATTCACCTCAGTCAATCTGAGAAGAGTGCATTCTCCGAACAATATGCCCGATTCAGGCACAGTGCTTCTTCAACAACTGCGCCCGTTAGTGGAAGCTTAACCTTTATTCTTACTCTGTTAAATTAAAACTACATTTTACTCAATCATAGGTTCTAATAACCCTTCTCCAAATAACCCCCACGTATAAAGGCACAGGGCTTCAATAATAATAAGGACTAAAAATTTTTTCAAAGCGTTCTGTTTTAATTGCAAATAGTAAAAAACCCCTAAAATGATATAAAAACTAGCCAAATGAGTATATTCTGCCGTAAGAGGCTCATCCAGTGGAGTAAAATTCATACCAAGAGAAGCAAATAGGTTGAATATTGTTAATAAAATTAAGGCAACTATGTTTAGAATATGAATATAGATTTTTTTCAAAGTAAAACCCTCTCTCTATGCTTTAACTGTTTCTACATAATGGCCCGATTCAGGCACAGTGCATCTTCAACAACTGCGCCCTGTTAGTTGAATTAGGCTATATTTCTTTTTCATTCTTCTTCCACATATTGAAATTATAAATTAGCTGGACTAAACCAGCTATAAACAGTAATAATCCAACAAGTACGTTTACTACCATACTCCAGTCTGTATATACGTAAATAAAAATGAGTAACAAAATATTTATAGGGGTGAATATAATAGTCCTAATCATTTTTCTTCTATAAGATAGTTTAAAGTAATTTATTTTAAAGCCTCTATCCACTTTATCTTTTCCCTTAAAAATGATGGATAAAATAATAACAACAGATATTGTAATAAGCACGGGAATAACGAAACCTGACATTCTCAACCCCCTCAACAATATAGGACTATTCAGAAGAGCGCACTTATTCGATTAGCGCGCCCATTTGCGGTAGATTCCTTACGTTGGTTTTTGCTCTTCCTTTATTGCTTTAAAGTTGAGGTATATACCATACCCTCCAGCTAAAATTAAAGACATTTGACCATATCCAAAGCTCATATCAAACCAGTAAGCAAATAAAAACAAGGAGATAATCACAATGAAAAATATTGCAATGATATTTTGGTGATGCTTATTCATTTCTTTAAACCCCCCTTAAAGTTAACTGGCCCTTTTCCAGAGGATTAGGTGCCAGGGTTTATTCCAGAATGGCGCCCTATTGTGGAACTGTATAATTAGGCGAAATTATTATTTAGCTTTTGTTGTAAAGTATTTTGTAGTTTTTTTCGGTATCTATTTTGAAAAAAAGTCTTATCGATTTTCTTACCATTAAACTTCCCAATAACTCTACGCACATCTTTGTCGTGTACAATTAGTTGTTTGTATTCCTCAATGCTTAGTAACTCCTGAAACCATTTATATTTCTTCAAACGATTTGTATTTTTTCCTATATCTTCTTCATCAACTGACAATAAAGACGGTAAATAAAGCCCTAAGTTCAAAAATACGATAAAGCCAAATATTAAAATATAAAATAAAAGTTTCACGTTATCCCTCCTTCTCTTATTACGGATTTTCCACTACAAATGTTTCACAAAATGACCCGTTTCAGGCACAGTGCTTTTTCAACAACTGCGCCCGTTTAAAGAGTAAAGTAAATCCCTAACTATATGTATACAGCATCCAAAATCCAATGTCCTTAAAACCAATCCGTTTGTAGATTGCTCCTGCTTCAGGGTTGTCGTAAAACAAGCATAATTCTTTTCCTTCACTTAGCAACTTTTCACACAATCTTATCATACAAGCAGTGGCATACCCTTTTTGTTTATAACCTTGTAAAGTTGCTACACCTACAATCATTGCGGACATTGTATTTTCCGCAGTTGTTGAGGCTGTTGAAACAATTTTATCTCCAATTTTTATATAAAATGTACGTGAAGCACCCTGCTCTAAACCACGTCGCTCCTGTTCCTCTGTGATTGAAGGAGAATTATCAAATTCCGGTACCGCATTTAGGAAATTAACAATTTCTTCTGCATCTTCTGGAATGGCTTCCTCAACATATGAAATACCCTTCCATTCTCCTGTAATCTCGCTACATTTCGCATAATACATTTTGCGTTTACGACTGTATTTTTGCAGGTGAGGTACAATTTTTTCCGTAATCTCCTTCAGGCCGGATATCATCTTAAATTGCGGATCATCTTCCATAATCTGTGCAAAGCGAAGTGCGTCAAAATCAGCAATTGCAAATGGTATATAATTATGGTCGTACTTCAGTAGCACAGCAATAAGTTCTCCGTCTTCGTTCCATTCTCCCCAAAGTTTTTGAAACTCCTGCTCATAACCATAGGCTTCGATATCACCAATAATAAATAAATTCTCTGCTGGTTTTGTTTGCAACAATTTAAAGCAAGACTCCTCGTCATTTTTCGTTAGTCTTCGAATCATTAACTCCCACCCCTCGCTCCATCTTTTTCTTCAACAATATGGCCCTTATGTACAGAACGAAGCCAAGTCTTATTCCGGAATGGTGCCCGATTGAGGAACAACTTTAATTAGAATTTTTAAACCTTTTTATGGCACCAGTGATCAATATAGCCATCCCTATATAATTGATAATCATACCTGCAATAATAAAGCCATATTTTATCTCTTCCGCAAATAGACCAACAAGCGACAGACATAAGCTTATTAAAAATAGAACTACACTAATTTTAATATACGTCAATTAAAATCCTGCCCCCTTCTTTTAATACTAAGTATTGTGTGAATGTTTTGCTCAACAATATGGCCGCCCTATTCCGCAAAAAAGGACACTTCCCCTATTCCTAATGAGCACCCGATTGCGCCATACTCTTACTAAAATTTATCCAACATTTATAAGGAACCACGAAACAATAAGAAGGATACCTACAACTCCCCAAATAGTAAGACCTACTATCCACCAAACAACAGATTTTGAACCTTCTTGACTTTCTGTATCTGTCTTTACAAAGGCAATCTTACGCCGCACACCTTTGATTGTAGAAAAATAAATAAGGAGTCCAATTGCAAAATAAAGAACAATTAGCGAAATGAATAAATCCATTCTAATGCCCTCCTAATCTTGTAAAATCACTTCTTTGAAAACATCTAAACAATGGCCCTTATGTACAGAACGGACGCCAAGTCTTATTCCGGAATGGCGCCCTTTTATGGAATAGTCCTGTTGTTGGCTGCTATCACGATTGCATTTTATTAGATTAGCTATGTTAAGACTTTCATCTGATTTATTCGAATATCAAATTCCAGAAAGAGGCACCACCACCAGCCATCCAATACGATAGAACACCAAGGGAGATGAGGAACCAAGCCACTCGCCATACGGTCTCTTTTCTTGAAAGCTGAATCCAATAAAAAGCACCCCACCACACATAAGTCGTCATAATTGCAAAGTCTATCCCAGGGTACGACACCTGGCTCATTGCATTTCCGAACCAAGCTAATAGACTAACCGGTACAATAATTATTAAAGTTACTATGTTGAGGATGTGAAAAATCCGATTTCTCATTTAAATCTTCCAACCCCCTAACGATGCAAAATTCCAGTAATCAATCCAAAACCACAAAACGATTACAGAAATTAAAAACCAGATAAGTCTCCAAGCATATGTTTCTTTTCGAAATTGAATAAAATAAAAAATTCCCCACCAAACAACAGTAGTTATAATAATAAGACGGATATAGAATGAATTAACACTTAAAAAAGCAAATAAACAGATTGCCTCTACAATAATAAAAACCATTATGTTGAGGCTATGAAAAATCCAGCTTCTCACTTTAAACCTCCAGACTACATTTAACAATACTGCCTTTGATTTATACCAATTATTTCAAATTCTAGGAACTAACTCAATCCTTTTTCTCTAAAAAATGACGCTTACCTTATTCGCGATAAGCGCCCGTTAAATGAATTACTTACTTTCCTTTTTTGTTTACGTCATCTAACTTTTTTTCAATCCTATCCATTTGCTTAGAACGTTTTGAT
This sequence comes from Lentibacillus amyloliquefaciens, assembly GCF_001307805.1. Classification (GTDB taxonomy): domain Bacteria; phylum Bacillota; class Bacilli; order Bacillales; family Amphibacillaceae; genus Lentibacillus; species Lentibacillus amyloliquefaciens. Next base: position 428,639 of record NZ_CP013862.1, on the reverse strand, counting down.
AAAATGCGAATAACTGAAACGATTAATACAACAATTACTACTAAAGCAATAATGAATACTAACTGCGCAACAATATCTCCCCATATCACATCGTTCATAAGAATTACCTCCTTACTTTTATTTCTAAACAATCTGGCTCTTATATGGCATAAAGGGCACAAGGATTTATGCTGCAATAGCGCCCTATTGAGTAACAATTACTTACTCAGCTTCAACATTATCACGGTCAAAACATTCTGTTTATTTATTTTCGTGCTCAGCCTCAATTTCCGCACTCAACTTGGGATATTGTTTTTCAAAAGACTTTACTATCTTTGTGGTTTTACGAAAAGCATACTTTTTTACCTCACCATAAGGGATCCATATGTCCCTATCCTGAATTTGTTCATATAGAGTCGAAATAACGATATCACGGTGATATGGAGGAAGTTTTCTTGTTGTACGCCTTTCCATCATTTTATTGTGGTAAAGTTTATAAAGTTCCGGAACTATCCAATTCTTTTGCCTCTCTTTAAGCTGTGAAAAACGTTTATTTGTCTGAAGAAGCTTCCCATTTACCTTTATATGATTTTTCATCAAGAACCGTCCTTTAAATCTTACTTGATCTATTTTTTTAAACTTTTCTAAGTTGCTATTGTCTCACTTTATTAGAAGAGAAAAAGTACATCTATTTTCATTTGATCTTGAAGTACATTTAAATATTTTTTTGTCATAAACAGCGGACGTTTAAATGTGATTATCACAGTATTTAGTCCCCTTATATTGAGATTGCATTTAAAACATTCATTCTTCAACCAATCTGGTACTAAATTGCATATTGGGCGCTTCCCTTTATTCCGAAATGGCGCCTTATTATTGAGTGGATCTCATTTGTGCAAATCATTTGCAGATGGTACTTTGAAACAAGAGTCAATTAAGTTTCAAAGACGATAAAGGGAAATTTCTGAATCAACAATTATCGAAAGGAAGAAAAAAGTGCCTTTGAGAAAGAGTCTAATATTCATCTTTGTTATTGTAGCTATAATCTTCATAGTTATCGGCTGTTCAATTAATTCAAATTCACAAATTACTCCCAAGAGTTACAGTAACCATTCACATACATCAATCAATGTGGAGAAAAAGGAGAATCCAGGACGCGACGACTATGAACAATTGGCGCACGCTTATCAAAAAAACAAAGAAAAATTCATCAATCTTTTAAAAGATGGTGCCAATCCAAATGCAGAAAAAAATGGTGTTCCGATTCTATTTAATTTCGCCTTCTCAGGAGAAACAGAAGCCATTAAAATACTCATCAAATATGGTGCTGACCCGGATTCGATGAATTCATATAAAACGACATCTGTTGCTATGGCAGCAGCAAAAGGTCACATCAATACAGTGAAAGTTTTGTTGGATGCGGGAGCTGATCCTAATTTAACTGACAAAGAGGGAAAAGGTGCATTAACAAAAAACTTAATCGGGACAGAAATGGGTGATATTCTGCAAGAAGCAGGGGCAACTTTATATCACTTAACGGTATAACTTGAAAATATCAAAATTATCCCTAATGGCTATAAAATAACTTCCTACAGAAATGGCCCACATACAGAAGAAAAGACGCCCGTTTGCGAAACGACTTTATTGTCACTTATAGCCCTATTAGGACCCCCGAAACGATAGAACTGGTTCTAATTGCTTGCGTAATATTTCACGGCCACGGTGAATTCTTGTTTTTACCGTTCCAATCGGAATTTGCATTATGTCACTAATTTCCTTCAATGATAACTCTTCTAGATATTTAAATATAATAGCTAAGCGATATTCTGGTGATAAACCAAACATTGCCTTTTGTATAATATCCAACATTTCTCTTCCAATCACCTGATCCTCCGGCAATTGATTATTGGCAGGAATCCGGTTATACATTGTCATACCATCGGCATTAAACACTTCAGCATCCAAATAATAATCCGGCTTTTTCATTTTCAAACGATCAAGTGTTAAATTTGTAGCAATGCGGAACAACCAGGAAGAAAATTTCTTATTGTTGTCGTGACTGTTAATGTTCTGGTACGCTCGCAAAAAGGCTGTTTGTGCCAGATCTTCTGCATCATGGTGGTTTCCGATTAGCCGAAAACAAATTCGGTAAACCCTATGCTGATAGAAATCGATTAATTCACTAAAAGCAAGTTGATCTCCCTTCTGCGCCTTTTTGACTAGAGAATTGACTGTATCATTCATTGATTTACCTCATTCCGCAATTCGCTCAACAATACTATTCTGACTATGATGATCTTTGATTCAATAAACCTTTAACTCAATACCAATTATTTCAAATTCCAAGAATAAACTCAATCCTTTTTCCTATTAAAAAAGACACCTACCTTATTCGCGATAAGTGCCCGTTTCTTGAATATCTACGTTTGTGTAAGCTTTTTTGATCAGTTAACAACTTTGTTATTACTCCTGATATAAGGGATAGCATTGTATATAATACAGACCAAAACCAAAATGAAGAATTAAATACTGTAAAAGTCGCCACGATTGTAGCTATTGCAATAATTCCAGGTGTTATATAAATGTTTTTAAAAACGAAATATCCAATTGCACCTAAAACAAGAGAAACTATCGGAAGGACAAAGAAGACAACCAAAATAAATAGAAACATACCCGTCCCCCTCCCCCTTTTAACTATTAGTCATAAATCTTCAAATCCTCTACTTGATTCAAGAAGGAAGCCTTCTTATTCAAGAATGGCGCCCATTTACTGAAGAGTCGTTTATTCCTTTAATGCCTTAGTAACCAATAAAATAGAGCATTTGCCCTAGGACAGCATAGAATAAAGGGTCTTGAATGTGAGCATCCTCACTGACTTCAATATGAGTTTTGAATTTTTCTTTTATTTTAGACTGCCACCTTGCAATCTCTTGTTCTTCTTCGTAAAACCGAACCCAATCGAACATATCTGTTTGAGAAATGATTTTTATATTATCACTTTCTATTAAAAATTCAGAGTTAATATTTGTATGATTTATCTGTTTTGCGTGGAATGTTAGTTTTTTCTTATCCTTACTTAAAAAGTGTATATAATAGTCCGGCTTTTTAATCATAGCAATCTTTACATAACCATCAATCTCCGTCTCGCCAGTTGGATTCATTGCTTTCACTCTAACAATTAAATTATTTTTACCTATGAGTGAATCAATTATCCTATGTAAAGTGGAATTATAATACCTTTGGACACTTCCCATCAATTCCCCGCCAGCTCCATATACTTCGCAACTCTTAGTAGAATTTTTAGTTAATGGGGCTTGATAAAAATAAGTATTCATATAATCCTCCATAATAAAAATATTCATATGTTATTCCATTAAATGGCCCTTATGTGCGATATGGGCGCCGATCTTATTAGATAATCGCGCCCGTTAACATAATATTCCTTTCAGCTATTGGCTGGTATTCCGGAAGATTGATATTGATGAAAAGTATATTAAGAACTCTCCGCTTTACGTTTACTTTTATTTTTGGCAGCTTTATATAAATCTAACCCAGAAAAAACAATTATAATAATGCTAGTAATTCTTAAATACAAGTCATCATAATTAGAAATTAAGACAGCAATACCAATTAGAAAGTAAAGAACTCTTAAAGATGTACCTAGCATAAAATACCACCTCTCCTTCATTATTCTTAAAGAGCATTAGTATTGATTATAGGATAAGGTAGCCCACACGTTGCTTATTCCATTAAATGGCCCTAAAAAGAAGCACTTCTCCTTGGTCCGGAAATGCGCCCGATAATTTAATAACTTCAATGGTACATTAGGATACGACTATATAGATGAATTGCAACATACATAATTGCAGAATAACTACAGTTGCTGCGTGTGATTTCATATTTTTGTTTTTTTCTTTTGGGTAAAATTTATAGGCAACCCAATCCCCAATTAACATAAAAACGAAAACTGCAAAAAAAAGAAGTAAAACATCCACTATAAATCAATCCACCTTATTCCCGAATAGCGCCCGTTTGGTGAACATTGGTTCTGCATAGAATTTAAACTTTCACCTTTTTTAACGATTTAAACTTTCAATAAATTCTTTCGATTCCTCTGCTATTCGCCCATACTCAATATTATGAATATAGTGAGACGAATCTAACTCGATTAGTCTCGCGTTATCATTCTTATTACTAAAATTATTTTGGATTTCAATCCACCTTTTTTCATCAAAGCCTGTTTCTTGACCATTTGATGAAAACAAAAGTATAGGTACACTTGGTGTTCCAGCTTCTTTGACTTTTTGTGCATTTGCTTTAATATTTTTTATTTCATTGATCATATCTTTAGTCGATGTTCTTCGATAAAAAATGGCTTTGTATAATTCTTTCTCCTCATCTGTCAACGTCCCATATTTTATTGCATCACTTTCAGATAGGTTCGTAATCCATCTAGTTAATCCTGTATTTGCAGCAAAAGCACCTAACCGAACAAGCGACATATTAATATCAAAATTCTCATACGCAGCGGGAACAGCCATATCTAATCCAATGATTGCTTTTATTTCATCAGGGTAAACTTGCGCCCAGTTTAAGGCTTCAATGCCAGACATAGAATGAGGAAATAAAATATAAGGACCTTCAACTCCTGACTTTAAAAGAGCTTCTCTTGTTTCGGATAGAATTGTATCAATGTCTCGATCAGTATCTGTGACTTCGCTAAATCCATAACCTGCCTTTTCAATAACAACAATTCTATATTTATCACTTAACAAGGAATAAAGTGATTTAAAATCTAATACAGGTGAACTCGTGCCACCACCAGACATAAAAACTAGTGTTTCTTCTCCATTTCCTTCTGTATAAACGTGCATTTGATGACCATTAACTTCTACAAGTTGTCCAGTCGGAACAAATAGTTCCTCTTCTTTTGATAACTGTATTTTATGATTAATAAAGCTCACGGAAAGAATCAACACAAAAATTGAAATAATCCCCGTAAATATTATCAGCATAAGACGTTTAAATCTTTTTCTCATATTCCCCACCTATAATTTTAATTCTGTTTTCACGTTAGTACGATTACAAAAGAAATGCTTCGTTGTTTAGCAATTTATTTATTTCCTTACTCAACAATCTGGCCCGTTAATGGAATAATCATCACAGTTTTTTACCATAAAAAACCCCTTAAGATAATCATATCTCAAAGGGGAAAATCTTCGCAACTTCATTTTATATTTACTCAACTTTCGCACCAAGAAAATTACAGTAGATTCAACACCCATCAGCGCTTGTTGGATCTGACATATAGTGCTTGACTTTAGGTTAAAACATGAAAAAACACCTCAACTTTTGGTATAGTTGATTTATCCAGAATCACTACCAAAACAGAAGAGGTGTCTACTGCTATGATAGCGAAAAACAACCTAAATAATCAACTGCCAAATGAAATAAAATCGACAATTAAAGAATTAAATGTATTAAAACATTTACGCAACGCAGGTATTACAAAATCTTTTGGCTTTTCGTGTGCTTATATTTTCCAGCTAATCTTTAGTTTGATCTTTGAAAATAAAAACTGGTTCCGGACGCTGGAAAGCAAGAAAGCCGCGGATGTTCCAGCCAAGGATACCGTTTATCGATTCCTGAACCAATCAACGTTCAATTGGCGTCGGTTTCTGCTTTCACTCGTTGCTTATACGATTGGGAAGGTATCAAAGCTGACGCGTCATGACCGCCCGAAGGTTTTCATTTTAGATGATTCATCTTATGACCGGAACCGAAGCAAACACGTGGAGCTTTTGGCGCGCTGCTTTGATCACGCATCACAGAAAATGCGTTTCTATAAAGGGTTTCGTATGTTGACACTGGGCTGGTCTGATGGTGCTACATTCCTGCCCGTTGATTTTTCGTTATTGAGTTCGAAAAAAAGTAAGATCAACGGTATTTCTGAAAGCATTGATAAACGCAGTTCCGGCTACAAGCGCCGACGAGAAGCGTTACAAGCAGCTCCGGAACAAATTCCGGGTATGATTGCACGGGCAACGAAAGCCGGCATTGATGCCTCCTATGTGCTGATGGATTCATGGTTTACACAACAGCCCCTCATTAAAGACCTAACAGAACAAGGTCTTGACGTGATTGGCATGGTCAAAAAACTAAAGCAGCGTTACCTTGTAGATGGCAAGCGTGTTAGCTTGGATCAGCTATACCGCTTGGCTACACCAACCGATGGGAAAAGAGGTATTTTACGCTCCATCCATACGACACAGGCCAATGGTGTGCCTGTTAAGGTCGTCTTTGTCCGCAACCGGAATAAGAAAAGTGATTGGCTAGCGATTTTAAGTACAGACTGTACCTTGAGTGACCAGGAAATCATCCGAATTTACGGCATGCGCTGGGATATTGAAGTTTTCTTCAAAACGACAAAGTCTCTTTTAAAACTTCAAAAGGAGTTCCAGAGCCGCTCCTATGACGCTCTTATCAGCCACACGACCATTGTGTTTGCAAGATATATTGTACTGTCATGGCAAAATCGCTGCAGTACAGATAATCGGACATTGGGCGGCATATTTTATGAACTATGTGATGAGGTTAATGATCTCGATTGGGCTGTAGCGTTACAGCAGCTAATCGAACTTCTTGAAGATGCCTTGAAAAAGACTAATAAGAAAGTACAGCAACTCATCAAAAGTCAACTACAACAATGGATAGCGGGGCTGCCGAACTATATCAAGGTTTACCTGCCTATTTCAGTCTGCGAAAGTTGAGATATTTAATTCTAAAAATTTCTTATCATGGGTCAAATTTGTTAATCAGTTGGTTCATGTTAAATCTTTGTGCAAAAAATAAGAAAGAGAATGACAAATGGAATTCCTAGCAGCCACAACCAAAATTCATGTGAGTTGACTATGTTCAAATAAAAGTCAGTGTGCATAAACCACTGAAAGAGAGACAAAAACACAATACCACAGAAAACTGAAAAAGCAATAAACAACAATATAAGCAGCATAGCGAATAGCGTTTTCTTAACTGTATGAACAAAAGCAGCCATTAAGAATGTCCTCTTTCAGAAAAAACCCCATACAGTTTCCGCCCCAATATATCTAATGCTTCTTTCTTCATTTTGTAGTATTTCTTTCTTCCAATATATAATTGAGGATAAATAACTTCATCACTATATCTTGATCCATCATTTCGTTTTCGCAAGTACTTTAATTCAATCAATTCTTGTTCAATTGGACTTAATGATTGGATTGCTGAATCCAATTTTTTCAGCCACTCTGATACTTGTATTGCTTTTAGAGCATACATTTCCGTCTTGCTCTTTTTGAAATCGCTGGACTCATGAGGCATATCCGATATGGAAGAAACAATGCTCGGCACTTGCGTTTCGTTTGCCATTGCTTTAATTTTAAAATACCGTTCTAACCAGTTTTTTTCCGCATGCTCTATATAAAATTGCTGTTCATCTTCTAAAATCTCTTCAATTTCCTCTTGCGTGAACAGATTCTCAACTTCCGAACTAAATTGCATTAATAATTCACCCTTTCTTGCATATTAGATATTGATCTAAATCCTGATTCCTTTCGATTAGCAGGATGATGTTTAGCCAATGAATGCAGTGCCCATGCTATCCGTTGAAAGTAAATTGAGGCATGGTCCAAATCATCTTGTTCGATAGCTTTTAAAGCTTTAGCCAGGTTCATATCATAATAATCCCATTCTTGTTTTATATACGCTTGAACAATTTGAGACATAATTACATCCCCCTTAATAAGCTGTTACTTAAAATCTCACTGACACTATCATATAAATCTTCTTTATTTGAATAGCACTCATGGTTGGATTTAGAAGCCATTTCGTACAGGCCATGTCGATTTTTTATAAGCGTCACTTTAATTTCTGGAATATACTTAGAAGAACCTTGTTGCATATTGCAAATCGTATTAAATAAAGGATCACACGCTTTGCCTAGATATTCATAAACGTTTAATTGCTGGATTGTGTAGTCACTCATCGTGATTTTCCTTCCATTCCATGGCACATTCCTTTTACCGTTGGATTCATAATCGTATGCCTTAGCGCCCCTATCTGCATTTCTTCTTCGCTGTTCCTGCCATGTAACGTTTCCAACCATAAACGGTACATGGTTAATGCCTCGGAAATAAGATGGGCTTCAGAATATCCAGCTTCAATCAAGATCTTTCCTTCATCACGTTTGTTAATGGCTTGCATCTTAGCCCTCCTGGATTAAAGTTATCTATTTGACGATTTTACATATCAGCTAACAATGGTATAATTGAAGATATCTTCTTGGACATCAGAAAGTTTGATATTTAGGCGTATCCTTGCTTTCTGTTTTCCAGTTCATTAAGATATTTTCTTGTTTCAGCTGCCGTTGGTACATATTTGTCACCAACGGAGCTTTTATGTTGCATCCATTCTCGCCATTTCCTGTCGGTCTCCACTTGATTATCCTTCGGGTCAAACACCATCACACTTTGCATGCCTTGCCACATTTAAAACGCCCTCCTTCTATAATCTGAACCATTCATAACGATAACGTTTGTATTGTCCATCATTCTTGAGAAATTCCGTTCACCCACCCGTTCTTTAAGTTCATCACTGCTTAAATTGGTCGTATAAACGGTTGCTTTCCCTGAACGATCATCCAGTATCTCGAAAAGTTTAGACGTAGACCATTCTGTTTGTTGTTCCGCCCCAATATCGTCCAGCACTAATAAGTCCACACGTTGAATAATGTTTAGCAGCTCATCTTCTGTGACCCTTTTGTATTATAAGTTCCCTTAATTTTAGTAAGCAGTTTTGGAAGTGAGAGAAACAAGCATTCATAATTTCTTTTCATCAACGCTTTCGTTATCGAAATCGAAAGATGACTTTTTCCCGTTCCATAGTCGCCTGTCAATAAGAGATTCTGTTTTCGATCAAATGAATGGCTATACGCCAATGCCTTTTCTTTAGCCCGCTTTAAGTTGCTGTCAGGTGCATCAAAGTTATCGAATGTTGCTTCTTTCAGCGAGTCATTTATCAGCGAATAATAATTAAAACTGGCCATCAGCTTACGATGTTTGAGCTGATTGTATTTTTGTTCAGCTGCCTTTGCCAGCTTGATATTGTCACATCTGCATCCGTAATTGGCTATGACGCGCTCCCCTGCACGTGGTCCAGAAGGGATGATTAATTCTGTTTTAGACACGTGTTGGTGGCAACCATCACAAACAAACGTTTTGAGTAGTTTTTGTTCTGGACTCACTATATGTTGCTGAATACCTTCCATCAGGAATTCCTCCTAAAACCCATAGTCATAACCATCATCATCCGAAACCTTTTTCTTAAAGCTCACTATATTACTTTTCTTGTTATGCTTTCGTTTCTCGTAATGTCTAACCTGATTAATCCCTTGGAGACTCTCCTTGTGCCACTCTATTAAAATCTTTTTTACATAAGCGTACGTGGTAGCTCCATTCTCTGCCGATAGTTTAATGGCTGCAATCACTATCTCTTCTCCTTTATCATCAATCCAACTTAGTAGTTGACCTTTGACATGCTCAGAAATTCGGGCAATGTTTTTATCAAAAAATACCAACGCGTCCTCTTCATCTTCTATGTTTTGTTTCGTTTCATTTCGTTTAATTAATGTGGAACGATCTCCGGCACCACCCTCGGTACTATCCTTGGAACGACCTTCGGCACTATCCCCGGATTTTATTTCCGAGCATTCAAAAGATATAATTTTGTAAATGGGTGTTTTACCACCTTTTCTGGATGTAAAATCAATACGACCTTTCTGCTTCAACTCATTTCTTACTTTTCGAAGAGTCCGGTCTGTCAAACCCGTTTTGACGCATAGTACCGATTCAGCTACTGTAAATGTTTCTGCCCATCCAGCCTTATTGTTTATGTGCATTAGCGCATACCATAAATTAATTGCTGATGACGACAGTTCATTTATTTCGAGCCAATCATAGAATGCGTTCATTTCTTTAATATAGTTCATTCGCCATCTTCCCTTATATGAAACGTTAAAGTTTTTTTCACCAACACCCTTAAAGTAAAGAAAGCTGCTGTTTCAGTAATTTCTAATACACCCCCATCTAACTTGTGACTAATGAGTAATACAAGAGCCATAAAGCTACGATGAAACAGACAAAATAAAATCCTTTCTCAAATCGATTATTCACTCCCTAAACCTCCATTCACGTGTGATTGTGGTGCATTATCAAGTAAGCTGTATGTCTTTCCAAACCCATCTTGTTTCAACATTCACTATGCAGTAGTTGTAACAAACGTACTCATTCTTGGCCCTTTCCTAATTGTTTTTTTAAACTTATTTGGCTCATTAGTGCCTTCAAGTTCTTCAAATGAAGAAATAGATTGTTCGATATAGCTTAAAATATTCTCATGAGATCGCCTGTTGTCCAACTCTGCAAAATGCTTGTTTACTTTCAGAAAGACTATTTAGTGACTTTAATAAATCGCTCATTTTATCAACCCTTCCGATTTCCACTTAGGAACCCGTGCTCTCATACAGTCCTTAATGGATATCTCATATTCTTGCTCGAGACTGACTAGAAATGAGTTCATGACTGTTTGGACATCTAATAATTCTTTAATGCCTTCTGTTATCTGCTGCTTTTCTGATTCATCAACATGTTTTGGAGGTTTCACCATGCTCACTTCGTCAAAGCGTACAATTGCTTTACTCACTTCTTTCTTGAAAACTTCCTCCAACGCAAGCCTGTGCCATTCGACTGCTTCTCCCCCCGTTGCCAATGGGGCGATATAGTTCTGGGCCATTTCCCTAGCTACCTCAAAGCCATATTGTGCATCGCAATAATGATTGACGCTGCTTTTTGCTAACTCCTTAGATGCTGTCCTCCGATTCAATTCAACTTTAGAAACCATGGTCTGATCTACAAACAGATCGTGAGCAACATTACTTTGAGATAACCCCTGCCTTTCTCTCATGCCTTTTAATGACTTTCCGATCTTCATTTTTTGGCCTCCCCTTTGTCTTTTTTTGAATCGTATTTATGACTTCAATCGGTAGTATGATAGATTCATGGTGTTAGATAGCCTGATATGGGAATTTCATGTCGACTTCCTGCGCATTCTGAGTTGTTGCTTGTAGCCAATTAAAGAACTCTTTTGTTGGCACTTTTGGATGGCCTAACTCCCGGTTTACCGGGAAGTCCGCTCGGTTGAATAACTCATTGCATTTCGTTGGGCTAATCCCGGCTAGTTCCATGAATTGCTTCCGGTCCAGCAAAGGTGGCAATTCGGATTGTTTGAATTCTTCGATTAAGACCGGAATCAGTTGTCTTTTTATCTCGGATGCAAGTTCTTGAACTTCACCCTGACTAAATATGGTGGTAGGCATTAGATCACCTCCTCGGATTTATTTTGCATAACGCTTAATTTACTTTCAAAAAAAATACGAACATCGACTTCCAATGCATACGCAATTTCTTGAAGAGAATCAACGTTAGCCTTACGCTTACCAGTTGAAATTCCGTGATACCAAGCTACCGTTTTATTACATTTTTTAGCGATAGAGGTCTTGGTTACCCCTTTTTCTTTTCGAATTTCTTCTATTTTTTCGTACACTGGTTTCACACTGTCTCCCCCTTCCAAATAAGCGTATCGCTTATTACATTTCCGATTATAAATAAGCGTTACGCTAAAGTCAATAGTTTATTTTTACTTTTTTTGCTTTTCGCTTAAAAGTTTTAACATTGCGCTTAAAAATGGTATATTTAGTTTGAGGTGGAAACAATGAACGTACTAGGCAAACGGTTAAAAGAATCTAGAATAAAGGCAGGATATAAACAAATAGATGCTTGTAAAAAACTTGGTATTTCAAATGGAACATTATCAGGATACGAGAGAAACTACCGAGATCCTGATACCCAAACTCTTAACAAAATGGCAAGTCTATATGAAGTTTCTGTTGACTGGTTAGTAGGAAATTCGGCTGATCCTGAGCCAACAAAAGAAGAAGAGTTCGATTCCCTAGCAGAAATTAAAAAAATAATAGACGAATACGGTATCGAGGATATATTCTTCCATAACATCGATGACTGGAAAAACCTAACTCCTGAAGATGTGGAAGAGCTGCGTAATCATTTTGAGTATATTGCATATAAGGCTAGGAATAGAAAAGAAAATGAGAGTAAGGAATAAAACCTGTGAATGTTTACCAGCAACATAAAAGGTGTGCAACCAATTGTGCACCCTTTTTTGTACAATGAAATCGAACATATATTCTATATTGGGGGATTACATGATTTACACAAATACATTATTGGAAGATGCCATCGAGGAATTATACTTGTATGTCGGTATCCGGGACCCCGATTATTCGGTCGAGGAAATGGCAGATAAGCTTGGGATTGTCATTTTAGATTACAAGCTGCCGTTCTCTATACCCGGACATATCTTTCTGAATCCACAGTTATCAAAAGAAAAGAAAAAGGAACTATTCGCCCATGAACTGTCCCACGATCTATATCATGTCGGTCTCCAAATTAATATGCCGATGGATTTTCGAAATTTGCAAGAATGGCAGGCTAGAAATTTTGCTCTGCATTTCTGCATCCCTACGTTCATGTTAAAAAAAATGGAATTACCTAATAATCGTGCTGCAGCTTCAGCTAAAATTGCAGAAACATTTCATGTCACTTACCCATTTGCATATAAGCGACTAAAACAATATGAAAAAAGGATTGTTGAAGCTTGGTTTCATGATTACCTAATAAACAGTATTAACAATAAGACAACTTATTTCTAACCCTCTCTAATCAACAAGAATTAATCCTTCATCGAGAATTCAAATTGTCCTAAATTAACAACCCAATATTCCTTTTATTCAATTTATGCTTACGAATATATTATGAAAGGACTGAACTTCAATGTATTGCAAGAAAGTCAAAACAAAGTCCGGACAAGTTAGATGGGAATGTATTGAGGATGGACCAGCCAATCCTATAACAGGGAAAAGGAATCAGATCAAACGTCGTGGCAGAACGAAAAGCGAGGCTAAACAAAAGGTTGAAAATGAGATTGCCAAGCAAAATCTTACCCGTGTAGATCCCAAGCAAGTTAAAGGCATGACGTTTGATCAGTTGGTCGACAAGTGGTTTGAAATGTATCGGGTGACGAAGGTCAAAAAAAATACAATCGAAACAAGAGTCGAACAGATTCAAACGCTCAATAAGAAGATGGCGAAAATGCCAATTGATAAATTGACACACCTGTTTTACCAGGGTGTAATGAATGATATTTTTTCAGAAGGTGCTTCAAAAAATACGCTTCTGGGTACACAAAATTGCGCGAACATGATCTTTAAATTTGCGCTCAAACATAATTTTATGGCCGAAAATCCTGCAGCAGGAATCATCATACCAGAAAATCCGAAAACAATAGAGGATCTCCAAAAAGACAGTATAGGAGGAAAATATTGGGAACGTGATGAATTGAATGAGTTTTTAGATACTGTGCTGGAATGTGGCCTAGAACTAGACAAAGAACGATTTTTTACACTTGCCTTCTCTGGTATCCGTGTAGGAGAATTGAACGCATTAATGAAGTCCGATCTAGACTTTGACAATAATCTCATACGCATTACCAAAACAATGTCCGGACAAAATGAAAATATGCGCGAATATGAACTAGGTACCACTAAGAACGAATCCGCTAGAATTATTGAAATGGAACAATCAATCATGGATATGCTACGTGAATTGGTGAGGCAGAATGATGAACATAAGATGAAATATCGTACTTTAATTGATGATTACCACGACGGCGACTTTGTTTTCGCTCGTAAAAATGGGTATCCGTATTTTCGTGGCGATGTAAATTACCGAATGAAACGCATTTTAAAGAAAACAAACATCAAACGACATGCAACATCACATATATTCCGACACACACATGTCAGCATGCTTACAGAATCCGGCGTCGATTTACCGACAATCATGGAGCGTGTGGGCCATAATGACCCCAAAACGACACTTGAAATTTATACACATGTGACCAAAAAAATGAGAGAAAAAGCCTCTGAAAAAATCAGAGGCAACTTCGATGATTTACTTCAGAAAATATCGTTTCAAAATAAAAATGTTACTTTAATGTGACATTTTACATAAATTTATATCATTCGAATCGATCAATTCCTTTTATGTCAGTGTTTATGAATACTTTTACCCCATATTATCATTAATATGAGGAATAATCACGGGTTGGAGCTGCTGATCGTTTAATGCCGCTTCGATGGTATCAGGCAGCAAATTCATATCAGAAACAAGGGAGTTTGGTTTTTTATATGGATTATCCTGGCCATATGGAATAAAGTAAAAGAACTTACTGGCCATTAGTCGCATCAAATTCACACCATTTAGTCCGAGAGCATCATTCGTTGATATTCCCAGCACGATTGGATTTTGATTTCTCATTGTGGCTTTTACAGCCATTAACACCGGGGTATCAGTCAGTGCATTTGCAAGCTTGCTCATGGAATTGCCGGTTAGCGGTGCTACAACCATACAATCTAGTGGAAGCTGAGGGCCGAGCGGCTCTGCTTCAGGCATTGTTTTGATAGCACGTTTGCCTGTGATTGATTCAATTTTGGCAACATGATCATCTGCTTTACCAAACTTTGTATCTGTGTTTTGTACAGTGTAAGACACAACCGGTATCACTTCTGCTCCGGATGACATCAATTTTTCCAACTGCGGGAACACCTCGTCATATGTGCAATGTGATCCGGTAACACCAAAACCAATCCGTTTTCCTTCAAGTCCCATCATATCTTCTCCCTTCATTTTAATGGGAATAAAAAAATTTCAATTAAGGCAATAATTGTTTAATCACATCAGCCAAAATCTTACCGGCTGTTTTTGGGGCAACTATGCCAGGTAGACTTTTAGACAACATTGCTTTAATACCGCGTTGGTTAGCATATTCAAAATCAGTGCCCCCGGGTTTTGACGCCAGGTCAAAAATAATACCGTGCCCTGGCAGATGCTTGATGGAATCTCGCATGACAACAGGGGCAGGGACAGTATTAATTAATAAATCACAATCATGCGTATAATCATCCAGCTCATAAAGCGGGATAGCGGTATGACCCAGTTCCGTAATTCTTGCCAGGTCCATAATACTCTCAGCACATACCGACACTCTTGCCCAAGTGCTGCAAATTTATTTGCTACTGTGTTCCCAACCCGGCCGAACCCGACAACTATCACCCGTGACGAATGAATGGTGTAATCGGTATGTTCAATCGCCATCATAATGACGCCCTCGGCTGTTGGAATTGAGTTATAAATCGCCACATCATCTCGATTGAGCAATGGTATCAATTTCACATTTGCCTCATTTGCGCAAGCATCCAAATAATCATTGGAAATACCTGTAAAAACAACCGTGTTCGGATTCAGTTCCTTAAACCAGTCTCTCGTCAACTGAACGGTACGGTCAGAAAAAACTGTTTCCACATATCCTTCTTGGTCTGTACCCGTGATTGGCAAGATAATAGCATCGAGGTTTTGCTGCGTCAAATCAGCAAAATCAGTCTGATTCAGCCCGGTGAACCCCTGTTCAAGCTTATCGAACCCGACTAGCGATATAATGATATCAGGCAGTGTTTGAAGTTGCCGTATCAGCTCCAAATAACGGGCATCTCCGCCTATTACAGCAATTTGTTGTGTCATCGCTGAAAAATCCTCCGTTAAGGCATCTTCTAAATCGGTTTTCAAAATAGTTTATGTGTTTTTCGCGAGTTGGTGATTACCAGCACAAAAAAAGACTGGCGTTCGATTAAAACGACACCAGTCTTTAAAATTATAAGCTATTCACCTGATTCAATCATAATCATATCTTCACCAATTTTCCGGATGGAACGCCACCTGATTTTAGCATCAGCACCTTCTTTTTTCAGACCAAACCATTTATAGTTCGGAATAATAAACGATTCGATCTGCCCGGTTTTTTCATCGATTTCAAGATCTGTCTGCCCCAGCACCCCGAGGCGAGTTCCCTGGTTAATATCAACAATTTCCTTGGAACTGATATCTTTGTACCGCACTAGACCGCCTCCTATAAACATCTTTTAGTTTATAAAGAAAGAAAGAAAACCGGTCCTTTTTTAGGACTTTTAATGCAACTATGGCCATTTATATGCCCAGTGCCGGCTATTTATACCTGCGCAACGGCTTCCGGTGCTATCAGAGCACTTGACGGTGCATGCCTGAAGGTGGAGTCAATCACTTGTTGAATCTTATCGTGATCGACTGCATCAATTTTTGTAATCATGTCATCAAGTGACCGGTGTTTGTTTAACATTAATTCATTACGGCCATTGCGGCTCATCCGGCTGCTGGTACTTTCCAAACTCAGCATCAGATTGCCTTTCAGCTGTTCTTTACTGTTTGTTAATTCTTTATCAGTTAAGCCGTTCTGAACCAAGTCATCGATAGTTTGATTAACCGTTTCTCTTAAAAGCGGCAACTGATCATTTCCGGTGCCGGCATAAATGGTTAATAAACCATTATCCAAAAACGAGGCATGGTACGAAAATACTGCATATGCCAAGCCTTGTTTTTCCCTTACTTCCTGAAACAGCCGTGAGCTCATACTGCCGCCAAGCACGTTATTCACAATTGTCATGCTGTAAATATTCTCATCATCCAATGGCAAACCATTGTATCCGAGGCATAAATGAGCCTGTTCCGTGTCCTTATGTCGCTCTATCTGCTCTGCCATAAATTTTGGCTGTTCAACTTCACTTCTCCCGGCACTTGATTCAAAATCACTGAAGTAATGTTCCACCGTCTTAATAAAGCTGTTATCGACATTGCCGGCAACTGAAACCACAACATTTTCAGGTATATACCGCTCACTTACATAGTGCTTTAAACTTTCCGGGGTGAACGATTGGAGCTGTTTTTCCGTTCCCAGAATCGGATAGCCTAATGGGTGTTCACCATAGGAGGCTCGTGCCAAGATGTCATGAACGATATCATCCGGGGTATCTTCATACATTTTAATCTCTTCTAAAACAACTTTTTTCTCACGATCCATTTCTTCTTCATCAAAAGTCGAATTAAAGAACATGTCAGATAAAATCTCCAGAGCTTTCTCTTTATGTGTATCCATTACCTTCGCATAGAAACACGTATATTCTTTTGAGGTAAAAGCATTGACCTGACCGCCAATCGCGTCAAACGCTTCAGCAATATCCTGAGGGCTTCTCGTGCTGGTTCCCTTAAAAAGCATATGCTCTATGAAATGGGAAATCCCGTTGATTTCCCCTGTTTCGTTCCGTGAACCTGTTTTCACCCAGACCCCGATTGTTACAGATCTGACAGCAGGTATATTTTCCAAAACAATTCGAAGTCCATTATCACTTGTATACTTCTCTACCAATGTATTTCCTCCTAGCGTGTTCCACCTAATGATTTTATCTTTCAGCACTTAGCAGCGAATTAACAGTATCAATTTTATAGCCTTTATCTTTTATTTCCATGATTAGAGCATCGAGTCCCTCTTTTATCGAAGAAGTTGGATGCATCAACAGTGTTGCGCCAGGGTGTATGTTTTGATTCACTCGATTCATCATAACAGATACAGATGGATTCTTCCAATCAATCGTGTCGACGCTCCAGAGAATCGTTTCCATGTTTTGTTCGGCTGCTATTTTGACAACCTCCTCATTATAATCGCCACTTGGAGGTGCAAACCATTTGGGTGTTTCACCTGTAATGGCCTCCAAAATTTCATTCGTTTTACTGAGCTGATCGCTAATAGCATTGGTTGAAAGACGCGACATTTCAGGATGGTCATAAGCATGATTTCCAATCACATGACCCTGCTCATGAATCATTTTGACATAATTTGTATTTTCCATTGCCCATTTGCCTTCAATAAAAAACGTGGCTTTTACATTGTGATCTTTTAAGCGATTCAAGATGGCGGGGATATACTCTGTACCCCATGACACGTTGATTAAAAATGCAACCTCATTCTTCTGTGGATTTCCCCGGTAAATGGGTGAGGCAGGTAAATCCTCCATTGTAATTTCCGGCGGAATCTGATCATAAACAAGCAGCGTTTCATCAAATGCCTCATTCTTTTTCATTTGCTCATAAGATTTGTCTACATTCACTTCCACACCATAACGGCCGGGTATTTTCTTCCATACCTTATCGATAACAGCATTCTGCGGCGCTTCTTCATAACCAGGGCTTTTCCTTTTTATTTCCTTATACAGAGGGTCCTCATTCTTTGCCGCCTCGTTTACCTGATTGGAAAAGGTGGTAGTATCACTGGGCTGAAACGGATCATATGAATAATCAAAGGAAATGGCAACAATCAGTATAAATACACAAACATTTACAAGACTTCGATAGCGACGCATCCATATCCCCCCTCATTAATTCGTATGACGAGGGTGGACAGGTTATGAAATGTAAAGTCATAACTGCCTGGTTAAACATAAAAAAAGAAACTGGTTCTCCAGCTTCTTGTTTTGAGACATTATGATTGTTGCTCCTGTTCGTGCTTTTCACGTTCTTCTTTTAAAACCGCCTTACGAGACAGGTTGACGCGTCCATGATTATCGATTTCTTTAACTTTCACTGTTATCTGATCACCAATTGAAACTGCATCTTCAACTTTATTTGTACGTTCTTCCTGTAATTCAGATATATGGACTAAACCATCTTTACCTTTAAATAATTCAACAAATGCACCGAATTTCTCGATCCGTTTAACTGTGCCTACATAAACTTGCCCTGCTTCCACTTCACGAATGAGATCTTCAATGATCTGCTTTGCCTGCTCGTTCATTTCTGCATCAGGTGATGATATAAAGACACTGCCATCCTGCTCAATATCAATTTTGACACCTGTTTCGTCAATAATCTTGTTTATTTGTTTTCCGCTTGGGCCAATCACATCCCGGATTTTATCAGGATTAATATTCATGGTCATAATCTTTGGTGCGTACGTTGAAAGCTGTGGTCTTGGCTCCTCAATTGTTGAAAGCATCGAATCAAGAATTCGTATGCGTCCTTTTTTGGCCTGTGACAACGCTTCTTCCAAAATGTCTTTGGACAAGCCTTCTATTTTGATATCCATTTGCAGTGCAGTGACACCCTGCTCGGTTCCGGCTACTTTAAAGTCCATATCACCGAGTGCATCTTCCATGCCCTGGATATCACTTAAAATTGTATAGTCTTCACCTGATTTGACAAGCCCCATAGCAATTCCGGCAACTGGCGCCTTGATTGGAACACCGGCATCCATCATAGCAAGGGTGCTGCCGCATATACTGGCCTGAGAAGTTGAACCATTTGACTCCAGTACCTCTGAAACAAGACGAATCGTATACGGGAACTCTTTTTCAGATGGTATAACTTTTTCAAGTGCTCGTTCACCCAATGCACCATGACCGATTTCCCGGCGTCCCGGCCCTCTTATTGGTCCTGTCTCCCCAACACTGAATTGCGGGAAGTTGTAATGGTGCATAAACCGTTTGGACTCTTCCAGATCAAGTCCATCCAATACTTGGACATCTCCTAAAGCGCCCAATGTACATACGCTTAATGCCTGAGTCTGACCGCGTGTAAACAGTCCCGAACCATGTGTCCTCGGCAATACGTCAACTTTTGAGGATAGCGACCGGATTTCATCCACTTTTCGGCCATCAGGACGTATTTTTTCTTTTGTTATCAACCGGCGGACTTCTTCCTTAACCATATCTTCCAAAACGGATTTAACTTGCTTTATGACCTCTTCTTCTTCCTCTTCATAAAGGCCCACAATTTCATCCTTAGTTTGACTTATCGCTTCTTCTCTTTCTTTCTTTCCATCTGTCTGAATCGCCTTAAGCAATTTATCCCTTGCCTGACCTTCAAGCTTTTGAACGAGTTCATCGTCTGCTTTTTCAGCATTGAATTCCCGCTTCACAACACCAACTGCTTCAATAATGGTTTCCTGAAATTCAATCAGACGGATGATTTCCTGATGTCCGAACATAATCGCATCGAGCATAACATCTTCAGGAACCTCATCAGCTTCTGCTTCTACCATATTGATAGCATCTTTTGTTCCTGCGACAGTGAGATCAATATCACTTTTTCCTTCCTGCTCTACAGTCGGATTAATAATGAACTCACCATCAACCCGGCCGACGTGCACACCTGCTATCGGCTCAGAAAATGGAATATCCGAAATGGATAGTGCAACCGATGATCCGATCATGGCAGCTATCTCTGTTGAACAGTCCTGATCAACACTCATCACCGTGCTGATAACTTGTACCTCATTTCTGTACCCGTCAGGAAAGAGCGGACGGATTGGACGGTCAATCAGCCGCGATGTTAATGTCGCTTTTTCACTGGGGCGTCCCTCACGTTTGATGAATCCCCCGGGTATTTTGCCTACAGCATATAACCGTTCTTCATAATTGACGGTCAATGGAAAAAATGGCAGGTCTTTTGGTTCATTGGATGCAGTTGCCGTCGACAATACAGCGGTATCTCCATAACGGATCATACATGCACCGTTTGCTTGTTTAGCCAGTTCTCCAGTTTCAACCGTAAAAGTCTTGCCGGCTATCTCCGTGGAGAACACTTTCTTCTCTTCAGTCATTCGTATTAAAACTCCTTTCAAAGCACGTACTACTTTTATTTTATAGTTAATAAGCAGAAATGTAAATTTTATGTGTATAAGGTAGAAAAAAAAGCAGGATTTCTCCTGCTTTTTTAAACTCATTACTGCCTGTCAGTATACACTTATCTGCGCAGGCCGAGGCTTTTAATTAATTCGCGATAGCGTGTAACATCTTTATTACGCAAGTAGTTCAGCAAATGCCGACGCCTACCTACCATTTTCAAAAGTCCTCTTCGTGAATGATGGTCTTTTTGATGCGCGCGCAGATGTTCGTTTAATTTAGTGATTTCCTCAGTCAGTACTGCAATTTGTACTTCAGGGGAACCAGTATCATTATCATGAACTTTGTATTCACTAATAATTTCGTTCTTACGCTCTTTTGTGATAGCCATTTGGCTCACCTCCATAAATAATTAATATCCCCAATCCCCCAGCAATCGCCGGAGTTACGATTTGCCGAGCGATGGTTTCGTATTCAAGAATACATCTTTTTTGTCAAAATTGCAAGGATCAGTTGTGATTGATTTTACCCCGCATGTAATGGTCAGTAACCCGCCCCAGAACGGCGGCTAAACTGTCCATAAATGTCCGATTCTGCAATGGCCTGCAGGGTGCAGATCTCGGGAGGCGTTGGCTATTGACGTGGCGAACTTAGCCTTTGTTCCTCTTATTCAGCAGCAAATGAAAAGTTTACTTTATGAACGGTAAAAGTAGTTTCGAATATCTTTTTCATCCTGATCAATTTGTTCTACCAGTTTTTCAGCACTTTCAAATTTCACTTCGTCCCGGATATACTTATGCCATTCCACGACAAGTTCTTCCCCATATAAATCGTTATTGTAATCAAATATATTCACTTCAACGATGGGGGTCTCTCTGTCAGAGGTGAACGTGGGATTATACCCCAAACTGGCCATCCCTTCGTACACTTCATTTTTAAAAAGCACTTTCACAGCGTATACGCCTATTCTGGGAAGCAGCGCATCTTGAGATACCTTTATATTCGCCGTCGGATAGCCTATGGCTCTGCCGCGTTTTTCACCCTCTTCAACGACGCCGCGGACAATCAGCGGCCGACCAAGCAAATTATTAGCTTCTTTTATGTTACCTGATTTCATAAGCTCTCTTATCCTTGTAGAACTTATTTTTTGATCATCAGACCGGACCTTTTCGACCACAGTATAATCAAACATTCCTTTAGCATGATCACCAAGTGTCTGCACATTTCCCAGTCCTTTATGGCCGTATGAAAAATCGAAGCCTGCTACAAGATGTTTTATGTTTAAATTTATAATGAAATGTTCAACAAAGGTCTGTGGTTCCAATGAAGACAAATCTTTATCAAATGTGATGATATAAAGGCGATCGACACCAAGCTGCTGCAAAACTTTTTGTTTTTCACGCAACGGCGTTATATATTGAACATATTGTACACCTTTTTTTAATACTACGGATGGATGTGGATGAAAGGTGATAACAGCACTTTCCATCTGGTCATCCCTTGCTTTATTGACAGCTGTGTTAATCAGCTGCTGATGACCTTTATGAACACCATCAAAAAAGCCGATGGCAGCAACCGTTTCCGGTAGTTCATCCATTAATAATGTATGGGGATAGGTTAATCTGATTGTCCGCAAATTATTTCACCTGCACTTTACTTATTGATCATTAAAAACGCGAACTGGTTTAATCATCATATTATGCTCGGGATGTGTTTTATAGATGGCCAAAACCTCTTTATTGCACATGACCAAAAAAGGATCGGTATCGGGCACTAAATCGTCCTTCTTGAGCTTTTGTCCATGAAGAATTCGTTTTTTTGTGCTTTCATCCACATATAACCGGTCCAAATGCGTGAGTCCACTGGTTATTGGCAACAATAATTGCTCTTGTCTGTTATGCCTGACTGCCATTTCAATCTCATCAAACGTAACCGTATCTGTCTTAGTTATAGCACCCGATGCAGTCCTGTATAAATCGGACATATGTGCCGGATAGCCAAGGTGATGCCCGATATCAACACATAGTGTCCGGATATAAGTTCCTTTAGAACAAACTACTTTTAACCAGAAACTGTCGCGGGTGCCCTTCTCATCCAGCTGATACAGCTGATGAATAAAACAATCACGCTGCGGACGTTCAACAGTTTCATTCTCCCGGGCATATTCATATAATTTCTTTCCGTTAACTTTTATCGCAGAATACATAGGCGGTACTTGGGTGATTTGACCCCGAAATAATTGTAACACGTTTTCAACAGTCTGTTGAGATGGAGGGGATGACACCTGTTTAGATTCTACAACTGCACCTGTCTTATCTTCAGTTTCAGTTGAACTCCCCAGCTTCACCTCAGTTATGTATGTTTTTTTGGTCTCAGTCAAAAAAGATGCGATTTTGGTGGCCTTTCCAATACAAATTGGCAAGACACCTTCAGCCTCCGGATCCAGTGTACCGGTATGTCCGACTTTTTTTGTATGAAATAATCTGCGTAGTTTTATTACGCAGTCATGCGAGGTCATCCCCTTGGGTTTCCATAAAGGTAAAATACCATGAACCATATCATCAGCTCCTATAGTTGACGGAAGAATTGACTGATTTTAATTTTACTTTCCAAGATTGCAAGGAAAAATCTGACTCGACGATGAGTCAGATTAATCTGTAATCATACTGCTCAGTTGTTTAAATCGCGAAGTATTTTCTCGATACGATTGCCATATTCAAAGGCTTCGTCAATTTCGAATGTTATTTCAGGTGTTTTTCTCAAACGGATACGCTGACCGATTTCGGAACGGATAAACCCTTTTGCTTTAGCAAGACCAACAAGTGTATCATGCTTTTCTTCTTCGCTTCCAAGCACGGAGATAAATACTTTAGCCTGCTGCAAGTCTCCGGTAACTTCCACATCTGTAACCGTCACAAATCCGATGCGCGGATCTTTTATCTTTTGGCCGATAAGCTCACCTAACTCTTTTTTCATTTGTTCTGCTACACGATTTGCACGGATATCGCTCATTTTTATTCACCTCTGTATAAATGAAACGTCAATCTGCGGGGATTTTGACTTGTATTCTGCATTTCTCAAATAGCGTTTCAGACACCACTGTGAAAATGAAATAACGCATTTCACCCCGGAATGGACAGTACTTGATGTCCGCGCTACAAAGGCTCTACATTTGTGATGGTACGTTCAACTTCAGTAAATGTATCAATCATCTTAAGGGCAGCTTGAATCACCTGTTCCGCATGCGTTTTTTCATTGGAAAGCGTCACAATTCCAAACTTTGTACGCTGCCATAAATCATGATAATCGAGCTCTGTAACGGCAACATTCAAATCGTTCCGTAATTTTGCACTTATTCGTTTGATGACCGAACGTTTTTGCTTCAATGAATGACTTTCATACAGCAGACATTCAACTTCAGCATACATAATCATGTGCGTTCAATTTCCTCCATGACGAATGCTTCAATCATATCGCCTTCTTTAATATCATTAAAGTTTTTGATTGTGATACCGCATTCGTAGTTTTGTGCTACTTCTTTCACATCATCCTTATAACGCTTCAGACTATCAATTTCACCTTCAAATTTAACAACGCCATCACGAATCAAACGTACGCCTGAATTTCGTGTCACTTTACCGTCTGTAACATAACTGCCGGCAATTGTTCCGATTTTAGAAACTTTGAATGTTTCACGAACTTCAACCTGACCGATGACTTTCTCCTCATATTCAGGATCGAGCATTCCCTTCATCGCAGATTCCATTTCTTCAATCGCTTTGTAGATAACACGGTGAAGACGGACATCGACTTTTTCTGATTCTGCCGCTTTTTTCGCATTGGCATCAGGGCGCACGTTAAATCCGATAACAACTGCATTGGATGCTGAGGCTAGAATAATATCAGATTCTTTAATCGCGCCAACACCGGTGTGAATAATTTTAATTTTAACGCCCTCTACATCAATTTTACTGATCGATGAAGCCAGAGCTTCTGCAGAACCTTGAACATCAGCTTTAATAACGATATTAATTTCTTTCATATCGCCTTCTTTAATCTGTTCAAATAAATCATCCAGACTTACTTTTGATGATTCAGATCGATTTTCCTGAATGTGTTTTTGCTGACGGGCTTCTCCGACCTGGCGGGCTTTTTTCTCGTCTTTGAACACCAAGAATTGATCTCCTGCTTGCGGAACATGATTTAAGCCAGTGATCTCCACAGGGGTTGAAGGATCAGCCGTTTTAACACGTCTTCCTTCATCATTAACCATCGCACGGACACGGCCAAACGCATCGCCGACAACTACCGAGTCGCCAACATGTAATGTGCCATTCTGGATTAAGAGCGTTGCGACAGATCCTCTTCCTTTTTCCAGCTGTGCTTCAATAACAGTTCCAAACGCATGAGCATTCGGATTTGCTTTCAATTCTTCCATTTCTGTAACGAGGACCAGCATTTCGAGAAGATCATCAATACCTTCGTGCTTGACCGCCGATAAGTTAACGAAAATGGTCTCGCCTCCCCAGTCTTCAGGGATTAATTCATATTCTGTCAGTTCTTGCATGACACGATCAGGATTAGCGCCTTCTTTATCCATCTTATTAACTGCGACAATAATCGGTACTTCAGCAGCTTTGGCATGGTTAATGGCCTCCACTGTCTGAGGCATGACACCGTCATCTGCTGCTACTACTAATACGGCAATATCCGTTATTTGAGCGCCGCGTGAACGCATGCTGGTAAAGGCAGCGTGCCCCGGTGTATCAAGAAAAGTGATTTTTTTACCATCATTTTCGATCTGATAGGCACCAATATGCTGAGTTATACCGCCTGCTTCGCCTGCTGTCACTTTAGTTTCACGGATTGAATCCAAGAGTGTCGTTTTTCCATGGTCCACATGCCCCATAATGGTGACAACAGCAGGACGTTCAACTAAATTAGCCGGATTGTCTTCTTCAAGATACTTATCAAAATCAGTATCTTCCAAAATAATTTCCTTTTCAACTGCTACACCAAACTCGTCACACAACAATTCAACCGTATCATCATCAAGATCCTGGTTCTTATTTGCCATAACACCCAGAAACATCAATTTTTTAAGGATTTCAGATGTATCTTTGTTCAATTTATGAGCTAAATCGGTTACTGTCAACGTCTCACTGTAAGTGATTTTTTCAGGTGTTTTCTTAGCTGGCTTTTGCTGCTGTTTCTGTTGTTTTGAGCCAGGAGCAGAATTATTGCTCTTCCCTTTTTTATTATTCTTGTGCTTATTATTTCTATTTTGTTGTCCTCTGCGGTTCTGGCTCTGATCTTTTGTCTTATGATTGTTTGGATTATTTTTTTTAGGTTTGTTGTTGCTATTCCCTGATTGATTGGACACGTTCTGATGTTGTTTTTGCTGATTGGATTTTGTGTTTTCGTCTTTCTTTTTAGGATTAAATTTTTTATCAAGTTCCACAATAGTTTCGATGGAAACTGTCGACATGTGGTTTTTAACATCAATATTCAAGTCTTTTAAATACTGAATGACTTCTTTAGTTGTCGTATTGTTCTGCTTTGCATATTCATATATACGCATTTTGCTCATAAGTTCACCCCCAAGATTATTTCCCCAGCAGCGATTTGATTTTGGTGGCGAAACCCGCATCCAAAATAGCTACAGCTACAGTTTGGGATTTTCCGATCGCATGTGCTAGCGTTATTCTATCATCAACTTCTTCAAATGGAATATTATAGCTCTTGCATTTATCAGTGATTTTTTTTCGTGTTTGCGCACCGATATCATTTGCCAAAAGTATAAGTTTAGCTCTTTTTTTTTGAATATCTTTGACAATCGTTTCTTCCCCGACTGAACACTTTCGGGCACGATAGGCCAAACCGACAATATTTAGATAACGTTCATTCATCTGAGTTGCCTTCAACTAACTCTTTTAATTCATAATAAATCATCGGATCGACATGTGTGTCCAGCTGCCGATTTAATATACCTGTTCTTTCAGCCTTTTCAATGACAGCAATATCGTTTGAGAGGTAAGCCCCGCGTCCGTTTTTTTTACCTGTTGGATCGATGAAAACATCGCCTTCTTTATTGCGGACGATACGAATCATTTCTTTTTTAGGCTTCATTTCATTCGTTACAACACATTTGCGTTGTGGTATTTTTTTCTGCTTGGCCATCTGTATTCCTCCTTATTCAAACAAGTCTTCATCAATGTCAGAATAGGATTCTTCAGTCTGATTACCGTCTTCCTCTTCCAAAAGTCCTTGTTCACGAGCTTCTGTTTCACTTTTTATATCAATTTTCCAGCCGGTTAACTTCGCTGCCAGGCGAGCGTTTTGACCGCGTTTTCCGATTGCCAGAGACAATTGATAGTCCGGAACGATAACTGTTGTCGCTTTATCTTCTTCATCTACGAGTACGTCGACTACTTTAGACGGGCTCAGAGCATTGGAGACGTAAACGACAGGATCTTCTGACCATTCGACAACATCAATTTTTTCGCCTTTTAATTCATCCACGACCACTTGAATACGCTGGCCTCTTTGTCCGACACAGGAGCCGACAGCATCGATTTCCGGATCATCTGCATGCACTGATATTTTGGAACGGTCGCCTGCTTCACGAGCCACCGAATTGATTTCAACAGTACCATCATATATTTCGGGTACTTCCATTTCAAACAAGCGTTTCAAAAGCCCCGGATGTGAACGCGAGATATAAATCTGTGGTCCTTTGCTGGTATTCTCGACTTTATTGACAAAAACCTTTAAACGATCATGAACATAGTAATCTTCAGTCGGCATTTGCTCCGATTCAGCAAGTTTTGCTTCAATTTTTCCGAGATTAACATATACGAAGCGATGGTCTTTTCGTGAAATAATACCGGTCATAATATCTTCTTCCCGGTCGACATATTCGCTGAAAATAACACCGCGTTCTGCTTCCCTGACCCGCTGGGTGACAACTTGCTTAGCGGCCTGAGCGGCAATCCGCCCAAAATCTTTTGGTGTTACTTCGACCTCTATAACATCTTCGGTTTCATAATTCGGATCAACATCTCTTGCTTCTTCCAATGAGATTTCTTCCAAACTGTTGTCGACTTCTTCAACCACTGTTTTCCTTGAAAAAACACGCATTGATGCTGATTCTTCATCAATATCCACCCGAACATTCGTAGCTGATTTGAAATTCTTTTTATAGGCAGATATTAAAGCAGCTTCAAGAGCTTCCATCAATACGTCCTTGTCAATTCCCTTTTCCTTTTCCAAATAATCAATCGCATCAAACAGCTGATTGCTCACTTTTTCGTTTCCCCCTTTACAATGATACAGATAATCTGGCTTTAGCAATTTTTTTGTAGGGTATTTCAACCTGTTTCTCACGCGTCTTTATCCGATAGTTAATAACTGCCGTTTCGTCAGAAAATGTATCTAGTAGTCCTTCATACTCTTTTTCTCCATTTATCGGCTCATACAGTTTCACATATACATTGCTGCCAACATTTTTCTCAAAATCCTCTTTTGATTTTAATGGGCGTTCAACCCCCGGGGATGATACTTCCAGGAAATACATTCCCTTTATCAGGTCCTTTTCGTCCAGTTTCTCACCGAGCTGTTCAGAGACAACACCACATTCATCGATGTCAACACCGTTTTCTTTATCAATATAAACCCGCAGAAACCAGTTTTTCCCTTCTTTTACATATTCAACGTCGACTAAT
Source organism: Lentibacillus amyloliquefaciens (assembly GCF_001307805.1). Lineage (GTDB taxonomy): Bacteria > Bacillota > Bacilli > Bacillales > Amphibacillaceae > Lentibacillus > Lentibacillus amyloliquefaciens. The sequence continues at coordinate 400,232 of NZ_CP013862.1, read as the reverse complement.
TCCAATCCTTTTTCCTGCAAAACCGGTTCGACTAATTCTTTTGTTGTTTTTACAATTTCGCTCAACACATATCCTCCTTAATTCAATTGTCATTATTGATTAGTATGGACTGCGTGTGGCCTTTTCATTTGCATTTGACCTCTCATGAATATAAAACCCCTGCCAAACGAGGTGGCAAGGGAAGACATGTGAAAAGATTCAAGTATGAAGAAAGAGCGGGCCCCACCCACTCTTTAAACGTTCGTACCACTGCTTACCAATAGAACTATATCATATTGGACTTCATGTTGCAAGACGTGGCTATCTCATCAACGCAAATAATGATTGATAGGTGATGAATGTTGTTTCGTTTACCATATTCATGCAAAAAGTTTCACAATGTATAACATTTCACCTGTGCTCTTTCGTTACCTTCCTTTGCAAAAGCTTCGCCTGCAACTCTTGAAAAATTAACTAAAATAATGACAATTGGTTTTTATCAGCCATTCCTTCCAGACAGCCATGGTTATCAAGATATTCCAGTACTGTTTTGGAAATCTTACTCCGTTGGCGAAGATCTTCTTTGGAAAGGAATTCACCTTCTTGGCGAGCATTGACAATGTTAATTGCAGCATTTGTCCCCAGGCCATCTACCGCATCAAAAGGCGGAATCAATGAGTTACCGTCGACAATGAATTCCGATGCTTTTGACTGATATAAATCAACCTTTTGAAACGAATAGCCTCGCTCGCACATCTCAAGTGCTACTTCCAGTACCGTTAATAGACTTTTCTCTTTTGGCGGGGCGTCATTGCCTTTGGCTGTAATAGCTTCAATACGCTGCCTGATGGCATTGGGCCCTTTAACCATTGTATCCAGTTCAAAATCGCCTGCACGTACAGAAAAGTAAGCCGCATAAAAATAAATCGGATAATGGACTTTGAAATACGCGATTCGAACGGCCATCAGAACATAAGCTGCAGCGTGAGCTTTAGGGAACATATATTTAATTTTTTTGCAGGATTCAATATACCAGTCAGGAACGCCATGCTTTTTCATTTCGTCAATCCATTCATCTTTCAAGCCTCTGCCTTTACGTACATATTCCATAATCGTAAAAGCAAGTGATGGTTCGAGGCCTTTATGGAGCAGATATACCATAATGTCATCACGGCAGCCGATAACATCGGGGAGTTCACAAATACCATCATTAATCAGTTCTTCTGCGTTCCCCAGCCATACGTCTGTACCATGCGACAATCCGGATATAATCACAAGTTCTGCAAAGGTGTTCGGTTTCGTATCTTCAAGCATCTGTCTGACGAACCGGGTGCCGAACTCCGGCACTCCCAATGTTCCTGTTTTACAATTAATTTGTTCAGGTGTCAGTCCGAGTGATTCCGGACCGGAAAATATCTTCATCACTTCTTCATCATCCGTCGGAATCGTCTTTGGATCGATACCGCTTAAATCCTGCAGCATTCGAATGACTGTTGGATCATCGTGACCAAGTATATCAAGCTTTAATAAATTATCATCAATTGAATGGAAATCAAAGTGTGTTGTCTGCCATTCACTGTTACGATCGTCAGCCGGGTATTGGATCGGTGTGAAATCAAAAATTTCCTTATCCTCCGGTACGACAATGATCCCGCCCGGATGCTGCCCGGTTGTCCGTTTTACACCTGTACAGCCTTGTACAAGTCGATCTACTTCAGCATTTTTATATACCAGCTGTTTATCTGATGCGTAGCCTTTCACATAACCATAGGCTGTCTTTTCTGCAATCGTGCCAATGGTTCCTGCTCGATAAACTTTTTCTTCGCCAAACAGAACTTTTGTATAGTTGTGAGCTATCGGCTGATATTCACCGGAAAAGTTCAAATCAATATCAGGTACTTTGTCTCCCTTGAACCCAAGGAAGGTCTCAAATGGGATATCCTGCCCATCCTTCGTTAACGGTGTACCGCACTCCGGACACGCCTTATCTTCTAAATCAAAACCGCTTCCGATTGAACCATCTCTGATAAATTCATTGTAATGGCATTGAGTACATACATAATGCGGCGGCAATGGATTTACTTCGGTAATTTCTGACATGGTAGCAACAAGGGAAGACCCGACGGAACCGCGTGAGCCCACAAGATAACCGTCATCCAATGACTTTTTAACAAGTTTATGAGAAATCAAATAGATAACAGAAAAGCCATGCCCTATAATGCTGGACAGTTCTTTTTCAAGCCTGTCTGTAACGATTTCGGGAACTGGATCACCATAAATCTGTTTAGCTCGATTATAACAAAGGTCACGCATTTCTTGTTCAGCACCTTCAATTGTCGGTGTGAAAAGACCATCCCGAACTGGAGACACTTCTTCAATTTTGTCTGATAATGCGTTGGTGTTATCCACAACGACTTCTTTAGCCTTTGTTTCACCGAGAAACCCGAAAATTTCAATCATCTCATCTGTCGTCCTAAATGATGTATCCGGCAGCGTTTGTCTGTTTAATGGATTGCCAGCTTGAGATGCTATCAGAATTTGCCGATAGATTTTATCATGTTCTTCAAGATGATGGACATTTCCAGTGGCCAGCACCGGTTTATTCAGACGTTCTCCCATCTCTGTCAGTTTTGTAATAATGTCTAAAATCTGTGCTTCATTCTGGACGAGTTCTTTCTCGATTAAATGGGCATAGTTAGAAGGTGGCTGCACTTCAATATAATCATAAAATGCAGCTGCTTTTTCTGCTTCGTCTGCCGACTTTTGCATCATGGCCTCAAACACTTCACCCTGATCACACGCTGTCCCGACAAGAATTCCTTTGCGGTGTTTTTGCAAAAGAGACCTTGGAATGCGTGGCACCCGGTAGAAATAATTGACATGCGCATAGGACACGAGCTTATAAAGATTTTTCAAGCCTTCCTGAGTCTGGGCAACCAATATGCAGTGCGACGGGCGTGAGCGTTTATAAGCGTCGCCTTCACCCATATGATTGTTTAATTGATTGTGATTCGTAATATCTTCAGCAAGCAGTCCTTTCACCAATTTCCATAACAGATAACCAGTTGCTTCAGCATCATATATCGCACGGTGGTGCTGTGTCAGTTCGATATCCAAGTGCTTGCACATCGTATTCAGCCGATGGTTTTTCAGCTGCGGATACAAAAATCGTGATAATTCCAGCGTATCGATAACGGGATTGACCGTTTTGTCATAGTTAATCTTTTGAAAACCCTGGTTTAAAAAGCCAATGTCAAAGCTTGCGTTATGCGCCACAAGAATACTATCTTCCATCCATTCATGAAAGTCTTTCAGCACATCGTCAACGTCCGGTGCATCCTTGACCATATCATCAGTTATGCCAGTCAAATCTGTAGTCGTTTGGGATAATGGATGATGCGGATTAGCAAATGATTCAAACCGGTCAATGATCTCACCTTTATGAATTTTAACGCCCGCAAGTTCAATAATCGTATCATAAACGGCTGAAAGTCCTGTTGTTTCCACGTCAAACACAACATAAGTTCCACTTTCCAAATCAGCATCATTTTCGTTATAGGCTATCGGTACGCCATCATCAACCAAATTAGCTTCCACACCGTAGATTACTTTCAGACCATGTTTTTCACCGGCTGCATGTGCTTCCGGAAAACCTTGCACGCCAGCATGATCGGTAATCGCAATTGCTTTATGGCCCCAATTTGCTGCTTTTTCAACGAGCGCACTCGCCGAGACAACCGCATCCAGCTGACTCATCGTCGTATGAGCGTGAAACTCAGTGCGTTTTTCTCCTTCAGGTGCAGTATCCTGCCGTGTTGCCACTTTTACTTCATGAATGTCATTTGCCATCATGGCCAACTCATTCGTATACATATCCGTTTGAATGCTGCCCCTTGCCTTTATCCACATACCTTCCTGTAACTGGCCGAATGTGGCTGCGTCTTCATCACCTTTTGAAAACATTTTAATTTGCAGCGAGTCAGTATAATCCGTCGCTTTTACAATAAGCAGGCTTCTTCCGGAACGGAGCTCGCGGATTTCTGCTGAAAAAACATAGCCCTGTACCGTAACACGACGTTCTTCCTCTTGAATTTCCGTCATCTGCATCGGTTCATCCTGAATCTTATACCCGAGCATAAACGGTTTATTTTGCCCCTCATTTTGTTTTTCTTTATCACGCTTTTCTTTTTCTTTAACGGTTTTTAAAACCAATTCCTGATCTTCCAGCGCTTTTTGCTCCCTGAATTTTTTCATTTCGCCCATTTCCGCATTCACATTGACTTGGATCAGATAATTTTTGGCACCAATTTTTCGGCAATAATTCTGGAATGGCTCTTCAAGTCTTTTCTTCAGTGCATTTCCTTCTGCTTCGTTTCTTGCAGTTAACATAATCTTATTATTGTCTACTTCGGGTGTTTGATCCAATACCAGGTCTTTATAGGCAGGTGATAAATTGGATACGGATTGGAGGAATGTTTGCCAGTAAGCACGAATCGTTCCACTGTCACACGTTTTGTCATCTGTATATAAAGTCAGATCAATTTGAGCAAACTGCTGAAATGTTTCCTGCAGCCTGGCGTTAAGCAGTGCATATATTTCTGTCGGCAGCAATTGTTGTACCCCGATGTGGAAATGCCATTTTTTGGATTGTTTATGAACTTCAAGTTTGATCAATTGACTTTCAATGAAATAGTCTTCTATGTAATTTTCTGGGATCTCCAGCTGTTGCAAGAGCAGATTCATTTTTTCTTGTTTTGAGATGTCCATTATCATTTTCCTTTCAATTGCAGCTCAGTGCTGGCAATAATGATAGAAAACCCTTGCCAATAAAATTATAGACAAGGGTTAAAGCCGTTCAGCCGTCCCACTAATCGTGCTTTAAGAAACTGTTCAAAAAGTCCGGTAACAATGACACATCGGTGTTTCTAGTTGGCTTGTTTCATCGCTACTCATATATCTAAAGGCATACATTCCGCTCCTTGGAAAAGAAATACGCTTTTCCTTCGTGCGATGTAAATTCGGGGGGGAGTTTTTCTGTGCTCGAAATTTCGCCGCCTCGAATTTCTCGGTCCTTTTTTCCCCGCATATAATGATCAGTAACCCGCCAAAACACAGCGGCTAACAGACCATAAATACCCGATTCTGTTCAATTAACATTCAGCGGAGAAAATCATTCCGCTGAATGAAGTTTCACTTTATCCTCCTTTTTGAACACGCACTTTAAGCTAAATTCACAAAAATAGTCGCTGAATATCGTTCCATGTGACAACAATCATCAGTAACATTAACAATGCAAAACCGACAAAATGAACAATCCCTTCTTTCTGGGGGTCCATCGGTTTTCCGCGAACAGCTTCAATCCCTACAAATAGCAGCCGTCCGCCATCGAGTGCAGGAATTGGCACTAAATTGACTATTCCTAAGTTGACACTTAAGATAGCTGTCCACATGAGGAAAGTCGTAAAACCTGATTGAACAACCTGATCTGTTGCATCATAAATGCCTACAGGACCTGACAAGGTTTCAATTGGCAGCTGTCCGGTTATGAGCATGCCAAGATTGGTCAGGATCAATGTTGTTGTATCATATGTTTGTTCAAAGCCATACTGAAATGTACCGAAGAAGGATTTTTCAAAAGCTCTTTGAACCCCAGCCTGTCCGATTGCAGCTCCTTGTGATTCAATTTTTGCAGGCGTTATGGCTAACGTTTCTGTTCCGCCGTCACGCTGCACCGTCATACTCAATTCTTCCTCAGGGTTATTCCGGACAATTTCGGTGAATTCTTCCCAGGTGGAAATAGCGCTTCCGTCAATTTGCACCACTTCATCACCAACCTGGAATCCTGCTTCTTCCGCTGGCGTGTCAGGCACAACACCGGATATTTGAGCTTCATCAACAGGAATGCCCTGACTAAATCCAACGATTAAGAAAATGACGATAGCCAGCACAAAATTCATCATTGGGCCCGCAAATAATTGCATTGCCCGTTTGCCGACACTTTTGGAAGCAAACTGCCGGTCATATGGTGCAATCTGTGTTTCTTCCTCATCCATCACGAAAAACGCTTTAGGGTCCACTTGAAAGTCTAATTTCTCATTTTCCTCATCCGGTTCATAGCCCTGGATAATCAGCTCATGATCCAAATCAGCGTGCTCAACCTCGATAATGCGAGCGTCAGGGTGCTTTGATTTATGATTAACAATAATTTTGTTTACTTTTCCATTCTCGCCGAATTCCAAACCGATATGCTGACCCGGCTTTAATTCGATAATTTCCGGGTCTTCACCGGCAACACGCACATAACCTCCGATCGGAAGCAGACGGATTGTATAGACTGTTTCGTTTTTTGTAAAAGAAAATACCTTTGGGCCAAACCCGATCGCAAATTCACGAGCAAGCATTCCTGCCCGTTTGGCAAATATCAAATGACCGAATTCATGTATGAATACAAGCAGACCAAACATGAATATAAACGCTATAACTGTGGTCATTACAAGCACCGTCCTTTTATTAATGAGGTTATTTACAATAGACTTCTTCCTGTCGTTTACCGGAAAATCACGTAAAGAAATTTATTAAATGGAGTACCGGCAGAACGAATAAAAGACTGTCGAGCCGATCGAGAATCCCGCCGTGGCCGGGCAATAAATTACCTGAGTCCTTAACATCATAATGACGTTTGAATGCTGACTCGACCAAATCCCCAATTTGTCCTGTAATAGATGCCAATACAGTCACTACGATTACAATCATCATATCATACGAAAAAGGGAAGGCAATATGAAAAATAACTCCGACCAGGACAGAAAGCACAATCCCGCCAACTGCTCCCTCCACCGTTTTATTCGGGCTTATTCGAGGCCATAATTTATGTTTGCCAAACGCCCGTCCGAAAAAATATGCTCCGGTATCGGTCGCCCATATGACAATCAGAGCATAAAATAAATTCGTGAGACCGGAAGCACTTTGACCGTCTCTGGTATCTATCAGATAGAAAAATCCCATTCCAACATAAATGATCGAAAGCAAAATAAAACCGGCATCATCAAATGTAAATTTATTCTTTACCAATACCGTATATGACAACATAATTAAAACGAATGCTATAATTAATTCTGAATTGTCGATACCATACAATATACCGGCAGCCTCAGGCAGGATTAATAACAGTAAAAATAAAATTGCGAGTGTGACCGGAACATAATAATTGGTTACTTTGCGCATGCGGGTGAGTTCAATCAGAGCTATAACCGCCAGCAAGCACACAAATAAGTCAAAAATAATACCGCCAATAATAACCAAAGGGATAAATATAAGAAATGCTATAATGGATGTTTGAATTCGTTGTTTCATCTGTTATGCTCCTTAAACGCCTCCATACCGCCGCTTTCTCTGCTGATAATCATTCAGAGCCTGTATAAAGGTGTCTTCTGTAAAATCCGGCCATAGGACATCAGTAAACCAGAATTCCGAATAAGCAACCTGCCATAACATAAAATTGCTTAACCGCTTTTCACCGCTAGTCCGAATGAGAAGATCCGGTTCCGCAAGCCCTGTTGTATAGAGGTACTTCGAAAATAGTTGCTCATCAAGCTTATCCAGCGACAGTTCTGTATTTTCCATATCTGTTATGACTTGCTTGACAGCTTGTAATATTTCAAATCTACTTCCATAGTTTAATGCAAAATTAAGGATTAATCCATCATTATCTTTTGTCTTCTCTTTTGCATAATTGACCGCTTCTTTCGTGTAATCGGGAAGCACATCGAAATTTCCAATCGTTTCGATTTTAATGTTATTTTCGATCAGTTCAGGCAAATAGATATGTAAAAACTCTTTAGGCAGCCTCAAGAGATAATCAACCTCTGATTTGGGCCGTCTCCAGTTTTCAGTTGAAAAAGCATATAAAGTCAGAATCTCAATATGGCAATTGGATGCTGCTTTTGCAATTTGTCTTACAACATCCATTCCCTCTTTATGACCTGCAATCCGGGGAAGCCCCCGTTTTTTTGCCCACCGGCCATTCCCGTCCATGATGATAGCCACATGTTTTGGGATGTTGTCCATGTCTGATAATTCGTTCGTATTCATTTTTTTACTGTTAAAAAAGGGAAGTTTCATTGACATGATTTGTCCTCCGATACCTTTAGTGAAGCCTAACAACCATTCACTGTTAACTCCGTGCCAAGCACAGAGTGATACGCTATTATTATCCTATTAGGATGAGTTACCATTATATCACTGTCAGTCAATATTTTGCCTTAAAATATCAGAAAAACCTGGATTGTGATTGCAATCTTAAGTTTTTCTCATATTTTAAGGTTGTTAATATCCGGCAGTTGCCTGCTTGCATTATAATTTGCTGAAAGTATTTTTTGATGGAAACAAAAGCCCTCTTAGACAAGAGGGCGACAGCATCATATTTGACTATACCTTCATCCTTAAACTTCCAATATTTCTTTTTCTTTATCTTTGACGTGGGTATCAATTTTGTTAATGTGCTTGTCAGTTTCCTTTTGAACGTTTTCCTGTTCTTTCTTAAGGTCATCTTCAGTCAAATCACCATTTTTTTCGGCTTTCTTCAGCTGATCGTTCGACTCACGCCGCACGTTTCTGACTTGAACACGTGCCTCTTCAGCATATTTGCCAACAACTTTCACCAATTCTTTGCGTCGTTCTTCAGTTAATGCCGGAATATTAATCCGAATAACATTGCCATCACTGGATGGCGAGAGGCCCAAATCAGCTTTTTGAATCCCTTTTTCAATATTGTTTATAGCTGATTTGTCAAACGGTGTAATCACCAGAAGTCTTGCTTCAGGTGCAGAAACGGTGGACAATTGATTAAGTGGTGTTGCAGCACCATAATAGTCAACAACAACACTGTCTAAAATTGCCGGGTTTGCGCGTCCGGCCCGAATTGTTGCCAGGTTTTTGGAAAAAGCCTGGACAGCTTGCTCCATTTTACTTCGTGTTTCTTTTATGGTTTGATCGGACATGATCAGTCCCCCCTTATCGTTGTACCAATTGGATCGCCTTCAACAACACGTTTAATGTTGCCTTTTTCTGTAATGGAAAAGACGATTAACCTTATATCGTTATCCATGCATAACGAAGACGCAGTTGAATCCATTACACCAAGTCCCTCATTCAGCATTTGCATATAGGAGATCTCAGTGTATTTTTCTGCTTCATTATTGACTTTTGGATCGTCGGAATAAACACCATCGACATTATTTTTAGCCATTAAAATAACTTCAGCTTCAATTTCAGCAGCCCGCAACGCCGCTGTGGTATCGGTTGAAAAATAAGGATTTCCGGTTCCGGCAGCAAAAATGACAACACGCTTTTTTTCGAGATGTCGTATTGCCTTTCTTCTTATATAGGGCTCAGCTACCTGCCGCATTTCAATTGAAGTCTGTACACGAGTCGGTATGCCATTATTCTCCAGACTATCCTGGAGCGCCAGGGAATTCATAATCGTTGCCAGCATCCCCATATAGTCTGCAGTGGCACGATCCATTCCCATCTCACTGCCGACTTTGCCGCGCCATATATTTCCGCCGCCGACGACGACAGCCACTTCCACTCCCAGCTCGGCAACCTCTTTAATCTGCGATGCAACCGATTGAATCACTTGTGGTTCAATTCCATAACCTTGTTCGCCACTTAATGCTTCGCCACTTAATTTTAACACAATTCTACGGTATCGAGCTGTTGTCATGATTACCTCCATCAGAATTATAGAATATTAAATATTCAATAAAAGTGAACTTCGCTCAGTAAAGGGTTTTTTCACTGTTTTATATCATGTATTAGTGAAATAGGGAACCACCTTGCGCGTTCCCCATTACAACCTGTGCCATTATTTATTCATTTGATTCTTGACTTCTTCGGCGAAGTTTTCTTCACGTTTTTCCATTCCTTCACCGACAGCATAGCGGGCAAATGTTTTGACTTCTGCACCTTTGTCAGATACAAACTTTTTCACCTTTTGATCAGGGTCTTTAACAAAATCCTGTTCAAGCAGGCAAATCTCTTCATAGAATTTACCTAAACGGCCTTCAACCATTTTTTCGACAATATGCTCGGGCTTTCCTTCATTCAGTGCCTGGGTCTTCAGGACTTCACGTTCACTGTTAACTTCTTCTTCCGGAACTTCATCTCTTGAAACATAACGAGGGCTGACGGCCGCCGCATGCATGGCAATGTCTTTAGCAAGTTCTTCATCAGTTGTACCTTCCAGCAGGACCAGAGCACCGATTGATCCGCCCATATGAAGATAAGCACCGAATGCGTCGCTGTCTGTTTTATTCATCAATGCGAAACGACGGAGTGAGATTTTTTCTCCGATTTTGCCAACTGTTGCATTGATATAATTTTCAACTGTGTCACCATCGCCGTGAATCGGCTGGGCCAAAGCTTCATCAACTGTCTCAGGTTTTTGCTTAACAAGATGGCTGCCTAATTCATCAAGAAGTTGTTTGAACTGATCATTTTTTGTGACAAAGTCTGTTTCACAGTTTACTTCCAAAAGCACTGCTGTATTCCCGTCAACCTCTATATGAGCCAAACCTTCAGCAGCAATACGGTTAGCTTTTTTCGCAGCTTTCGCCATTCCTTTTTTACGCAGGAATTCAACCGCCTTATCCATATCACCTTCAGTTTCCTGAAGTGCTTTTTTACAATCCATCATACCGGCACCGGTTGTTTCACGAAGCTCTTTAACTAATTTTGCGGTAATCGCCATAGTGAATAATCCTCCTTAAAAGTATATCCGTTCTCACCTTGAAAAAAAAGGTGATAAAAGGCTCATATCCTCTTATCACCTGTCCTTTTAAAAATTACTCATTATTTGTTTCGGTTTCTGCAGCAACCGTTTCTTCATCAGACTGTTCTTCCTCTGCCTGTACTTCTTCAGTCTCTTCGCCTTGCTTAACTTCCAAGATAGCATCCGCCATTTTGGACGTCATCAATTTAACAGCACGAATTGCGTCGTCATTTGCCGGAATAACATAATCGATTTCATCCGGATCGCAGTTCGTATCAACCATTGCAATGATCGGGATGTTCAATTTATGCGCCTCAGCAATTGCGATACGCTCTTTACGAGGGTCTATTACAAACATTGCATCAGGAATTTTATTCATTTCTTTGATACCGCCAAGGAATTTGACAAGACGATCTTTTTCTTTCAATAGACCGACAACCTCTTTTTTCGGCAGTACATCAAATGTGCCGTCTTCTTCCATACGCTCAATATCTTTCAGACGGTTGATTCGTGTGCGGATTGTCTGGAAATTTGTTAGTGTTCCACCTAACCAGCGCTGGTTAACGTAAAACATTCCGGAACGTGTTGCTTCATCACGAACTGAATCCTGGGCCTGTTTCTTTGTGCCCACGAAAAGAACAGAGCCGCCATTTGCAGCAATATCTTTTACATAATTGTACGCTTCATCAACTTTTTTCACGGTTTTTTGCAAGTCGATGATATAAATGCCATTCCGCTCCGTGAAGATGTATTTTTTCATCTTCGGATTCCAGCGGCGGGTCTGATGTCCAAAATGCACACCAGCTTCCAGCAATTGTTTCATTGAAATAACTGACATAAAAAATTCCTCCTAATGGTTTTTACCTCCGCTTCAGGTCATCTTTGCATATGACCACAGTGATGATTCCTTTGACTGGAAACAGCTTTTGTTGTGGCACCGGATATGCAAATCACGAAGCGTGTGTATTTATGTTCACATTTTGTTGCAAACACAGTCTTACACCAAAAGTAAATATATCACAACAATCATGACCAATCAAGCCTTATTATCAGCTTTCTTATTAATTTTTACAATTAGCTCTGCTTTGGTTTTCCACAGTTCAATTGTCGTGCAATCTCTTTTATCCCTATACCTTCAGGGATAGGTCGTTTTTCGAGCCGGCGATTTTCATCTTTAATTTCGTTCAGTTAAGAAATTTCAATTTTCATGATTAGATTCACATAAAAATTTTCCATAAAAAACGGCTGTTCGGGACAGCCGTTTTTTCAATAGATATGGTTCAATTACCTGGAGCGTAATTTTTCCAATTCAACCAGGAACTTATCGTTCAATACTTTAATGTAAGTTCCTTTCATTCCGAGTGAGCGGGATTCAATTACCCCGGCGCTTTCAAGTTTGCGCAGTGCATTAACGATAACTGATCTGGTAATGCCGACTCTGTCAGCAATTTTACTGGCAACCAGCAATCCTTCTTTTCCATTCAGCTCTTCGAAAATATGGTCAATTGCTTCAAGCTCACTGTAGGAAAGTGAACTGATGGCCATTTGTACTACCGCTTTACTCCTGGCTTCCACTTCAATTTCTTCCGTTTTTCCATGCAAAATTTCCATGCCAACGACGGTTGCACCGTATTCTCCGAGCAGAAGGTCATCATCATTGAAACTCTCAGACAGCTTGCCCAACACCAATGTGCCAAGACGTTCTCCCCCACCGATGATTGGAACAATGGTCGTTAAGCCATTTTTGAATAATTCACGATTCTCTACCGGAAAAGCGGTAAATGGACTGTCGATATCAAGATTGGCTGTTGTTTCAAAAATATTAAACAAACCTTGCGTGTATTCTTCAGGAAATTGTCTTTCTTCCAGCATAGATTTCATGCGTTCATTTTCAATTTCCTGATTAATAGCATAACCCAATAATTTACCCCGTCTGCTGACAATAAACACATTACCCTTGATGACATCTCTCAGCGTTGCCGACATGTCATTAAAATTCACTGATTTTCCTGTTGTTTTTTGCAGCATTGCATTAATTTTTCGTGCGCGTTCTAAAAGTTCCATTTTATAGCCTCCATTTCAGTCAGTTTAAAGAATAAACTGACTTAAGTCTTTGTTTTTAATAATATTGCTTAACTTCTTATCAACATAATCATCTGTAATTTCAATCGTTTCCATATTAACATCCGGTGCTTCAAATGATAAATCTTCCAGCAGTTTTTCCAATATCGTATGCAGTCTTCTTGCACCGATATTGTCCGTCTCCTGATTCACCTGTAAGGCAATTTCTGCCAATCTATTTACAGCATTGTCTGTAAACTTTACATTTATACCTTCTGTTTTTAATAATGCTGAATATTGTTTCAATAAAGCATTTGAAGGTTCCATCAGAATCCGTTTGAAATCTTCAACAGCCAATTTCCCTAATTCAACCCTTATAGGGAATCTACCCTGAAGTTCAGGTATTAAATCAGAGGGCTTCGCATTGTGAAATGCACCGGCTGCAATAAACAGCATATGGTCTGTCTTCACGGGGCCATGCTTTGTGACGACCGTCGAGCCTTCCACAATTGGCAGAATATCCCGCTGTACGCCTTCTCTTGAGACATTCGTCTGATTGTCCTGTTTGCCGGAGACTTTATCGATTTCATCGATGAAAAGAATCCCCGACTGCTCTGCACGGTTAACGGCCTCTTGAGCTGCTTCATCCATGTCGACAAGCTTTTGAGCTTCCTGAGTGGCCAGCACTTTCCGGGCTTCAGAAACAGGAAGTTTACGCTTCTTTGTTTTCTTCGGCATGAATTGACCGAGAGCATCCTGCATGTTCATTCCCATCTGCTCCATCCCGGATCCTTGCAGCATATCGAACATTGATGATGATTGCTCTTCAATTTCAACCGTTACGATACTATCTTCCAATTCGCCCAATTCCAGTTGATGCTCCACCCGTTTGCGCTTATTGCGGATTTCTTCATCTTTGGGAGAAGAATCATTGTCGTCGTCATCATTATTTTCCTGTCCGGCAAATAACATCTCGAATGGGTTCTTCATATTGTTATTATTGTTCTGTTTTTTAGCCTGTGGCACGAGCAGTTCTACGAGTTTCCTGTTTGCTTCCTTTTCCGCACGGTCTTTCACTTCATTCATTTTTTCTTCTTTTACCTTTCGCAAGGCCATTTCAACCAAATCACGAACCATCGACTCAACATCACGTCCAACATAACCGACTTCGGTAAACTTGGTGGCTTCCACTTTGACAAAAGGCGCACCGACCAAGTTTGCAAGTCGCCGTGCAATTTCCGTCTTGCCGACACCAGTCGGACCGATCATCAGAATGTTCTTCGGGACAATCTCATCTTTTATCTTGTCGTCAAGTTTATTCCGGCGGTACCTGTTTCTTAGTGCTACAGCGACCGATTTTTTTGCGTCGGCCTGACCGACTATATATTGATCCAGCTGATTTACGATTTGTTTTGGAGTATAGTCAATTCCCATTCAAACAAGGCCTCCTTATTCATCAAGTACCTCCAGGGTAATATGGTCATTCGTATAGACACAGACTTCACTGGCAATTTCCAATGCTGTTTGAGCTATCTCCTTAGCTGTCAATCCGTCTGCATGTCTCACTAACGCCCTGCCGGCACTCAAAGCATAGTTTCCTCCTGAACCAATTGCGAGAATGCCATCATCAGGCTCAATGACCTCACCGGTTCCTGATACCAGAAACATCTTATCCTTATTCATAACGATAAGCAATGCTTCAAGTTTCCGCAAAACTTTATCACTCCGCCATTCTTTTGCCAATTCAACCGCAGCTCTTGCCAGGTTGCCATCAAAAGCCTCAAGTTTCCCTTCGAATTTTTCAAACAACGTAAAGGCGTCTGCAACAGAACCTGCAAACCCGGCGAGCACCTGCCCCTGGTATAGCACTCGGACTTTCCTGGCATTATGTTTCATAACAACAGCATCGCCCATTGTCACTTGCCCGTCACCGCTCATGGCACATTGACCACCATGCCTGAGGGCAAAGATTGTCGTGGCATGCATCTCAGTTGTCACTTTCATCACCTCTCTTTAAGAAGAAATCACTCTTAGCACGTGGATGACTATTCATATATACATGACGCAAACGGTCTTTGGTGACATGTGTATATATCTGCGTCGAAGATAAATTCTCATGCCCCAGCAATTCCTGAACCGTCCGGAGATCAGCCCCTTCGTTCAGCATATGCGTTGCAAAAGTGTGACGCAGTTTATGCGGGTGGACATGAACTGTCAAAGCAGCTTTTTCAACCATTTTATTTAAAATCAGCCGCATCCCTCTGGCAGTCAATGGTCCGCCTCTGGCATTCAAAAAAATAGCATTTGTTGCAGCTGGTGATTTTTCCCGCAATTTTCTTCTTCCATTATTTATGTACATTTCGAGTGCAACTTCTGCAAAGCGGCCAAACGGGACATAGCGTTCCTTATTGCCCTTCCCTCGAATGAACATAGTACTGATCGAAAAATCAATATCTTTAATTTCCATCCGCTGACATTCACTCACACGAATCCCCGTGGCATAAAGTGTTTCAATTAATGCTTGATTCCGCTGCCCAATCGGATCATCTAAATCATTTATCTCAAACAATTTTTCCAATTCTTCCGTATAAAGAAACCCTGGTATGGGCTTAGCAGCTTTTGGCAGGCTGATATAGATAAATGGGTTATCTGCCACAAGGTCATTTTGTTCCATATATCGGTAAAAACTTTTCAGACTGGATATTTTCCGTGAAACAGACCGTCTCCCCAGTTTTTTCTCATATAGCCTTGTCAGATAGACACGGATTGTACGGTAATCAACATCTTTCAGGTTGCTGATATTTTCTTGAATTAAAAATAAATTAAAGTCTTCCAAATCATCCATATAACTTTGAACGGTATATGGCGAAGCATTTTTTTCAACTTGCAAAAACATTTTGAATGCCTTGCTTTGCTCAGTAAAATTACTCAATTTCACACCTCGTTACAAGCTTGTAAAGCATACCATAAAAACAATACCAAAGCAATGAACTTAACTAAATAATAACAAAATTCTGAAATGAGCGCAATTCATTCGAAAAAAATGAGCAAAGTCTCCTAATCGCCCAACTATATCAAGTGTATTCATTGATACTGTCAAGTAAATTACCTTACCAATGCGCAATTATATCTGTTTCAATCTGGTTAGTCAATACATAAGAATTGAATTATCAAAAAACTATTAAACATTGTTAAAAAACTGCCATATTTCAATTCAAGTCCTTTAATCAATACCCTGTTCAAACAAAAAGAAAACTGCCTGTTATATGCAGGCAGTCAGTTTTCAGCACTCTCTTTATAATCACAATTCGTGCATTGTACACGTGTTTCTTTTTTAGTTTTCTTTTCAACAAGCAATGAATCACATCTCGGACACGGTCTTGAAATAGGTTTATCCCATGAGACAAAATCACATTCAGGATAACGTTCACATCCATAAAATTTTCGATTCTTCTTCGATTTTCGTTCAACGACGTCACCTTGTTTGCATTTAGGACATGTAACCCCTATTTTTTTCAAAATCGGTTTCGTATTACGGCACTCTGGAAAATTGGAGCAAGCCAGAAACTTACCATATCTTCCCATTTTATAAACCATTTCATGACCGCAATTTTCACATGTGATTCCGGCAGGCTCATCTCTTATCTCAATCTTTTCCATTTCCTGTTCTGCTTTTTCCAGCCGTTTTCGGAAGTCACCGTAAAAGTCATCCAGAACTTTGACCCATTCGGCTTTCCCTTCTTCAACCGAGTCCAAATCTTCTTCCATTTGGACCGAAAAATCAATATCAATGATTTTAGGGAAAAATTCCTTCAGAATATCGTTAATAATTTCACCAAGCTCCGTAGGGACAAATCGTTTGTTGTCCAATTGAACATAACCACGACGCTGAATTGTGTCCAGAGTCGGTGCATACGTTGAAGGACGCCCAATCCCCTTTTCTTCCATAGTTCTGACCAGTCTCGCTTCGGTATATCTTGGCGGCGGTTGGGTGAAGTGCTGGTTTGGGGTGATCTCTTGAGCATGTGCAGTCATTCCCTCGGATAAGTCAGGTAAATATTTATTTTCATCCTTTTTCTTATCATCGCTGCCTTCTACATATACTTTCATGAAGCCTTTGAATTTCACTTTTGACCCGGTCGCCCTGAATTCAACGCCATTATTCAGCAAATGGACGGTCATCGTATCCATAACAGCCGGCGCCATTTGACTCGCCAGATAACGCTCCCAGATAAGCTTATAAAGGCGGTATTGATCACGCGATAAAACAGGTTTTAGGGACTTAGGATCGCGCATGATGGAAGTCGGCCTTACAGCTTCATGGGCATCCTGAGCACCTTCTTGTTTTTTTGCTTTTCCGGAAAACCCCAGATAGCTTTTCCCATAGTTCTCTTCAATATAGCCTTTTGTCTCCTGTTTGGCAGTCTCCGAAATCCTTGTGGAATCCGTACGCATGTATGTTATGAGACCGGTTATGCCACCGGCTTTCTTACCAAGGTCAATCCCTTCATAAAGCTGCTGGGCAACCATCATGGTTTTTTTAGCTCGGAAGTTCAGTTTCCGGGCGGCTTCCTGCTGAAGTGACGACGTAATGAATGGTTTGGCAGGATTACGTTTCCGTTCACGTTTATTGACTTTATCAATCGAGAACTGTTTGCCGTCCAGTTTTTCCGTAACCGCTTTGACATCCTCTTCAGATTTCAGCTCTTGTTTTTTCCCGTCAATTCCATAAAAAGATCCTTCAAAACTGTCATCATCTTTTTGAAATTGAGCGTCAATAGACCAATATTCTTCAGGTTTGAAATTCTGAATTTCTTTTTCACGGTCAATGATCACCTTGACAGCTACGGACTGAACTCTCCCGGCACTAAGACCCCGTTTGACTTTTTTCCATAGTAAAGGGCTGATTTTATACCCGACAAGACGATCGAGGATACGCCTGGCTTGCTGCGCATCCACGAGATCGTGGTCAATGGACCGCGGGTGTTTAAACGATTCTTTAATCGCATCTTTTGTAATTTCATTGAAAACCACTCTGCACTCTGAATCTTCGTCAATATTTAAAGCATGAGCTAAATGCCAGGCAATTGCTTCGCCTTCACGGTCAGGGTCAGCTGCCAGATAAACTTTTTTGGCCTTTTTAGCCGATGATCGTAAATCTTTCAAAACGTCGCCTTTACCGCGCACTGTAATGTATTTTGGTTTAAAAGAGTCGTCAGGATCTACACCGGTTTGACTTTTCGGCAAATCACGGACATGACCCATCGATGCTTTAACTTTATATTTTTTACCTAAATAACGTTCGATTGTTTTCGCTTTAGCCGGCGATTCCACAATCACCAGGTAATCAGACATATCGCTTCCTCCCAGTATTGCATCCAAAAAATTGACTTGGAAATCTTCACTAATATTAAAGAGTTACATTGTGTTTGTCAAACATGTTATGAAATTCAAGTAATTCATATGACCCAATTTGGTTCCATTCTTTCCCAGTCCTCCAAAATGTCTTCCGGCTCCTGTACCAGTTTTGACCCATCCTGTATCATTTGGTGACATCCGGTTGAGTGCGGTGACAAAGGTGAGCCGGGAAGAGCATAGACTTCCCTTCCTTGGTCAAGTGCCTGATCCACCGTTATCAGTGTCCCGCTTTTTTCCGTTGCTTCAATGACAAATGTGCCAAAACTTAAACCGCTGATGATTCGATTGCGTTCCGGGAAATGAAACCGTTCCGGTGGGGTGTCCGGGGGATATTCAGATAGCAGCAGTCCTTTTGCGGCAATTTGATGGAACAGCTGAATGTTTTGCCGCGGATAAACATGGCTGAATCCGCTTCCAATCACAGCAATTGTTTTTCCGTTGTTATTGATCGCCATCTGGTGTGCATAGCTGTCAATGCCTTTTGCTAATCCACTGACAATTATCCAATCTTTTTGAATCAAAGGCAAGACATATTTTTTCAGTTTAAGCATTGCTTCATGTGATGGACGTCTTGTTCCGATGACACTTAATAGCGGATTTTCTTTCAATAAATGCAGGTTGCCTAAGGCATACAACACCAATGGCTTATCTTTAATAGTTTTTAACACACTGGGATAGATACCGTCAACTGCCGTTATGATGTCGAACGTTTTCATATCATGCTGTATTTTGACCTTTAATGCGGGAGCCCGGAGATCTGAATAAAATAAAGAAGCTTTATTCGGGGCAAGAGAAAAGAATTGGCCGATTTCCGAAGCGTTAAGGCTATAGATGCTTTTAAGCGTGGGGTCATAGTGAATAAATTTGCGAATCGTTCTGCGGGTTATACCGCGGCATCGATGGATATGAATCAGACGTTTACGCACCTTTTCCAATTAATCACGACCTTTTATTAAATTGGAGCCCAAAGAGTACATTCTTTGGGCTCTTGATTAAATAAGCTTAATGGGTTTTACATTTTTCCTGCAAACCCTTTTCTTTTAACACATTAATCATGGTTTCACCAATTTCAGCTGGTGTATCTGCCGTATTAATCCCTGATTCATTCATAATACGGATTTTTTCTTCTGCAGTGCCTTTACCACCTGAAATGATCGCTCCGGCGTGTCCCATACGTTTTCCGGGAGGCGCAGTCGCACCGCCGATGAAACCGACAACAGGCTTATCCATATTTGCTTTGACCCACTCAGACGCTTCTTCTTCAGCTGTTCCGCCAATTTCGCCAATCATGACAACAGCTTCTGTTTCCGGGTCTTCATTAAATGCTTTCAGTGCATCGATAAAATCTGTGCCATTTACAGGGTCACCGCCTATGCCAACAGCAGTCGTCTGACCATACCCTGCTTCAGACAGCTGATGTACCGCTTCATATGTCAAAGTGCCTGAACGGGAAACGACTCCGATATGACCTTTTTTATGGATGTAGCCCGGCATAATTCCAATCTTGCTTTCATCAGCCGTAATGACACCAGGACAATTCGGACCGACCAAACGTGTTTTTTTGCCTTCCATAGCGCGTTTCACTTTTACCATATCCATGACAGGGATATGTTCGGTAATACAAATGACAAGATCCAGCTCTGCATCCACTGCTTCAAGGATGGCATCAGCTGCAGCCGGTGCCGGAACATAAATAACAGATGCATTGGCGCCGGTTTCGTCTACGGCATCTTTAACCGTATTAAATACGGGAACACCCTCCACATCTGTACCGCCTTTTTTAGGCGTGACACCGCCAACAATTTTAGTGCCGTAATCAAGCATTTGTCTTGTGTGGAATTTGGCTGTGCCGCCGGTAATTCCTTGAACAATTACTTTTGTATCTTTATTAACATATACACTCATTTTCGTCCGTCCTTTCTTTAATTATCTGAAAAGTCTTCAACTATTATTTTACAGCGGAAACGATTTTTTCTGCGCCATCAGCCATAGACCCGGCTGATGTGATATTCAATCCTGAATCATCAAGAATTTGCTTGCCTAATTCGACATTGGTGCCTTCAAGACGCACAACAAGCGGGATTTCAAGACCAACTTGCTTCGTCGCTTCCACTACACCTTCAGCAATAACATCACATTTCATGATACCACCGAAGATATTTACGAAAATGCCTTTCACATTTGAATCGGACAAAATGATTTTAAATGCTTCTGTTACTTTTTCAGCTGTCGCACCGCCGCCAACATCCAGGAAGTTTGCCGGTTCTCCGCCATAATGTTTAATAATATCCATTGTTGACATAGCAAGACCTGCACCGTTAACCATGCAGCCAATGTTGCCGTCCAACGCGACATAGCTCAAGTCATACTTGGACGCTTCAATTTCTTTTTCATCTTCTTCTTCGAGATCGCGCAGTTCCATTATATTTTTTTGACGGAACATGGCATTATCATCAAAATTCAATTTGGAATCAAGTGCCATCACCTGACCATCACCGGTTGTAACAAGCGGATTGATTTCAGCTATGGAACAGTCTTTTTCAATAAATACGTTATAGAGCCCAATCATGAATTTAGCAGCGCTTCCAATCAATTCATCAGGAATATTGATGTTAAATGCTAGTCTGCGAGCTTGATAACCTGAAAGGCCAACAACCGGGTCTATCACTTCTTTGAAAATTTTCTCAGGGGTTTCGGCAGCTACTTCTTCAATTTCTGTACCGCCTTCTTCTGATGCCATCATGACAATGCGGGAAGTTGCTCGGTCCATTACAAGTCCCACGTAATATTCGTTTTGAATATCGCAGCCTTCTTCAATTAATAAACGTTTAACTTCTTTGCCTTCAGGGCCTGTCTGATGTGTCACCAGAGTTTTGCCCAGCAGCTCGTCCGCATATGTACGCACATCATCCATGTTTTTAGCAATTTTGACACCACCGGCATTTCCCCGTCCGCCGGCATGAATTTGCGCTTTTACAACTTTTACGTCACTGTTCAGTTTGTTGGCAGCGCTGACTGCTTCTTCCACTGTATATGCGACATGCCCATTCGGAACATTTACGCCTGATTCGCGTAAAATATCTTTGCCTTGATACTCATGAATGTTCATCTTTCATCCTCCCATCAAATTTCACTGCATATCCATTGTATAAAAAAACAATCGATTTAACAAGAAATAGCGGCTTATGTCGAAATTTGCTCTAGTATCTTCACATACGCTGATCTGTTCGGTACACAAAAGCAAACACTTCAGCTACCACCTGGTACAGTTCTTCGGGAATTGTTTCGTTAACATTCAGTTGTGAAAGCAGCTGTTCACCGATGACCCAACATCATCAGAAGGCTGTACTTGAAAATGGTATCTGGCGCTAACCGTTAAAGAGGTTTCCAATTGCGCAGTCATTTTGTGTGTTCCCAGCTGAATTTGCGCTTTTTGATCGGGATATATTTTCACAATGTTGCCTTGAATAATTTGCCCTGGTCGTAACAGCTGCGATGAATTGAAAATGGCTGATGGAGTTATTCGATTCCCGGACAGGTTCCAGACATTCATAAAACTCTTTCTCTATTAAGCCTGACGTACCGGTGCAAATGACGTCCGATGATAAGGCGTGATGCCTTCTTTTTTAATAGTGGCTATATGCTGTTTGGTGCCATAACCCATATTGAAGGCAAATCCATATGATGGATACGCTTTATGTAAATCTTTCATTATATTATCACGTGTTACTTTTGCTAAAATGCTTGCGGCTGCTATCGATATACTTTTCTGATCACCTTTAGTGATAGCCTCGGAATTACAAGGCAGCTCAAGCGATACAGCATCAATCAGCACATGCTCTGGTGCCGGATCCAGCTGATTTACCGCATCGTACATTGCCATTTTGGTAGCTTCGTAAATATTAACTTGATCTATTTTTTGACTCTCTATGATTGAAATGCCATAGTCGACAGCCTGATTTTTTATAATAGTAAAGTATTGATCACGCATGTTTTCATTTAATTGTTTGGAGTCATTCAAGCCAAGCAGTTTAAAATCGCGCGGTAAAATAACTGCTGCGGCCACAACCGGACCTGCCAGAGGCCCCCTGCCTGCTTCGTCCATTCCGGCAATATAATGTACTCCGTCTGCATAACATTTTTGTTCATAACGGCTCATCTGAATAAATTGTTTTTCCAATACTTTTTCGGTTGATTTTTTTCGCTCATATTTGGCAATCAGCTGCTGAACCCCTTTTCTTTCGTCCCGTTTCAATTCATTTATTGCCGTTTCATCTAAATCATCGGTTTCGAATAATTGTTTTAAGATAGCTATCGATTGTTTTTCCAATTTGGTCACCTGCATCCTGTGATTTTTATATCAGTCTATACTATAAAAATTGAATAGACTAACTATATATAGTTTACATCGATAAATGAAGGTTTGAAAGCGAACGACCTGAAAAACATCATGTTTTGTGAAACATTATGGTTTGTTTGATCGTATTACATAAAGAAGCTAACAAGGAGGGCATTTTCATGAAAAAAATAGTCACCTGCCTCATTCTATTTATATTAATACTTACTTTATCAGCTTGTTCAGACGACCGGTCGTTTTCAATAGATGAAGTAACCATTGATGCGCAAATACAAGAAGATGGATCCATCAGTGTCAGAGAATTGTTCACGTATACATTTAACGGCTCTTATGAAGGTATGACCCGGGCGATTGAATCAGATGAGAAAAATTTTGAGGCTTATCTGACGGAAGACAAAGACCCTTCAGTTTCGACGGAAAACCTCACTTCGTTGGAGACAGAAGAAGATGATAATACGTATAAAATATTTTCAGATTCAACTGATGAAACAAAGAGCGTACTTTATCGTTATAAGATAGAAGGCTCTATTAAAAAGTATACCGATGTTGCCGATTTGAAATATGCATTTTTTGATGATTCAAATGAAACGGACTTGAATAACCTCACGATTAATATACATCCGCCTGAAGGGACCAACGAAGAAAATCAGCATTTCTTTCTGCACAAAGATGAAACAGGAAATCTGACTTCAGGAGACAACGGAATTCAATATCATAATTCACACTTTGAAGCAGGCAGCAATTCACAGATACGTTTCGTTTTCCCGTCTAATCAGTTGAACAATATGGAGCTGACGAGTGACAAGCGTATGAACGATACGATTCTTTCAGAAGAACAGGAATTAGCTGAACGATCAGAAAATCTCGAAGCCAATATGGCCAATATCACACCGATCGTTTTAATTTTACTCGGCATACTTGCCTCAGGTTCCGTGATCATATTCATTGTACATCCTAATCGCTACCGCGGCAGCAAAGATATAGATTCGTTGCACGGGCTGGTTGAAGATACGGACCCATTATTTGTCAAATATTTGAAGGAAGATGCACATCTGCCGGATGACAGTTTCATTGCCGGACTATTTTCATTAAAGCAGCGGGGCATTATTACACTTGAAAAAGTCCCTTCCATGCTAAATAAAGACAGTGAGACTTACAGGTTTACCTGGTGCGGCCGGGAAAGCGAGACAGACCATGCTGATCAATTCTTACGGAACTGGCTTTTCAGGGAAAAGGACGAAAAAGGGGCCTATTTTTTGCTTGAATCACTCACCGCCCAAGAAGATGAAACTGATGAGGCAAAAAAAGAAAAAGCGGATGATTTCAGAACTCATTTTGACGAGTGGACAGACAAAGTAAAAGAAAGAGATAACTATCAGCAATTAAAAAAGCCTTTTAAAAAGTTTTCTTTTGTTTCGATTCCATTGCTTATCGTTTCTTCCGGTCTTTTCTATTATTTTACCACAATTGATACGATCGGTTCGACAGCGCAATGGCTGCTGCCACTAATTGCAGGGATCATAACTGTACCCGGTCTGTTATTTCACCGGAATAAATGGGTTCTTTCTGGTTATTATTTTATTTTGCTGCTGATGTCAGCAGTAAGTTTTACATTTGAACCAGCTGTGATTATGACACTGATTTTTTACGGATTATCAATCATAACGTTATTAGTTATTCCGGAATATTACTGGAAAAAGGATATAAGGCGACTGAAATATGGCATAACACAAACTCGTGCTTCATTTAAAGATAAAAACTATCCCATCGGTTCTGACCCGGCTGCAGCAGAACGGAGGCTGGCATATGCTATTGTACTCGGTGCCGGTGAAGAATACGGGGAACAATGCAACACTTCAGGGCCGCTTTCAACAGCAGAAATGTATTATCCGCTGCTGCATAATCCTGTATATGCGACAACATCATTCAGCGCTGCTAATGCAGCACTTTACACAGCCGTCACTCAGGTTAATACGTCGAACACGACTGCTGCAACAGGAGGCGGCGGTGCCGGAGCGTTTTGATTTTTGTATCAGGCCAGCTTCAAAGAAGGACTTGCAGATAACTATACATGATTATTTTGACACAAAAATCCATAAACTGCGACGTACTGTAAGTCCATTCTGATTGACACCCGAGTGTTTAGAAACGCTCCGGCAATATACTACGCTTTCCATGGGCACGGCCTCAGCCTCCTCAGAAAGCAAAGACCGCTTTCTTGCGGGGGCGTCACGACACGTGCTGTTCCCATTGGAGTCTCTAGTATATTGCCTACGCTGAAAAGTGCGCATTGTAGTTAGCTATTTTAATGAGTAGCGTTATTAAAACAGTTGGAATATGCGAGACTCCTGTGGGACAGCGAGCTCTTTTAGACCCCGCAGTGAGCGGTTTTTTCTCACGAGGAGGCTCGTGGTGAGACCACGGAAAGCGAGAAATTCTGAGCTGCGTCGCCAGAAAGCTTTTTCAAATAATCTAACAAGATTTTGTTTCGCACTTTACATCAACTTCAGTAGTAAAGCACTAAAGAAATTAAAAATAGTCTTGCGTAAAAAGTTTGAAACACCCCCAGTAAGCTTAGCTTTCCGGGGGTGTTTCAAATGTCATATCGCCGAGTTTCCCTGATCTTAAATCGTGGATGAAGAGATCAGCAACTTTTTCAAAATTAACATTGCCGCCGCTTTCCAATGCCCCGCGCTGCTTACCGATGGAAACAAAAATATCCCACATATCAATGTGTTCAGGGGTTATCCCGTAACGTTCTTCCAATTGTGCTGGATAATATTCCTTCATATATTTTATGGCAAATGCTGCTATATCCTCCAGCGGCAGCAATTGATCTTTTATTGTCCCGATGGTCGCCAAACGGTAACCGACCATTTCATCTTCAAACTTGGGCCACAAAATTCCCGGTGTATCAAGCAGCTCAAAATCATTTTTCACTTTAATCCATTGCTGTTTTTTCGTGACACCTGGTTTGTCCCCAATCTGGGCTATTTTTTTATTTGCAAGACGATTTATAAGCGTTGACTTGCCAACGTTTGGAATACCGATAATCATTGCACGAGCCGGACGCGGATTAATACCCTTTTCCTTTAACTTATCCATTTTGGCTCGCCCGAGGTCTTTAGCGGTTTGAATGACACGTTTTATATCTGCTTTATTATTAACATCGATAGCTATTGCTGATACCCCTTCATCACTGAAATGACGGAGCCATTTATCGGTGATTTTATCATCAGCGAGGTCTTTTTTCATCATCACAATCATTTTGGGTTTTTGCTGCAATACATCCTGTAGCATCGGATTTTGAGAGGACATTGGTGCACGGGCATCAACAAGCTCCATCACAAAATCAGCTAATTTCAGCTTCTCTTCAACTTCCCGCTTAGCCTTAGCCATATGTCCCGGGAACCATTGTATCGACATTTCCATCATCCTAATCGTGTATTATCTGTATTCGATCAAGCGGCCAATAGATCAGGCTTGTTTTTCCGACGATCTGGTCCATTGACACGACACCAAGTATTCGGCTGTCAGTAGAGTTATTGCGATTATCACCCAGTACCAAAACATGGTTTTCCGGAATTGTTTCGTGTCCTCCAGGAAGATTTTCCAGCTGAAAGTCTCCCGTTAATGTCTGATAAGATGGCATCTTTTCTTTTCGTTCCCTCAAGAAAGATTCCTTCACCTGCTCACCATTAATATATAATTGATCATTTTCGACAGCCACATGTTCTCCCGGCAAACCAATAATACGTTTGATAAAATCTTTTCGGTCGGATGCATGAAACACAACAATATCAAAACGGTCAGGTTCTTGTATCTGATATACAAATTTATTGACAATCATTTGATCCCCGTTATGTAATGTCGGCATCATGGATGGGCCGTCAACAACAATCGGTGCAAAAAAGAAGGTTCGAATGATAAAAAACAGACCAAACGCTATTAATAAAGCTTTTATCCAGTCAAACCACTCACTTTTCACTTTCTCCATAAATTCCCCACCGCCTGCTGCATATATGTCATTGTGTTTTTATTATACCATGTCAGTTCATGAATGTATTCAATGTAAAAAGGAGCTTGTATGAATAAAACAAGCCCCTTTACAATGATTGTTCCATTTGACGGATTAGCGGCGTTCTTTAATACGTGCTGCTTTACCGCGCAGATTACGAAGATAATACAGTTTCGCGCGACGAACAATACCACGGCGGGAAACTTCGATTTTCGCAATACGTGGTGAATGGAGCGGGATTGTACGCTCTACACCGATACCGTAAGAAATTTTTCTTACCGTAAATGTTTCACTGATTCCGCCGCCTTGGCGTTTGATGACAACACCTTCAAATACCTGAACACGTTCACGTGTGCCTTCAATAACTTTAAGGTGAACTTTCACAGTGTCACCGGGGCGGAAATCAGGATGATCTGTACGAAGCTGATCTTTTGTCACTTCTTCGATTATGTTTTGCATCCTGGTTCACTCCTTCCAAACTAATGCTCATATCACTCTATGGGACAGCGGAACATCGTTTTAGCGCGCTTAAACGAACTTAAGCACAATGATTAATATATCATAATAAAGCAGTGAGTTCAACACTAACTTTCATCGAATAATTTTTTTTCTTCTTCTGTTAAATCCGCTTCATCGATTAAATCTTTCCGCCTTTCAAAGGTACGTTTCAGCGATTCCCTTCTTCGCCATTCATCAATCTTCGCATGATTTCCTGATAACAGTACGTCCGGTACTTTCATACCCCGAAAATCTGCGGGTCTGGTGTAATGCGGATGTTCGAGAAGGCCGGTTGAAAATGAATCCTCCGGGGCTGATTCCGTATTGCCCAGCACATCGGGCAATAATCTGACAACACTGTCAATTACAGCCATAGCACCAAGTTCACCGCCGGTCAAAACATAGTCACCGATTGAAATCTCATCGGTGATAAGCTGTTGCCTGATTCGCTCATCATACCCCTCATAGTGACCACAGATGAATACGAGATGGTCTTCTTCAGCCAATTCTTCCGCTTTTTGCTGATTATATGGTTCACCCTGCGGACACATTAAAATGATACGCGGTTTCGTTTGTTTCTTCTTTGTTACGGCATCCACCGCATCAAAAACGGGCTGTGGTGTCAGCACCATTCCTGCACCTCCCCCGTAAGGATAATCATCTACCTTCATATGTTTGTTTTTAGAGTAATCCCGGAAGTTTACCAGTTGATAGCTGAATTTTTCTTTTTCCTGCGCTTTTTGTAAAATCGAAGCATTAAATACACCTGAAATCATCTCCGGGAATAAAGTCAGTACATCAATATGCATCAGTCAAGCAATCCTTCCATTGGTTCAATGGTTACTTTTTGTTCCGATATGTCTACCTCTTTCACAATACCTTCAACATAAGGGATTAATACATCTTTTTCGTCCTTACGGCTCACCACCCACACATCGTTTGCACCGGGGGTGAGGATTTCTTTGATGATTCCAAGTTTTTCACCATTTGTCAGGTAAACAACACACCCGATAATTTCATGAAAATAAAATTCATTTTTATCCAGTTCAGTCTGCTGCTCCTCATCGATCTTCAAGTTAAGGCCTTTAAACTGTTCAACATCGTTAATATTGTTAAAACCCGAAAACTGTACCAAATCAAACCCTTTATGTATGCGATGGCCATCAATTTCCAACTCCAGCAGCTGACCATTTTCCTTCTCCAGAAATAAACGGCCGCCGCTATGAAAGCGGTCTTCAAAATCTGTTATACGCTGAACTTTAACTTCACCTTTTATGCCATGTGTATTGACAATTTTTCCGACATTAAACATATTTGTCATGTCATCACCTGCTATTCATCAATTCGGACAACGACATCATCTTTTATGATGATGGCTGAAGATTCCATGATTTCGTTCCAATGCGATCCTTCTTTGACTTCAACAAGAGCTTCAACTTCTTTTTCGGTAATTTCACTGCCAAGTTCCAGAATATCCAATTGTTCAATTTTAAAATCAACGAGTTTAATTTTTTCTTTTCGGTTTTTTATTTCCTGCTGAAAACGCTGAGAAAGTTCCTGTTTGGACATGCTTCGTTTGTTTTCAAGTTTGCGTTGTTCAAACCTTAATTGTTGACACTCTTGTTCAAGCCGCATTTTATGATCGTTAAAATTGTTGCGTAATTTTTCTTTGCTTTTTTCAGTGACAATTTGTTTTATCAGGACCTTTTTAATGATTTGCATATTGGTTCCCCGCTCTCTCTACACTTTGAAATAGAGATGAATCCATCAGATTTGTAAAAAGGGAAAGGTGTCCCCTCTCCCTTTACATAATATCTAAATAAATACGATTGTTTGATTCCGTTTTTGCAGCATAAACAACTGTCCGAATTGCTTTGGCAATCCGTCCATTTTTACCAATCACCTTACCGACATCGTTTTGATTGACGGTCAGGTGATAGACTACTTTTGAATCTTCTTCTGCTTCCGTCACGACGATGTCCTCAGGATGATCGACTAATGGCGTTACAATCGTTTCAATCAGGGCTTTCATGATTATCACACTACTTTACGGTTAGTTTTTCTGTTCGTGGAATTTTGTCATGATGCCTTGTTTAGAGAAAAGGTTACGGACTGTATCACTCGGCTTGGCGCCATTTGTCATCCAATCCAGAGCTTTATCCTCATCTATTTTAACTTCAATTGGATTCGCAACCGGATTATATGTTCCAATCTGCTCAATAAAACGACCGTCCCTTGGTGAACGTGAATCAGCTACAACAATGCGGTAAAATGGATTACGCTTTGCTCCCATACGCTTCATGCGGATTTTTACTGCCATAATGTCACCTCCAATAACTCTCATTTCACAATTTTAAATTCTAACAGATAGATTAAGGTCTGTAAAGTGTTTTTTCATTACAGCAGATATGAAATTTATATCTTACTGAAATCGGGATTCCCGCACCTGACCTCTGAGAAGAAGAAGATCAGAGGAGCCCCCCGAGTCTTTCTTATTTACATAAATGGCATGTTCATGCCTTTGCCTTTTTTGCCTTTTGGCGTATTGGTCATTTGTTTCATCATTTTTTTCATTTCATTGAACTGTTTTAGCAGACGATTAACTTGGGAAACGGATGTTCCAGAACCTTTAGCAATTCGCTTTTTTCGGCTCGCATTCATTAAGCCCGGATCCTGACGTTCAGCTTTGGTCATCGATTGAATAATTGCTTCAACATACACCAGCTGCTTTTCATCAAGCTGTGCATTTTTG
The DNA here is from genome assembly GCF_001307805.1 of Lentibacillus amyloliquefaciens. Classification (GTDB taxonomy): domain Bacteria; phylum Bacillota; class Bacilli; order Bacillales; family Amphibacillaceae; genus Lentibacillus; species Lentibacillus amyloliquefaciens. The sequence goes on along the minus strand of NZ_CP013862.1, from coordinate 370,378 downwards.
AGTCCTTTCATTTTGTTGGCGCCGGGAATCATGGACATTAAATCTTCCAATGGACCCATGTTTTTTACCTGGCCCATCTGTTCCAGAAAATCATCAAATGTGAAAGACATCGTGCGCATTTTTTCTTCAAGTTCTTTCGCCTGCTTCTCGTTGACGTTCGTTTCAGCTTTGTCAATCAGACTTAACACATCACCCATGCCCAGTATTCGTGACGCCATACCTTCAGGACGAAACGGCTCAAGCTGATCAAGTTTTTCCCCCATACCGGCAAATTTGATCGGTGTTCCTGTTACGGCTCTGATCGAAAGTGCCGCACCACCGCGTGTATCGCCGTCAAGTTTAGACAGAACAACACCTGAGAGTTCCAGTTGTTCATTGAAACTTTGAGCTACGTTGACAGCATCCTGGCCAGTCATCGCGTCGACCACAAGAAATATTTCGTCCGGGTTGACGGCAGCTTTGATTTGTTCCAATTCACCCATAAGATTTTCATCCACATGGAGGCGACCGGCCGTATCAATGATAACATAGTCGTGATGTTCAGCTTTGGCCTGTTCGACTGCCTCTTTTGCTATGTCAACCGGATCAGCGTCAGTGCCCTTGGAAAAAACGGGCATTTCAAGCTGCTGGCCAACTGTTTCAAGCTGATCGACAGCTGCAGGTCGATAAACGTCAGCAGCAACCAAGAGTGGGTTGCGATTGTGTTTCTTGCGCAAATGGTTTGCCAATTTGCCGCTTGTTGTCGTTTTTCCGGCCCCCTGCAGACCTGCCACCATAATGACAGTAGGCGGTCGATCCGATACAGCAATCTTGCTTTGTTCGCCGCCCATCAATTCGGATAATTCTTCTTTAACCACTTTAATGACCTGTTGACCGGGTGTTAAGCTTTCCATTACCTCCTGGCCGACAGCACGCTCTTTAATGCGTTTGATTAAATCCTTGACAACTTTAAAGTTAACATCAGCTTCCAGCAAGGCAAGGCGCACTTCCCGGGTCATTTCCTTAACATCTTGCTCGGAAACTTTCCCTTTGCCGGTGATTTTTTTCATCGTGCCTTGCAGCCGTTCGGCCAATCCCTCAAATGCCATAGAAGGTGTCCCCCTACTCTAAATCTTTTAATTGTTGGATAAAGGTCCGGAACTCAGTATTTCCCGCGGCTTCATCCATTCGCTCCAAAATACGTGTACGCTTTTGGAATTTATCATATAATCCTAATTTCATTTCGTATGATTCCAGCATTGATTCGGTTCGCCTGATGTTATCGTAGACTGCCTGTCGTGAAACATTCAACAAATCAGAAATTTCACCCAGTGAATAATCCTCACGATAGTACATATCCATGTAATTTTGCTGTTTAGGGGTCAGCAGCGGCTGATAAAAGTCGAATAAATAATTGACTCGCGTCGTTTTTTCCAGCAATTCATCCACCCCTTTATTATAGCCATTATTACTGTTGTTAAGTGAAATACCTTTACAAAAAGTTTATCATCATTCGGCTTCATCTTCAAGCAGATCAGCAAACAATCCGTAAACAAAGGCATGCGCATCAAAGGCTTGCAAATCCTCAATCTTTTCACCAAGACCGGCAAATTTAACCGGAATTTGTAATTCATTCCGGATCGCCAGCACAATCCCGCCTTTTGCCGTGCCATCGAGCTTGGTCAGAATAATGCCTGATACGTCAGTTGCTTCTGAAAATGTTTTGGCCTGGCTCAATGCATTTTGACCTGTTGTTGCATCCAGTACAAGCAAGACTTCATGAGGTGCCTCAGGTACTTCACGCTCGATCACGCGTTTTACTTTGGCAAGCTCATTCATTAAATTAACCTTATTTTGCAGCCGGCCGGCAGTATCGCAAATGAGAACATCAGCATTGCGTGATTTCGCAGCTTTAATACCATCAAAAATAACAGCCGCCGGATCACTGCCGGCGCCCTGTTTAATAACATCAACCCCGGCACGTTCACCCCATACATCCAGCTGTTCGATCGCACCGGCACGAAAAGTATCGCCTGCAGCCAGCATGACACTTTTGCCTTCCTGTTTTAACTGATAGGCAAGTTTTCCAATTGACGTGGTTTTACCGACACCATTGACACCGACAACCAAGATGATGGATAGATCGTTTTTCTGTATATTCAGTTTCTCAATTTCTTCATCATCGTCTCCATAATAAATATCCACCAGTTTTTCCGATATAACGTCCTTGATTTCATTGGTGTCTTTTATGTTTTGCCGCTTGACTTCCATCTTCAATTCATCAACAAGTTCCATTACCGTATTGATGCCGACATCAGCTGCAATCAGCACTTCTTCAAGCTCTTCAAAAAAGTCCTCATCCACTTTTCTGTAGCGGGCAATCAAGTCATTAATCTTGCCGGAAAATGAATTTCGGGTTTTTTCCATACCTTGTTTATATTTTTTGGATACGTCTTCTGTTTCTTCTTCATTCTGTTTGAATTTATTTTTCAATTTGTCCATGAATCCCATTGAACACATACCTCCCTAAGTGTTGATGAGTTCTTCTGTTTCTTCAAGACGGACTGAGACAAGTCTTGATACACCGGATTCCTGCATCGTCACACCATAGAGAACGTCCGATTCTTCCATTGTTCCCTTCCGATGTGTTATCACGATGAATTGCGTATTCTCACTGTATGTTTTCAAATACTTGGCGAACCTGACGACATTGGCCTCATCCAGTGCTGCTTCCACTTCGTCAAGAACACAGAACGGTACCGGACGGACACGCAATATCGAAAACAGTAGTGCAATGGCTGTTAAGGCCCGTTCTCCTCCTGAAAGCAATCCGAGGTGCTGAAGTTTTTTCCCCGGAGGCTGGGCGATAATTTCCACTCCGGTATCAAGCAGATTGTTTGGATCGGTCAGCTTAAGCTCTGCTTTTCCTCCGCCAAATAATTGCTTGAACACAACGGAGAATTCATTTTTAATCAGTTCGAACGTCTCACCAAAACGTTTTTCCATTTCTTCATCCATCTCAGCGATAACGGAATGCAATGTCTGTTTAGCTTCAATGAGATCGTTCTGCTGCGTGGATAGAAAGTCATACCGATTTGAAATCCGATCATGTTCATCGATCGCTCCCAGGTTGACCGTCCCGAGCTGCTCAATGGACTGCTTAATCTGTGCTACTGTTGATTTGGCTTCGTCAACATTTTCTGTTTCAGCATAATCTTGTTTTGCTTTTTCAAAGGTCATCGTATATTCTGTCTGAAGTTTTGACAAGCGGTTTTCCAGCTCAACGTCAAGGCGATTCGCATTTACTTCTTTTTCCTGAATATCTTCTTTGAATAACTGATGGTGCTTGTTTCTTTCTTTCAGTTCACGGTCCTGATCCTGCAGCGCTTGATTGCGCTCTAAGCGTGCAGTACGCACTTCCTGAATTTTCGCTGTAAGCTTGTCTTTACTATTCTTGGCTTTTGAAATATTGTCTTCCATCTCTTCCTCGGTTTCCTGGGAATTCTGTATGTCCAAGAGCTCATTCAAGTCATTCGCATAAATTTCGTATTGCGCTTCATAATCATTCAGTTGTGTTTGAAGACTATTCGTTTTCTCGCGCTGGTTTTTCAGCCGTTCTTCTTGCTCAGCCAAAGTGACTTGAGCATTCTGGTAATCTTCTTTCAACTGGTCCTGGTTTTTCTGCAATGTTGATGCCTCATCTGACAGCTTATCAATTTCCTGCTGTGTTGATTCAATTTTTCCGGAAATAGTTTCAAGGACTTGTGACAGCTCATCATCACGTGTTTTTAATTCATCCGTATCCTGCTCAAATTGCTGCTTATCCTGATCATAAAGCTTCAGATTTTCATTCAGTGTGTTCAGTTTCATTTCAGCTTCTTTGAAAGAGTCATGTAGTTCCTGAAGCTTTTCCTGTTCATTAGTAAGTGCTTGCTCTTCAACTGTTATTTCATTCTCCAGTTCGGTAATTTGCTGCCTTTGCTTGTCAACTTGCTGTTTAAAAGTACTTGCTTTTTGCTGGAAACGATTTAGTTTCTCAGTCACTTCCTGTAAATCTTTTTCTCTTGTAAACAGCGATTGCTTTGATTTTTTTTGTGCACCGCCGGACATGGTACCGCCCGGATTAACAACATCACCTTCCAGCGTGACGACACGATGTTTGCGATTGACGAGGTTGGCAATGTCATTGGCGTCTTTCAACGACTCAGCAACCAGGATATGGCCCATTAAATGGCTGACAGACTTTTGGAATTCGGAGCTTGCCGACACGAGCTCTCCGGCAACACCGACAAACCCGGCATGCGTCTTTGCTTTTTTGAGCAACCCTTCAGGAACAAAACGTGCTTGAATTGAACTAAGCGGTAAAAAGGTCGCCCTGCCACTGTTCGTTTTTTTAAGCCAGCTGATCGCTTCGCGCGCTGACCGGTCATCATTTACGACAATGTGCTGCGCCTGAGCTCCTAATACGGTTTCAATTACTGTAATATACTTTTTGGGCACATCAATCAGCTCAATGACAGCCCCATGGATACCGGTCATCTTGTTATCTGCACGGGCTTTCAATATGGCTTTGACACCGTGGAAAAAGCCTTGAAAATCTTCTTTCATGTCATCAAGCATTTCTTTTTTGGATTTCAATTTTTCGATATATTGATAGCCTTGATATAGTTTCGTCTGGGAATCCTGAAACGTGTTCCGTTTCTCAGCCAGATCATCTTTCATCTGCTGGATATGTTGGGACTTTGCCTGATAAATTTCTTCCTGATTGGCATAATCAGACGTTAGCTTTTCCGTATTCGCACTGATTTTTTCTCTTTCTTTCAGTAAACTATCGAACTTTTCTGTCTGTTTTTCTTTTTTTCCGGAAATCTGGTCAAGCCGCTGCCGGATCGAATGTTTTTCATTGCGATTAGCAGCTTGCTCGTTCAGGAACTCAATATAATCAGATTTCAGCCCCTCAATTTGTTCGGTGATTTCGTCCTGATCTGTCGTCAGCTTAGTTTCCAACTGTTTCACGTGTTTTTTTGTTTCGTCGCGGTTTTCCTTCAGTGTGGACAGCTTTTCCCTTTCCTGGCCAAGTTCATACGTCAGCATGTCAATACGTTCTGTTGTTTCGTTTTTTTGTGCTTCAAGTTTTTCTTTGTTTTCGGCAAAATGCTTCGTCCGTTCATTGAAGACTTGTTTCTTGCCCTCATATTGCTCAAGTTGTTCAGTGGCTGACAGGAGTTCTGCCTGGAGCTGTTCGATGTCTTCATCAAGTTTTTGCAGTTCCTGGCGTTCATATTCCAGGTCAGCCTCTTTTTTCTGAATGGCTGTCTTACGGTTTATTTCTTCCGTTTTCCTCTTATCCAGTTCGTCCAGCAAGGCTCTCCATTCATCATTAAGCTGTTCAATTTCCGTCACAAGCAATGAAATTTCATGCTGCTTTAGCTGTTCTTTTTTATCAAGATATTTTTGTGCGGTTTCTGCTTGTTTTTCTAATGGTTCAATTTGCTGTTCAATTTCACTGATAATATCTTCTACTCGATTCAGGTTTTCTTGTGTCTCTGCTAGTTTATACTCAGACTTTTTTTTGCGTTGTTTATATTTCAGAACGCCGGCAGCTTCTTCAAAAATGGCACGTCGTTCATCTGCTTTGGAACTAAGTATTTCTTCAACTTTTCCCTGACTGATGATCGAGAATGCTTCACGTCCAAGACCCGAGTCCATGAAAAGTTCAACAATATCTTTCAGACGGCAGGACTGCTTGTTGATATAAAATTCGCTTTCACCAGAGCGATAGACTCGTCTGGTGACATTGATTTCTTCATAGTCAAGCGGCAGTTCTTTGTCACCGTTATCCAGAACAAGCGTCACTTCCGCAACGTTCAGTGCTCGTCTTGTATCACTACCCTGGAAAATGACATCTTCCATTGTCAATCCGCGCAAAGATCGTGCTGACTGCTCACCCAATACCCATCTGATTGCATCGGTGATATTGCTTTTCCCGCTTCCATTCGGGCCTACCACTGAGGTGACGCCCCGAACAAAGTCGATACTGATCCGCTCAGCAAATGACTTGAAGCCTATACTTTCCAATCGCTTTAAATACATAATCATTCTCCTAGTTTCTTTCAGAGATCCTACAATTGTTTCAGCACGGGTTGGTTTTTTAACGCATTTATTTTACCATAAAGAAGAAGACAAAAGAAGGCTTGATTCCAATACATAAGCTTTAAAAAACTATTTGAAGAGGAGTGTTCACATGAATCTGGAAACACCGAGCAAAGAAAACTTGAAATTTATGCTGGATGGTCTGGCAGAACAGCTGGAGGTGGTCAATCGCGAGGTGATGGACGCCGACGATTACGATTTGGATAAATATGAGGATATCAAATTTATGTATGAGATGATCACACAGAAAGGCCAGTTGACACCGTCCGAGACACAGGCTTTCATTGCTGAGCTGAGGTCTGTAAGGAAATCTTAAACAACGGCTGTTTCTAAAAGATTGTTGTTTTTGACAAAAATCTATAAACTGTGAATCCTTTCTGATTATCCTAAAGTGCTTAAGGTACGATTCCAATTAAATGTGCATTAAAATGTTTAAAGTTCTCCATCGAAAGCAAATCAATTATTTCAAAGCCTTTTAAAAATGCAACTTTTTAAGGTATAAAGAGCAGCGAGTCAAAATCGACTTCGCTGCTCTGTTTTACTTTTAGACTTATTTTTACTTCTGCATACTAAGTCCACGCTTCACGTGCCTCAAACGTATCCAGTGCAAGTTTGGCGGCACGCTGTTCTGCTTCTTTCTTTGTATGGCCGATGCCTCTTCCGGCTACATTGCCGTTTATGATCACTTCTGCTGCAAATTCTTTATCATGGGATGGTCCTTTTTCATCTGCAATCACATAGTCGATACTGTGGTTGCGATGCTGCTGGATTCGCTCCTGAAGTTTGCTTTTATAATCCATCGCATGCGAAAAAGCACCTGTGGTTATTTTTGGATAAACATATTTTTTCAAAAACTGAATGACAGCATCATATCCTTGGTCCAAATATAACCCGCCAAGGAAAGCTTCGAATACATCTGCCAATATCGCTGAACGCTCACGGCCTCCTGACTGTTCCTCACCGCGGCCCAGCAACAAATAATCCCCGAAATTCAATTCACGGGAAAAATCTGCAAGCGACGGCTCACATACGATAGAAGCCCGAAGTTTGGTCAAATCGCCTTCTTCCAAGCTTTCTTTATGCTTATACAAATATTGGGACACACCCAGTTCAAGTACAGCATCTCCCAAAAATTCCAAGCGTTCATTATCCAAAATATTTTTGTCCCGATGCTCATTCACATAAGATGAATGTGTAAATGCTTGCTTAAGCAGCTCATGATCATTAAACGTAATGTCCAGTTGATTTTCCAATTGGGAAAGTTTCATGCAGGTAGTCACCACTTCACATTTGAAATTAGAACATAAAGCCCCGCATTCCGCGGGACTCTCTCTATTGAAGTCAGGATTGGCTGCTGTTTATGTAATTTACAGCATCACCAACTGTATTAATTTTTTCAGCTTCTTCATCTGCAATTTCCATATCAAACTCATCTTCAAGTTCCATGACAAGTTCTACCACATCAAGTGAATCCGCCTCAAGATTATCTTTAAATGAGGCTTCCATGGTCACTTGTGATTCTTCAACTTCAAGTTTATCTACAATAATATCTTTTACTTTATCAAATACGTCTGCCATGATTCGTCACCCCCTTTCAGGAAAGTTGCCTTGTCAGTGACCGGCAGTTTCAACTACACAATCAAGCCGATGCCTGATTATTGTCTGAATCCGTTTTTTCAATTTACATAACCATGCCGCCGTCAATGTTGATGGTCTGCCCTGTGATATATTTCGCGTCATCAGAGGCAAGGAAGCGGACAACACGTGCAACATCCTCCGGCTCACCCAATTTTTCCAGCGGTATCATTGAAAGCATGCCATCTTTCTGTTCATCAGTAAGTGCATCGGTCATATCGGTTGAAATAAAACCTGGTGCAACTGCATTAACAAGAATATTGCGAGAGGCAAATTCCTTCGCAGTTGATTTCGTCAAACCGATTACACCCGCTTTTGCAGCTGTATAGTTCGCCTGACCGGCATTACCGCTGACACCGATGATCGATGACACATTAATAATGCGGCCGCCTTTTTGTTTCATCATTTGTCTTGAAACGGCTTTAATGCATTGAAAGACGCCTTTTAAGTTGGTATCAATGACCTGATCAAACTCATCTTCCTTCATCCGCATTATTAAATTATCCCGGTTGATACCCGCATTATTCACTAAAATATCGAGACTGTCAAATTCGTTGACAACTTCTTTCACCATAGCTTTGGCTTCTTTTTCATCTGCCACGTTTGCCTGTACCTTAAACGATTGTACACCGAATTGCTTTATTTCTTCAACAACAGTTTGCGCTTTGTCTTCACTCCCTGCGTAATTGACAGCTACATTTGCTCCCTTTTCGGCCAGTTCAAGCGCTATTGCGCGACCGATGCCGCGTGAAGCACCAGTGACTAACGCACTTTTACCTGCAAGCATTAGGATTCCTCCCTATACCATGTTAGAAATTCATTCAATGAATCCGGGTCTTGTATAGCGAATGTTTTGGCTTTGCGGTCAATTTTCCGGACAAGCCCGCTTAAGACTTTACCTGTTCCAAGCTCAACAAAGGCATCCACTTTCTCGTCTAACATATTGCGGACTGATTCTTCAAAGCGAACGGGTGAATATAGCTGTCTGATCAGCAAATCTTTAATGCTGCTTTTTTCTGTGACAGGTTCAGCTGTTACATTGGCATAAACCGGAATGCGCGCATCATCGAATGTTATATGATCCAGTTCTTTTGCAAATTGCTCATTGGCCGACTTCATCAGTCTTGAATGGAACGGTCCGCTCACATTCAGTGGCATCACCCGTTTGGCGCCATTTTCTTTTAAAAGCGCGACAGCGTTATCAATCCCCTCTTTTGACCCGGAAATGACAATCTGGCCCGGACAGTTCAGGTTGGCAATATCAACAACTTCATCGGCATTTAAATGCTGGAGTGTCTGTTCAATGTCCGACTGGTTCATGCCCAGAACAGCAGCCATCGTCCCTTTACCTTTTGGAAAAGCTTCTTCCATTAACTTTCCGCGTTTTGCCACTAAAGGCAATGCTTCTTCGAACGGAAGTGCTCCGGCAGCCACTAATGCACTGTATTCACCAAGACTGTGACCTGCTGCCATTACAGGCTGGATGTTTTCCTTTTGAAGCAATGTCTGAACAGCAATACCAGCGAGTAATAATGCGGGCTGAGTATTTTCTGTCTCGGTCAGTTTTTCTTTTGGTCCTTCAAACATCAGTTGTGTCAGTTCTATTCCCAAAAGCTGATCTGCCTTTTGAAATCGTTTTTTAACATCAGCATATTCGTCATAAAAGGCTTTTCCCATACCAACTGCTTGTGACCCCTGTCCGGGAAATAAAAACGCCACTCGCTTCATAATTAATCCCCCTTGTTTTGTTCAATCGATTCAACTGTCGTTTTTATTGTTTCAGTTACGTCATTCTCAACCATGTGGGCAGCCTGCTGGATCGCGTTGAAAATGGCACGGCTGTTTGACGAGCCATGTGCTTTAATAACCGGGGATGCCAGACCGAAAAGCCCTGCTCCGCCATATTCCGAATAATCCAGTTTGCTTTGCAGGTTTTTTAAATCTGGTTTAACCATACTGGCTGCTACCTTTGTTTTAATGGAAGACATCAATGTTTCTTTAAGCATTGAAAACATCGTCATCGCTGTACCTTCTATGGTTTTCAGTGCAATATTGCCGCTGAATCCATCGGTAACAACAACATCTGCAGCGCCTGAGAGGATATCTCTGGCCTCAACATTTCCGACAAAATTAATCGGTGCTTCTTTCAGCTGATTAAATGCTTTTTTCGTCAATTCATTTCCTTTACCTTCTTCTGACCCAATGTTCAGCAAGCCGACAGTCGGTTGTTGAATCGAACGGACTTTTTCCGTATAAATAGAGCCCATGATTGCATACTGAACAAGGTTATGAGCCTTAGCATCAACGTTGGCACCAACATCAAGCAGCAGAAACCCTTTCCCGTCAGTCGTAGGCAATGTCGGGCTTAATGCCGGACGGTCGATTCCCCGAATTCTTCCAACCACAAATAATCCTGCGCTCATCAATGCACCGGTATTTCCGGCTGAAATGCATGCATCAGCACGTCCTTCTTTTACTTCATTAGCCATCAGGACCAAAGATGAATTCTTTTTGCTTCTGACAGCCCTGACCGGTTCATCATCAGCCGTAATAACTTCGTCTGCATGCATCAAATCAATTCGGCTGTTTGAACCGGATAAATATTGCCGAACTTTGCTTTCATCACCAATCAGTGTGATATTCAAATTTTCGATGGTGGATACAGCCTCTTCAGCACCTTTGACTATTGCCTCAGGTGCATGGTCGCCTCCCATTGCATCAATTGTTATTTTCATGCTAAATGTCCCCTTTTGAGTCGTTTGAACGATACATATGAAATAATCCGGTAAACACTTTTTCATTATCGACAAAACTATCAACACGAACTGCGGTCAAACCTTTAGCGTTTACTTTCTCCACATACGCTTTGGCCACGACACGTTCACCCGCTGTAACCTGTCTTGTGAACTTGATTTCTGATTTGGCGGTCAACGCAAGTTCATCATTAATAACAGCTACCGCCAGCGAATTCGCCTGGGCAAACAGATGATGACCGCGCGCGATCTTGTTTCGGGAAAAAACGTGCTCTTCTCTTATTTCCAGTATTGAGATGGCCCGCTTATCAAGGTCCAAATCAATGATTTCCCCTATCACTTCATCCAGAGGAAGTGCTTTAACCGTTTCCTTCCATTGATCAGCAGCGACGGATTTTATCCGCACGCGAAGCTCCGGTATAGAAAGCTCCATGCGGTCAAGCCTTATCGTCTGTATGCTGACATTGAACTTATCTGCTAATTTTTCATCGGTTATAAATGGTGTATTTTCAATGGTTTCTTTTAATAACCGTTGCCGCTCCACTTTACTGATTTTCATTTTACAGCACCACCCAGCAGGAAAAGCCTGTTTAAGCCGGGTAATTATGGCGGCTTTTTTCCTGTTAATTAAAATGATTTGTAATCCTATGACTTGGTACTAATAGTAATATATAATACCACGTCAGGATATGCAAATGTCCACTGATTATATTGGTCTATCCGACTAATACTTTAAGTGCATACCTTATCAATCCAATTTTTCGTGAAACACAGCATTATTGTCCAAATAAGTTCTCAGTGAGTTGAAACTGGGATCATTGGTCAGCAATTCTTGTTCAATAATTTCTTCTGCATCCTGACGGGCTGTTTCTAAAGCGCGGTAATCATGAATCATATCGGCCACTTTAAATTCCGGAAGACCGCTCTGTTTTTTTCCGAAAAAATCACCTGGACCACGGAGCTTCAGATCTTGTTCGGACAGTTCAAACCCGTTATTCGTTTCGGTCATAATCCGCATCCGTTCTTTCCCTGTTTCACCTTTGGGATCGGCAATCAGAATGCAATAACTCTGTTTTTCTCCGCGTCCGACACGGCCTCTAAGCTGATGCAATTGAGAAAGGCCGAACCGTTCCGCATCATATATGACCATAATTGTCGCATTGGTAACATTCACACCGACTTCTACAACAGTAGTGGAAACGAGAATATCCACTTCACCACTTGCAAATTGCTTCATGACAGCATCTTTTTCATCTGTTTGAAGCCTGCCATGCATCAGGCCTACATGAAGTGAATCAGCATAATAGTCTTCAAGCTGATGATATAAATCCACAGCATTTTGAATATCAAGTTTGTCCGATTCTTCAATCAAAGGACAAATAACATAAGCTTGCTCTCCATCTTGGATGTGTTTGGCAATAAACTGCAAGATTCGTTCAAATGTGTTTTCTTTAGCCCAATACGTTTCAATCGTTTTGCGTCCTGATGGCATTTCGTCAATTACTGATACATCCATATCACCGAATGCCGTAATGGCCAATGTTCTTGGAATTGGCGTTGCCGTCATAAACAACACGTCGGGATTAAGTCCCTTTTCCCGCAATGCCCGGCGTTGTTCAACCCCAAACCGGTGCTGTTCATCGACAATGACAAACCCCAAATCATCGAAAAACACATCGTCCTGGATTAAAGCGTGGGTGCCAACCACAATATCTACTTCATGATTTTCAATCGCTTCAAGAGTTTCCTTTCGTTTCTTTCCCTTAACAGAACCGGTCAATAAAGCAATTGAAGCTTTGTCAGAAAAAGTTTCGCTGAGTGATTGAAAATGCTGTTCTGCCAGAATCTCAGTTGGAACCATGAAAGCACCCTGCTTGCCGGCAGTAATCGAGGCAAAAAGACACACTTCAGCTACCGCCGTTTTACCAGAGCCGACGTCTCCCTGCAGCAGACGGCTCATTCGGTACGGCGATTTCATATCAGCTAAAATCTGATTCAATGATTTTTGCTGGGCCTTTGTAAAGGAAAAAGGGAAACTGTTTATAAAGACATTAAGGGTGGAAGCATCATAATGCTGGGCATTTCCAGTGGTTGATTCACTTATTATTTTTCTGAGCATTTGCATTTTAAGCTGAAACAGCAAAAACTCTTCGTATATAAAGCGCCGCCGGGCATGTTTCAAGTTAATTCTGTTTGCCGGAAAGTGCATTAGCCTAACAGCAGAAGCTCTATCCGGCAGTTTATAGGCTTTGAGATAACGTTCGGGCAGAATTTCTTCGATTTCCCCAAGATAAGTATTAAGGGAGCTCTGAACTGCATTTTTTACTTTATAATTGGTAACGTCACCTTTCAGTGAATACATTGGCTGAATAGCGGACTGCTCGCTTGCCGGGCCTTTTTTATAATTGCTTATCGTAATTTGCAGCCGGTGCGCATCCCATTTGCCTGTCAGTGTCACAGTGTCACCTGCGTTCAGCTGCTTTTGAGCAAATGCCCTGTTAAACATGACAGCTTTCACTGCCACCTCTTCCACTTCAACATTAAAAGACAGTCGAGATTTCTTTTTGCCATAAAAATTAAGGGAAGGCTTATGAACAACCCTTCCCTCGATGGTGACTTTATCTTCATGAATCAATTCGTTAAGCGGTTTGATTTCGAATACATCATAGCGATAAGGGAAATAATTAAGCAGATCTTCTACCGTATGGATGCCCATTTCCGCCAGATCAGATGCGAATTTTTCGCCAACACCTTTAAGCGCTGTTACAGGGTCTGTTATCATATCGATCACTCTTCCTACAGAGGCCAGTCACAAGTTAAACTGACATTCCGATTATTTTCTCTTTCAACAGGCGGCCGGTAGGTGTATCTGCAAGTCCGCCTTCCCCTGTTTCACGTAAACTGGATGGCATCTGCTTTCCGATACGGTACATGGCACCGATTACTTCATCGCACGGAATTGTGCTCGTCACACCTGCAAGTGCAAGGTCCGCAGAAACGATGGCAAGCGATGAACCTCCCGCATTTCGTTTGACACACGGTACTTCAACAAGACCCGCAACGGGATCACAAACAAGTCCGAGCATATTTTTTAAGGTCATGGCAAACGCATCAGCTGATTGTTGAGGAGTTCCGCCTGCCATTTCAACGATCGCTGCTGATGCCATTGCACCAGCCGATCCCACTTCTGCCTGGCAGCCGCCTGCAGCACCCGAGATAAAGGAATTATTGGCAACAACAAAACCGAATGCACCTGATGTGAATAGATACCGCACCATCTGTTCATGGGATGGGTTCAACTGATTTTTAACGGCAAATAATGTTCCGGGAACACATCCGGCGCTTCCTGCTGTCGGGGTTGCACAAATCGTGCCCATTGCTGCATTCACCTCATTGGTGCCCATCGCTTTACTGACTGCGTCCATCATGATGTTACCTGACAGTGGTGTGCTGTTTTTCATATAGTCCTGTACTTTGACTGCATCACCACCGGTAAGACCTGTTACAGATTTCACGCCTTTCAGACTATTTTCAACGGCTTGTTCCATGACTTCGAGGTTCTTTTCCATTTCGGAAAATACCTCTTCACGAGATTTTTCTTTCATATCCATCTCTTGTCGAATCATAACTTCTGAGATCAATATATTATCTTTTTCAGCAATTTCCACTAATTCAGCAGCTGTACGAAACATATATATAACTCCTCTCCCTAAGTAAGACTTATTTTCTAGAAGTATTCCCAACACCGGCTTGAACAGACTGAAAGGGGGCGGGTCTGTTCAGGGTTAGCTTGCAGCACTAGAAAACTTGCTTGTGCAGACTGTGAAATGAACAGCCAAGCCTTAAATGTTAACTCACAATTTTAGAGATTTGCTCGATATGGTCAGCGCCTTCCAGTTCTTTTAGTATACTGTCTTCAACATTCTGGTCGACTTCAATTACCATCAACGCTTCTTTCCCGACATCCTTACGATTCACTTCCATATGACCGATATTGATTTCATGTTTGGCCAAGATTTCCGTAACCGATGCAATCGCCCCGAACCGGTCATTGTGCATAATTAAAATCGCAGGGTGATTACCGGACAGACGCAATTCAAATCCATTTAATTCGGTTATCTCAACTTTTCCGCCGCCAATAGAGATACCGACGAGTTCAACTTGATCGTCTTCATCCCCTATCATCAGCCTGGCTGTATTCGGATGATCAACACCGGCACTGTCTTCAATAAACTCGATTTCAAGCCCGCGCTCTTTAGCAATTTCAAGCGCCTGGTTCATACGTGGGTCATCTGTATCGAATCCTAATAACCCGCCGGCTAAAGCAAAATCCGTCCCGTGACCTTTATACGTTTTCGCAAACGATTCATACAAATGGATCCTGGCCCATTTCGGTTCTTTTCCAAATAAATTGCGTGCCGCTTTTCCGATCCGTACAGCACCTGCTGTATGTGAACTCGACGGACCAATCATGACGGGTCCGATTATGTCAAATACTGAATTAAATTTCACAGTAGACCACCACCTATTATGTGTATAGTACCTTTGCTAATTATACCAAAAAACGCTATAATAGTCACTTAGTGGATTGTACATAAAGCGAATGTATAGTCGGGCGGGAGAGGGACAATAAGTTATCGAGGAAATTCCATGTTTAATCGAAACAGCACGCGTTTCAAAACCAATGGAAGAACATGGCGGAGAGAAATCAGTGCCGGGTTAATCGGCTACTTGACGACGGTTTATATTGTTGCCGTGAACAGTTCGATTCTCAGTGAAGCTGGTGTCTCCCTTGAAACCGGGATGATTGCAACCATTCTTGCCAGTTTTACCGGCACGATTCTGATGGGGTTGTATGCAAAATTGCCATTAATACTTATCCCCGGCATGGGTATAAACGCTCTTTTTGCTTTTTCAATTGTGGGAAGCACAGGGCTGACTTTCCAGGAAGGACTTGCGGTTGTTCTTGTAGCTGCAATCCTCTTTCTTATCACAGCATTTACAAAACTTGGCGTTGTATTAAAAGAAGCAATCCCTGAATCACTGAAACATGCTATCACTGTCGGGCTTGGTTTCTTTTTGATTCTGATCGGTCTGGAAAACAGCGGCCTTGTCGTCAGTGGCGAGCAAACCATCATTACAATTGGTGATTTTACGTCACCTGAATTCATTGCAAGTCTTTTGACGCTTTTTGTTGCGATATTTTTATTTATGAAAAATATCCCGGCTAACTTTCTCGTGACCATGTTAAGCGGAACATTTATTGCTTATCTGTTTGGACTTTTGGAGATGAATAAAAATTCTATCGATGTGAACACAGGTGATGTACTTTTCATCCCTTCGTTCACCGCGGCAGGTGATTTTGAATTTTGGCTGGCTGTTTTCCCATTGACCATTATTCTTATTTTTGAAAACATGGGTTTATTACACGGTCAGCTTCACATGCTAAAAAGGCAAAACAGCTACAGTAAAGCTTATCAGGTTACGGCTTTCTCATCATTGTTGAGCGCATTTTTCGGAACATCTCCTACTGTTTCAGCAGCAGAAAATGCAGCGGTCATCAGCTCTGATGGAAGAACCGGAAAAGCTGCCCTAACAGCCGGCGTTTTATTTTTGGCAACGTTAAGCATCATTCCATGGATTTCGATGATTCCAAATACAGCTATAAGTCCGATACTGATTATTGTCGGTGTATTGATGGCTCAAAATCTGAAAAATATTCCATTGGATGATTTATCAGAAGCACTTCCTGCATTTCTGATCACAGCCATGATTCCATTCACCTACAGCATTGCTGACGGTATGGCATTCGGATTTATTGCATACCCAATCGTAAAAATCGCAATGAAAAAACAGAAAGAACTTTCACCGGTATTGACCGTTATATCTGCATTGTTTCTGCTTTACTTTGTCATGAAAATTGCGGGCATTTAAAAAGACCTTCCTTTTAAGGAGGGTCTTTTTGTTCGTTATTCCACTGAAAAAATGAACGAATAAATTGGCTGATCACCTTTATGATGTTCGATTTCAATATCCTTATAGTTATCTTCTACATACCGCTTAATCACTTTTACATCTTCAGCACTTGCATCTTCACCTTGTAAAATGGTAAGAATCTCATCATCTTCCGTAATCATTTCACCGAGCAATGATTTAACAGTCTCCAGCTGATCCTTGTGGGACGCTTTAATTTCGCCGTCAGCCAAACCCATAAAATGGTCCTTTTCAATTGTGATACCATTAATTTGCGTGTCGCGGACTGCATATGTAACTTGTCCGGACTTTATCTCTTTGCCTGCAGCTTCCATTGCTTCACCGTTTTCGTCAATTGTCGCGTCCGGATGGAAGGCCAGCAATGCACCGATTCCTTGTGGGATTGTTTTTGTCGGGACGACTGTTGCATTCGCATCTGCCAAATCAGTTGCCTGCTCGGCTGCCATGACAATGTTTTTATTATTTGGAAGGATTAGTACATTATCCGCATTTGCCCCGGTGATAGCTTCTGTAATATCCTGAGTGCTTGGGTTCATGGTTTGTCCGCCTTCAAGAACGACAGTTGCACCCAGGCTTTCAAACATTTCCTTGATCCCTGATCCCATCGCAACCGTTACAATACCATATTCAGTCCTTCCAGCTTGTGTCGCTCGTTCCTTCTCCCCGTCAACTATGGCTGTATGCTGATCACGCATGTTTTCAATTTTCATATTGGTTAAGGAGCCAAAACGTTGTCCAAGTGTCATCACTTCCCCGGGATATTCAGCATGAACATGTACTTTAACAAGCTCATCATCTGAAACAACGAGCAGCGAGTCACCATGTTCGCTTAATTCTTTACGGAATGTTTCCTCATCAAAAGGGTGTTCCTTAAGCTTCTCATCTTCAAATCTGACCATGAATTCCGTGCAATAGCCATATTCGATTTCTGAGGTGTCCATGAAATCTTGAGCAATCTTGTGGTGTTGAGCATTTACCATTTCATCCATTTCAATATCATCTGTTTCCGCTTCAGGTACTTCTTCACCTTTCAGAGCAGCCAAAAAGCCTTCATAGATCGTCACGAGACCTTGTCCTCCCGAGTCAACAACGCCGACTTCTTTAAGGACAGGCAAAAGCTCCGGTGTACGCTTCAATGACGCTTTAGCTTCTCTTACAACCTTTTCCATTAAAACGATTACATCTTTTTCTGTTTCAGATTCCAACACTGCCATTTCCGCCGCATCTTTGGCAACCGTCAAAATCGTACCTTCAACAGGTTTCATAACCGCTTTATAAGCTGTCGCCACACCGTTGTCAAATGCATTGGCCAATTCTTCAGCTGATAGCGTTTCTTTTTTATCCATTCCTTTGGCGAACCCGCGGAACAACTGTGAAAGAATAACACCGGAATTACCTCGTGCGCCCATTAATAATCCTTTTGAAAAAGCATTGGCAACTTCTGATATATTTTCGCCCTTCAGTTTTTTAACCTCGTCTGCCCCGGAAGTGATGGATAGATTCATGTTGGTACCAGTATCACCGTCGGGAACAGGGAAAACATTTAATGTATCTATCTTTTCTGCGTTGTTTTTCAAGTGATGCGCACCTGAGAGCACCATTTGTGTAAACTTCTTGCCGTTTAATTCTTCTGACGCCACAATACTTTCCTCCCTCATAACAACAATAAGCCAAAGGTGGACTTATCGCGGATGACTTAATTAATCCTTAGACACCCGGACACCTTGTATATAAATATTAACCGAATCAATCTCAAGCCCTAAAGATTTACTCAGTGTATATTTAACCTGAGACTGTACATTATGGGCTACTTCTGAAATTTTTGTGCCATAACTGACGATAATATACATATCGATATGGAGGTGATCTTCAACTTGCCTGACTATAACACCTTTTGAAAAGTTCTCTTTCCTGAGAATTTCAGCTATTCCGTCCCTGATTTGACTTTTTGATGCCATGCCGACAATTCCATAGCACTCGACAGCCGCTCCCCCGGCGATTGTAGAAATCACATCATTTGTGATGGTTACTTGACCATCGTTTGTATTTAACTCTATGGACATTATGATCCTCCTCTGATAACACGCTCATTTTGAACACGATTATAAGGATATTTTACTATAATGATACGCATATTAAAAGCATTCACTGAACAACCGGGTAATAGCCCCTTATTACCATGAATGATTTACATACATCTGTCAAGCTATTTCCCTTTATATTTGCGGTAATAATTGCGTTCGAAATGTATCTGTGTTAAATTATACTAGTGATTGTAGGAAACAAGTGTTAACAGGAGGGATTATCATGGCTAAAAAATGCACTGTAACTGGACGTAAAACCCGTACCGGAAATAATCGGTCCCACGCTATGAACGCAACGAAACGTAATTTTAAATCCAATGTGCAAAAAGTGCGTATTATGGTAGATGGCAAACCAAAGCGCGTATATGTATCTGCCCGTGCTTTAAAATCAGGCAAAGTACAACGCGTTTAAATAAAGTGAAACTTCATTCAGTGGAACGCTTTATCCCACTGAATGTTAGTTGAACAGAATCGGACATTTAGGGACAGTTAATCGCCGTACTCCGGCGGGTTACTGTCCGTTACAGACAAGATAAAAGAATAAAAAAACGTTATCGTATGTCAAAAAGCATCCAATTGAAGGATGCTTTTTATTTGTCCGAAAACTTGGACTAAAGTAAGTTTTTCGGACAAACCTTTATGAAAGCTTTTTTCGAAAAGTTTGCTGCTCTGTAATCATCGCAGTTGATGTAAACTGCGACGTAAGTGTGCTATGTTGATTTCCGTTCCGGGCAGTCGCGCACCTTAGGGCAACGCTTCAGCCACCTCGGAAGCAAAATTCGCTTCCTGCTCAGGCCTCAGCTGCCCGTTTTCCCGCAGGAGTCGACTGCCCTCCACTCCAATAAACATTCACAAGAGAAGTTTAGTTAAGATCCAAAATAATGAGATTATAAAGCGCAAAACTAGCGTAGGAAATACACGACGACTCCTGCGGGACGGGAGGCTCACCAGCCGCCCTAAGGTGCGCGGCGTGTATTTCCGGAGCGGTAGATTACACCTAAAGTTACTTCGCAGTTTATGGATTATGTGCCAAAAACAGCAACCTGGAAAACAGTCTTATGAAAAAAAGCTTCTGCCATTAAATGACAAAAGCCAATCAAACATAACTACTTATCTTTTTTAAACACACCGGCGATAACCCTTACAAAACCGCCGACAAACCTCGGGAGCTTAATAGTATAAAATTTCATGAGTTCTCAGCCTCCTCTGTATACAAACAAAGCTTTCAATCACCTAATCAGACATCACGGCTCTTTATTACTAATAATATGCCTTCATCGTATGAAAAAGTACCAAAATCTGAAATAAGCTGGTTGGAAATACAGAGAGTCGATCCCCAGGAAATGGTTTCATCGGACAATTTATAATAAAATCCTTCCAGAGTCAGCCCTTTTACACAAGGCGTGAACGGGATAAAAGAAATAATGGAATAATGCTGATCATAATTGATTTTATGTGACCCTGGCTCCGATAGCTCAAGAAGATTCTGATGATCAGCTATTATACCTTGTATTCCCTGATCCATAATCGAATACAGTAATTGAATATTAATTAAGGCATGATCAAGACGCCCGCCTGTTACACCAAACAGATACAATTTATCAGGTTTCAGGGTATATGCCTGTTTCAATGCAATTTCAAGATCAGTCTCATCCTTTTCAGAAGGATACGGATCAAACACTTTTGCCTGCTTTCGAACCGTATCTTTATCGGCTTCAGCCATGGAATCAAAGTCACCCACAGCATAATCCGGCATGATATTGTTTTCCAATAACGTCAAAGCGCCCCGATCAGCACCAATCCATATATCTATTGTTGTTTCATATCGGGAAAGGTCCGGAATTAAATCTTTTGGGCCGTTTCCCATAATTGCAACATATACCACGGTATTATTCTGCCTTTCCTGCTGCACAAGCAATTTCTTCAATTGCTTTTCTGCGATTTTCCTGTTTAAAAACTGCACTGCCTGCTACAAGCACATCTGCACCGGCTTCAGCACATAATTCAGCTGTTTTTTGATTAATGCCGCCATCGACTTCAATTTCAAAATTCAATTGTCGATTTTCTCGCCATGCAGCTATCTGTTTTACTTTTTGAAGGACTTCGGGAATGAATGCCTGACCGCCAAACCCTGGGTTCACCGTCATTAGCAATACAAGATCGACTTCCTGTAAAATGTCGCGAATCATTTCAGCAGGTGTTGCGGGATTAATAACCACGCCTGTCTTTACATCATGACTCTTTATCAGCTGAATCGTTCGGTGCAGGTGCGGACAAGTCTCTTGGTGCACGGTAATAATTGAAGCACCGGCTTCAGCGAATACCGGTATGTACTTATCAGGGTTCTCAATCATCAAATGGACGTCCAATGGCAATCCTGTATACGGCTTGATTGATTCAACAATCAGCGGGCCGATTGTAATATTCGGGACAAAATGGCCGTCCATTACATCAACATGAATATAATCGGCACCACCTTGTTCGACATCCTGAATTTCATTTTTCAGCTTCGAAAAATCTGCGGATAAAATGGAAGGTGCTATTTTCGTCATATTAATACCTCGGCTTTCGTGAATAAATTTCGTTCAAAAAACGGAGATAATGGTTGTAGCGGCTTTGGGCAATTTTCCCTTCCTCTACTGCTTGTTTTACGGCACATTTTGGTTCCTTGTTATGAAAACAGCCGCGAAACTTGCAGCCTGCCTGCCGTTCGCTTATTTCCGGGAAACATTCAGCCAGTTCATCAGGGGCAATATCGTCAAAATCAAGTGTGCTGAAACCTGGCGTATCTGCAACAAGGCCGCCTCCGATTTCAACGAGTTCAACATGTCTGGTTGTATGCTTTCCTCTGCCTAAACTAGTTGAAATCTCATCCGTTTTTAATGTTAGAGATGTATTTAAAGCATTTAATAAGGATGACTTCCCGACACCGGACTGTCCGGCGATAACCGATACCCGATTAGCGAGATCATGTATTAATCCGCCTGATTCTTCAAACTGCAACGCAGATATTAATTTAACCGAATACCCGATTGCTTCGTATAATCGTTGGTAATGAACAATGGATTCCAATTCGCTTTCATCTTTCAGGTCCTTTTTTGTGATCAAAATAATCGGTGTGATTCTTTTCGATTCAATCATGACCAGAAAACGATCCAGCAATAACGGATTGAAGTCAGGTTTGGCTGCAGAGCTGGCAATGATCGCCTGATCAATATTAGAAACAGGCGGACGAACGAGCCTATTCTTCCTTTCTTTAATGGAAAGTATATAGCCTTCTTCGGGATTCTGGCTGTCAAATTCGACAAAATCCCCAACAAGCGGGGTTATGTTTTGCTTGCGGAAGACACCTCTCCCCCGGCACTGGTAAATGCTATCTCCTGATTTTACGTAATAAAATCCGCTCAATGCTTTTATAATTCTGCCTTCAGTCATCTAGTCACCTGCCGCCTCTTCATATGGTATCGATTTGTCAATGATTACTTCATCATCGCGCATAACCCGGTAATTCGCTACGCTGTCCGGTGCTATCGTCAACGTAATCGCAAATTCCCGGTCTTCAGTTATTGTGTATTCTTCATGAACTTCTGAAAGCGAACGATTGTTATCGCCAATATAAATTTGAACAGTCTGTTCTGCCGGCTCTTCAGTATTTTCTTCCTGGTTCGGGTTATAGGAAACGGTAAATGTTTCCTCATGACTCACAGGCGGCTTTTCTTCAGGGCCTGTGGAAATGTAGACATCCACTGTTTCACCTGCTTCCATCTCGGTGCCTGACTCTGGTTCTTGGCGGATAACATTGCCTTCAGATGTGTTTTCCGAATTTTCTTCTTTAATGGCAGCGTTCAGTCCTTGGTTTTCCAGTGTATTTATTGCCTGCTGTTCGCTCATCCCTGTTAAATTGCTCACACTGACCGGGGCAGACCCTAAACTGACATCAAAAATAACCTCTGTTTCATCCGGAATGACCTCTGTCCCAGGTGATGGGTGAACCTGAGAAATAATTTGTCCCGCCTCATACTCATTTGAATATTCTTCTTCGGCAGATATATTGTCAAATCCTTTATTCTCTAAAATGCGTCTCACTTGATCATAATTATCACCAACATAATCCTCAAATGCGACAGCTTCTTTCCCTTGACTGACGATCAATGTGACAGTGTCTTCTTCTTTCACCGTATTTCCTGCTTCAGGTTCGGATTGGATGACCACATTTTCTTCAAATTCATCCGAGTTAATATCTTCCCGTTCTGTATTTAAATTTAACCCGCTCAATTCATCCACAGCCTCTTCATATGACATGCCGCTGACATCGGAAAGCTCAACATCATCAGGCTGAAGCCAGCCAGGAAAAATGAACAGCGTAAGCGCCCCGGCTATTAGCAATAATAGAAATACACTAACCAGGATTGGCCATTTTTTTCGCTTCTTTTGTTTACCCTTCTTTGTTTTTTGTTTATCCTTTTTATTTTTCTTCTTGGCGTTTTTACCTGATTCGCCCCCATCAGCATTAGTTTCATCCGTATAAACAAAAGTCTCATCATTTTGCTGAGGAGCCATCGTATCTTCATCTGCTTGTTGCTCCATTTGATTGTCGGTTATAATCGGGATGGCTTTCGTCTCTTCCCCCTCTTGTGCCGGGGGTACGAATTTTTCCTCATTCAGCCTGTTTGGGTCTAGGGCCGTAGCCAAATCCTCTTCCATATCATAAACCGTTTCATAACGATGGAAAGGGTCCTTTGCAGTCGCTTTTAAAACAATATTTTCAACGCTTTGCGGCACATCCGGATTAAATTGTTTAACAGATGGTGTCTCATTCTGTAAATGCTTTAACGCGATTGAAACGGGCGACTGACCTGAAAAAGGCATTTCACCCGTCAGCAGTTCATATAGCACGATTCCAAGTGAGTAAATATCAGAAATTTTCGTTGCAGTACCGCCCCGCGCCTGTTCAGGTGACAAGTAATGAACAGATCCGAGAATTGAATTGGTCTGTGTCAGTTGTGTTGCACTTAAAGCCATGGCAATTCCAAAATCTGTCACTTTGACCTGTCCAAAATTATCCACCAAAATATTTTGAGGCTTTATATCCCGATGAATAATGTCATTAGCGTGGGCGTGTGCGATAGCAGATGCAATCTGTTTCATAATATCCAGAGCTTCCTGGATATCAAGCGGACCAGAGCTTTGTATGTATTCTTTCAGAGTCATGCCTTCCACATATTCCATGGCCATAAATAATACCCGGTCATCCTCACCGACGTCATATATGTCGACAATGTTAGGATGAGCCAGGCTTGCCGCTGATTGGGCTTCCCGATCAAAGCGGGCAATAAACTCTTCATCATCGGCATAGTCCATGCGTAATGCTTTAATGGCCACATCACGATCCAAAATCGTATCTGCTGCTAAATAAACGTCAGCCATGCCCCCGCCGCCGATTGTTTTCTTTATCTTGTAACGCTCATTCAGCATATGACCATTGAACATTATCTATCACCCTCTTCGATTGCAGTTTCGTGGTGGACAATAACGAGGGATATGTTATCTTCGCCGCCTCGTGCATTGGCAAGCTCCACCATACCGTTGCATATTGCTGCAATATCAGGGCCTTCTTGAATGAATGATAATAGTTCTTCATCTTTCATTTTATCGGTCAGCCCGTCTGAACATAACAGCAATTTGTTTTCAGGGTTCCATTGTGTTGTATGAACATCCGGTGTTATATCCGGTTCGGTTCCAGCTGCTTTTAGCAGCACATTTTTCCTGGGATGTTCTTCAGCATCCTCTTTACTGATCTGACCGGTTCGGACAAGTTCATTCACCAGTGAATGGTCTTCTGTTAATTGCCTGAATCCGTCTTCATTCAGGATATAGCACCTGCTGTCACCAATATGGGCAATAGAGGCAAATGTATCAGTGCAAATGGCAGTGACAACCGTTGTCCCCATGCCGGCACATTCCGCGTGGGCTTGAGCATGCTGGATAATCGATTCATTCATTTCGTGCAAATTTGCTCTTAACCAGCTTTCGGCGGATTCAGCTGACTCAAAGGTATTCGTCTTTTCCCATTCGTCCTGGATGAATGATGTCGCCAATTCACTGGCAACATCACCTGCCTGATGGCCGCCCATTCCATCGGCAATAACTGCAAGCATCTGTCCTGACTCATTATAGAAGAGCCCGCCTGCATCTTCATTGTGGCTTCTGATTTTTCCCGGATCTGTCTGAAAATATCCCTTCATCTTTTCACCCCTTATCGGTACAACATTTAAGGTTTATACCATGCTGCAGCCAATTTATCCCGCATGTAACTGGCAGTAAGATCCCCACCACAAACGTTCGAGTATACGATGAAGATTAGGAGGGGGGTGGCTGCCAGTAAATGTCCGATTCGTTCATCTAACAATCAGTGGGGGAAGAAAGAAAACCCCCACTGATTGAAGATTCACTTTATACACGTTTTAGCCTTGTCAGAAAAAATCCGTCAGTGGAAAATGAATGCGGAAATAGCTGCAGACCGATTTCAGAAATACCTGGTGAGCCCAGAATCTTATCAGGCAATTGATCAAAAAAAGCTTTGTCTGCCTGAAAATCCTGATTTTGTGCTAAAAAGCCTTTGACTACTTCGTCATTTTCGGTTTTATCCACTGTACAGGTACTGTATATCAATAGACCGTCTTGTTTCAATAAAGGTGCGACAGAATCCAATATATCTGCTTGAATCTGTGCAAGGCGCTTAACATCATCTTCCTGTTTATTATATTTGATATCCGGCTTACCGCGTATAACACCAAAACCAGTACATGGCGCATCGATTAAAATCCGATCGAAACTTTCCTCCGCATGCTTCTCCTGCAGCTTCCGGGCGTCGGCGGCTTTAGCATCAATAATGGTCAAATCAAGTTCAGCCGCCTTATTCTGAATCTGTTTTGCCTTCTTGGCATGAAGATCATAGGCAACGATTGTCCCTTTATTTCTCATTTTTTCAGCTGTATGTGTCACCTTACCGCCCGGAGCACTGCAAGCGTCAAGAACAGTCATTCCGGGATCTGCATTAAGCATTTCTGTCACCAGCATTGAACTCTGATCCTGAATCGTTACAAAACCTTCTTCAAAAAGCCTTGTCCGCAGAATATTTCCTTTGTCAATAATGATGCCTTGATTGGAAAAATCGGATTCTCTCATTTCAAATCCGAGTTCATCAAGCTCTTCCATAACGGCTTTCCGTGAGATTTTCAACGGCTGAATTCGGATTGACATCGGTTTTCGTTCAAGGTTGGCAATGCACATGTTGCGGGTTATATCAAAACCGTACATGTCTATCCAGCGTTCAACGAGCCACTCAGGGTGGCTTGTTTCAATCGCAAGCCGTTTTGTTTTGTCATTAATTTCAGCTGTGTCCGGCACTCCTTTTCGCTGAATGTTTCTGAGCACACCATTTACCAACGATGCAATCCCTTTATGACCGCGGTGTTTGGCAATTTCAACCGCTTCATGAATAATAGCGTGATCAGGCACTTTATCCAAAAAATGCATCTGATAGAGTGACATTCGCAAAAGCATTTGCACCCAAAGCTTCATTTTTTTCTTTTTATCCACAAACTTTTCTAAATAATAGTCGAGTGTTAATTTGCGCTGGATGGTGCCGTAAACGATCTCCGTCAGCAGCGCTTCATCTTTTTGTGATATGTTGCGCGAGTTAATTTCGTGATCAATTAATAAATGACTGAAACCGCTGTCCTGTTCAATCCTCACAAGCAAATCAACAATGGCTTCTCTTACCTGAAAACTCTTCATTTAATCCCCCAAAACTACGCCCATTTTAATTCTATCAGGAGAACCTTGCAAATATTGCTTAACCGTCATTCGTTTCTTGCCGGCCGGCTGGATCTCTTTTATTTTAACTCCTTTTTGATTACCACAAACGACTATAAACGCTTCGTCGTCAATTATCTGAACGATTTCCCCTGGCGTGCCGGCATAATGATTATCATCAACTTCCGCCCACCATATTTTCATAACTTCGCCATTATATGTTGTGAATGCAACCGGCCAGGGATGCAACCCTCTTATATGGTTATAAATAACACCATTTTCATTTTGCCAGTCTATTTTTTCCTGCTCCCGCTTAATATTGGACGCAAAAGTTGCAAGGCTTTCATTCTGGCTTTCAGGTGTTATCTGCCGCGCAAATAGTCGAGGTAATGTTCCGACCAGAAGTTGTGCACCAGTTTTTGATAATTTATCATGCAATGATCCGACATGATCACTGTGGGCAATTGGAACGGTCTGTTTGGCAATGACATCACCGGCGTCAAGCTTTTCGACCATATACATAATCGTAATACCCGTCTCATCTTTTCCCTGAAGAATCGCATGATGGATGGGAGCACCACCTCTGAGCTCAGGCAGCAATGATGCGTGGACATTAATACAGCCAAACTCAGGTACATCCAGCAATTCTTTCGGCAAAATTTGCCCGTAAGCAGCCGTTATGATGATGTCAGGTTCATAAGCCAGTATTTTTTTGTATTCATCTCTTACCTTTTCAGGCTGCAGGACAGGAATATGGTGCTTTTCGGCAGTTTCTTTAACAGGCGGAGGTGTCATAATCTTTTTTCTGCCTTTGGGCCGGTCTGGCTGCGTTACTGCCAATACAACTTCATATTCTGTTCTGATAAGTGCTTCAAATATTGGCACTGAAAAATCCGGTGTTCCCATAAAAACTAATCGTTTCATTTGCCGGCACTCCTTTTTAAAATCTTATCAGCTACATTAACTGGTACGGCTGCATATCAACAGAGATTTGCAAATCGTTTTTGCGTACCTCGTCATCAAATTGCCGGACGACCTGATTGATTAATGTCCTTAACTCTGGTTCATGCTTGTATTTTATCATGCATTGGTAACGATATCTATCTTTCACCCGGGCAATTGGTGACGGAGTCGGTCCTAAAATAACACTCTCAGACTGAAGAAGCGTCCATAAACGTTTTACAATTTCTTGTGTTGATTGCACGGCCGTTACATGATTCTGGTGGGAGACCGTTATTAATGCCAGAAAGACAAATGGCGGGTATTGAAATTTTTTGCGCATTTGCATTTCTTGCTTATAAAACTGTAAATATTCATATCGGCTTGCAAGTTCAATACTGTAATGTTCCGGTGTATATGTCTGAACAATTACTTCACCGGGTAATTCGTGTCTGCCCGCACGGCCGCTAACCTGGGTCAGAAGCTGAAATGTTTTTTCACCGGACCGGAAATCAGGCAGATGCAGCATCGAATCAGCTGTCAGCACGCCAACAAGTGTCACATTTTCAAAATCAAGACCCTTGGCGATCATCTGGGTTCCAAGCAATATATCGGCTTCTTTATTGGCAAATTGATTCAGCAGTTTTTCATGCGAACCTTTCCGCCGTGTGGTATCAACATCCATCCGCAACACCCGCGCTTCCGGTATCAGCTGACTCAGAGCTTCTTCTATTCGCTGAGTCCCTGTTCCGAAAAAACGAATCAGATCACTGCTGCATGAAGGGCAATACATTGGCATCGGTTCCTCATATGAACAATAATGACATTTCAATTGATTATGACGTTTGTGATAGGTAAGGGCGATATCACAATGCGGGCATTCCTTCACGTGACCGCAATCTCTGCACATGACAAACGTTGAATAGCCACGCCGGTTCAAAAGAAGTACAGCTTGTTCTCCGCGCCTTATGCGCTGTTCAATGTTTTCTTTAAGCCGTCTGGAAAACATCGTACGGTTGCCAGAGTGCAATTCTTCCCGCATATCAACAATATCCACTTCAGGCATCGCTTTTTCATTTGTCCGTTTAGTCAGCACTGCCAGTTTGTAGACGTCTTTTTGGGCTCTCGCATAGGATTCCAATGTTGGTGTGGCACTTCCGAGGATAACCGGGCATTGATGATTCTCCCCGCGGCGAATAGCTGCGTCCCTGGCATGATAACGCGGCTGATCTTCCTGTTTATAACTGTTTTCATGTTCTTCATCAATAATAATGATACCAATATTTTCAAATGGGGCAAAAACGGCAGACCGTGCCCCCACAACGACCTGAACTTCTTTGCGGTGAATCCGCCGCCATTCATCATATTTTTCCCCATATGATAAAGCACTATGTAAAACGGCAACATTGGAACCAAATCGTCCTTTAAACCGCCTGACCATTTGCGGTGTCAACGATATTTCAGGAACAAGCACAATCGCCTCTTCACCTTTATCAATCACGTCCTGAATGGCTTGTAAATAAATTTCAGTCTTTCCGCTCCCTGTCACACCATGCAAGAGAAACACATCGTGCTCCGTGTCGTTTATATGTTGTTTTATCGGTTCAATAGCTTCCCGCTGCTCGTCTGTCAATTCCAGAGCGGTGGTCTGTTCAAATGCATCGTCATTATATGGATTCCGGTAAATCTCTTTTTTAAATAAAACCAGGAAACCTTTAGCCTGCAATGCATTAATAGTGGAACGGGTTGTCTCAAACTTTTTCAGAAGCTTGTTCAGCTCGATTTCCTCATTCTGATCAATAAAATAATCGAGAATTTCCTTTTGTTTTCTTGCCCTGCCTGACATATCCTCAAGGGCCTCTGCAAGCAAATGAGGCTCCATTGCCGGTTTCACAAACGCAACATGTTTTTTTGTCACTCTGGACTTAACAAGATAACGGACAGCAATATCCCCGTTTTGAATTGCTTTTTGAACCTGGGAAAAGCTCACCATGGCATTTTCCAGCTCGTCATATGCCACATGATCTCTGTCTGCAAAAAATGCTTCAAGTTCCTCTGACAGCGAATCATTGGATAAACGCTCCAGCTCTTTTTTATAATTTGCTTTCAGAACCTGAGGCAGCATGGCCTGGAAAGCAGTAATATATAAGCTTAATGTATCCTCCGCGAGCCATTTGCCCAAATCCAGGAGCTCCGGGGTCAATACAGGCGTTATATCAAGAATATCGTTTATTTCTTTAAGGTTATTGAAAGAGGATTCACCCACCCTGTCAACGACATAGCCCATTATTTTTCGGGGGCCGAATGGAACAATGACACGCATTCCGGGTTTCAGCATTTCACGGAAACGTTCAGGAATCGAGTAATCAAATGTTTGGTTTATGGAACTTGCCGGAACATCGACAATCACTTTCGCAACATTCACTTTGGCTCATCCTTCATATCACGGGAAATAGACAACAGAATTTCCTTAGCGATCTCCTGTTTTGAACGGAGCGTGATCTCTTTTGTATCTTCAGCTTTATTCACATATGTCACCGCATTGGTGTCACCTGCAAATCCTGCTCCTTCAGCTGCAACATCGTTAATGATGATGGCATCGAGATTTTTCTTATTTAGTTTATTAAGTCCGTACTCAACAGGGCTGGTTGTTTCAGCTGCAAACCCCGCCACAAATTGATGTGCTTTTCGCTCGCCCAGTGATTGCAGAATATCCTGTGTCCGCTCCATTTCGACATGCCAGTTGCCGGACTGTTTTTTCATCTTTTCATCAAACGTTTGCTTCGGCCGATAATCCGCAACCGCAGCAGCTTTAATGACAATATCGCTCGATGGGAAATGATCATGCATCGCCTCGTACATTTCTGCAGCGGATACAACATCGACTCGTTTGATCTGTGAATTCCGGGCTTCCAGACTTACCGGTCCCGTTACCAGAACGACTTCAGCTCCAAGGTTTGCCGCTTCTTCAGCAAGGGCGAATCCCATTTTGCCTGATGAATGATTTGTGAAAAAACGGACAGGATCTATCCTTTCCTGCGTCGGTCCTGCAGATATTAACACTTTCTTGCCGCTAAGTTCAGCCTGGGTGCTTTGGTGCTGTTCAACCGTTTCGATAATGCTCTCAGGCTCTTCCAGCCTCCCTTTGCCGACATATCCGCATGCCAAATAGCCGTCTCCCGGCTCGATAAAGTGATACCCCCAGGCGTCCAGACGTTTCATATTTTCCATAACGCTGGGATGGGCATACATATGAACATTCATTGCCGGTGCAATATAAACACTTGATTGTGTAGCCAAGAGGACTGTCGTCAGCATATCGTCAGCGATGCCGCCAGCCAATTTACCGATTAAATTGGCTGTCGCCGGTGCAAGAATCGTCATATCCGCCCAGTCAGCCAGATCAATGTGAGCGACTTTGGCAGGATCTTTCTCATCAAATGTATCAATATGTACCGGGTTTCGTGACAGCGCCTGAAATGTCAGCGGGGAAACGAATCGCGCAGCATTCTCTGTCATGATTACTTTCACATCAGCGCCTTCTTGAGTTAATTTGCTTGTTAGAGCACATGCCTTATAGGCAGCTATCCCACCTGAAACGCCGAGTAGTATGTTTTTATTCTGAATCATATGCCATCCCCCAGATTTAATATAGTTTTTACCGCTCATGTATTATCTAAAAATCAGACCCTCGCGAACAAAGAAGGGGCGAGGGTCATCAGGTTTAATTACTATCATTTTTCACATGCAGCTTGTCGGCCATAATCTCTTCAAGCGCAAGCCCGACATATTTGTTTGATTTCGGGTCGTCAACCAGAACTTTTTTATCTTCTTCTCTGATTTGACGTGCTCTTTTAGCAGCTATTGTGACAAGCGTATACTTCGATTTAATTTTTGTTTGCAGGTCGTCAATTGACGGTTCCAGCATGGACATACTATTCCTCCTTCAATAATTGTTTGTATTGGCTCGCAATACGATCGCGTCTGCAATGTTCACTTTGAATGATTGATTGAATCTTGGTAACGGCATAATTGACATCATCATTGACAACAACATAATCATAAGCATCCATCATGTCAATTTCGTTCTGCGCCTCTTTCAGCCGTTTTAGCACTAAATCCTGTGATTCCGTGCCCCTGTCAACGATACGGTTTTTTAATTCTTCCAGGCTGGGCGGAAATAAAAAGATAAAAACGCCCTCCGGAAAATTGTTTTTCACCTGCATAGCACCCTGCACTTCAATCTCAAGAAATACATCTTTGCCTTCAGCAAGTGTATCCTCCACGTACTTCCGGGGTGTTCCGTAATAATTATTGACAAAACGGGCATATTCCAAAAGCTGACCCGCTTCAATCATACGCTCAAATTCTTCATTTGTCTTATAAAAATAATCAACGCCTTCTGCTTCTCCGGAACGTTTTTCCCTTGTCGTCATTGAAATTGAATAAGCCAGGTCGTTTGCACGATTAAAAAGCTCTTTTCTCACGGTGCCTTTGCCAACGCCTGAGGGCCCGGATAAAATGAATAATATGCCTTTTTCATCAATCAAAACATTTCCTCCTAGCTGTTCTCATCTGCATCTTCTTCATGACTCATGACACGCTGGCCGACTGTTTCCGGCTGTACAGCCGAGAGCACAACGTAATCACTGTCCGTTATAATCACAGCCCGTGTCCGCCGTCCATAAGTCGCATCCACCAGTTTATTATTGTCACGTGCTACCGTTATAATTCGTTTAATCGGTGCTGATTCGGGCGACACAATCGAAATAACCCGATTTGCCGAAACAACATTCCCGAAACCTATATTAATCAATCGTAAACTCAAATTGGCTCCCCCTTAAATTTTCGTTCCTCACTATGATTCTATGTAGTTATAAAATCCATTATAGATTAAATAAACGCCAAAATACAAGCATTTCCTGCTGATTCAGGCTTTTTCTTTGCGTATTGTAAGTCTCACTCATTATAGCAAGTTATTCCCAAAATAAAAACCCTTCTCTGACAGAAGGGCTGTCTATTGATTATTTTTTTGAGAAACCGAAGAAAACACTCGGAAGAAAACTTAGGGCGAGAACCAGCATCCAATCCATTACACCTAATGCCGTCGTATGGAATATCGGCTGTAGCGGTTCCCAGTATACAACCGCCAGCAATAATAAAACAGATGACACAACCGCCATAACCAGATATTTATTTTCAAACGGATTGCGTGAAAAAATCGAATGCTCACTGCGGCAATCAAAAACATGAATCAGCTGGGCAATCACCAATGTCGTAAAAGCAATGGTCTGGGCATAAATCAAGTTCTCGGGATTTCCCTGATAAGCCAGCATAAACGCGACTAGAGCAGCAATACCAATCAAAATGCCGCGGCTGACAATTTTAAAACCAAGCCCGCGGGCAAAAACACCTTCCTTTGGATGCCGCGGTCCTCTTTTCATGACGTCATCTTCTGACTGATCAAGACCAAGTGCCATAGCCGGAAGCCCGTCCGTTACCAGATTAACCCACAATATCTGTACGGGAACAAGCGGTAATGGCATTGCCATCAGCATTGCCATCAGCATGACCAGAATTTCGCCGACATTTGACGCCAGTAAATAACGGATAAATTTCCGGATATTTTCATAAATATTGCGGCCTTCGTTAATGGCGGATTTGATCGTGGCAAAATTATCATCCATTAAAACGAGTGAGGATGCTTCTTTCGTCACATCTGTACCGCTTTCTCCCATGCTGATTCCAATATCACTCGCCTTAATAGCCGGCGCATCATTGACACCATCACCTGTCATGGCCACAATATGCCCTTCCGCCTGAAATGCTTTTACAATTTTCAACTTATGTTCGGGTGTTACTCTGGCAAAAACATACACCTGATCAATAATCTCCTGAAGATCGGGGACTGACATATTGTTAAGCTGATAGCCATTCAGAACCATTCCGTTTTCCGGAAGCAGGTTCAGTTCGGTTGCGATTGCCCGGGCGGTTTTTTCATGATCGCCGGTGATCATGACCGATTTTATGCCGGCGTCACGTGATTCCTCAATGGCTGTTTTCACTTCTTTTCTTGGCGGATCCGTCATACCGTATAAGCCAATAAGTGTCATATCCCTTTCCAGGGACGCCGGATTCATTGATTCATCTTTTGTCAGTGGCTTCATCGCAATTGCAAGCGTCCGTAACGCTTTATCTGCCATCTGATCAACCGCTTGATTGATTCCCTGTTTATCTTCCTTTTGCACCAGCTGCCTTCCTTCTTCTTTCATGATATAATTTGACCTCGGAAGCAGTACATCCGGTGCCCCCTTCGAAATTAGGAAACGCATTTTATTTTCGTCTTCAACTACTATACTCATCCGCTTACGATCTGAATCAAATGGCAATTCTTTGATCACACGGTAATTACCTTTAAGCTGATGTGACAGGCCAAGTTTTCTTGCAGCAACAAGCAGGGATCCTTCTGTTGGATCGCCATCAACAATATACTTTCCCTTTCTGACCATCAGCGAGGCTTTATTGCATAACATCCCATATAAAAACATGGCTTCAAGGTTAGGATAACCCCTGTCAATCTTTTCTTTATTCAAAAATACGTTCCCGTCTGTGTTGTAACCATCCCCCGTGACATGTAATGTATGTCCGTTTAGATAAACCTCTTTGACGGTCATTTTGTTTTCGGTCATTGTTCCTGTCTTGTCCGAACAAATAACTGAAGCACAGCCCAAGGTTTCAACTGCCGATAATTGACGGACCAGCGCTTTTTTTCTGATCATTCGCTGAACACCCAATGACAATGCGACCGTTACAATTGCCGGCAGCCCTTCAGGTATGGCAGCTACCGCAAGAGAAACGCCGGCAAGAAACATATTATAGACCGGATGACCCTGATAAACACCTGTCAATACAACCAGAGCCGTCAGTAATAACGCAACAGCAATCAATACTTTTCCAAGCTCAGTCAATTTATGTTCAAGCGGTGTGGTCGTCTTTTCTGTTTTGACCATCAGTGAAGCAATCTGACCCATTACTGTGTTCATGCCCGTGCCGACTGCAATACCTGTTGCAGAACCGCGTGTCACCAATGTGCTCATGAAGGCCATGTTGGCTTGATCCTGGGCTTCAAGCTTATCACGGGAAATCCTTGTCGCATGTTTCAACACCGGGATTGATTCGCCTGTTAATGCTGACTCCTCTGTTTCCAGACTATTTGATTTAATGATCCGTACATCTGCCGGAATGCGGTCGCCGCTGTTTAATCTGACAACATCCCCGACTGCCACTTCCTGCGAAGGGATTTTCCGCCATTCACCTTCTCTTAAGACGCTTGCTTGGGGTGCTGACATTTCTTTCAGTTTCGCCAGGGAATTCTCTGCTTTTTGTTCTTGGAAATAGCCAAGAAATCCATTCACAAGTACAATAATCATAATGGCAATCGCATCAATATATTCTCCGAGCATACCAGCTATCAAAGTTGCGGCAAGTAAAACCAAAACCATAAAATCCTGAAATTGCTTCAAAAAAACGAGCCACCCGGATGTGTTTTTCGCTGATTCCAGCTGGTTTAACCCATATTGTTTACGGCGCTCGTCCACTTGCTTCTCCGTCAATCCTTGTTTTGATGAAACATGCAATTTTTGTTCGACCACATCTGTATCCATCTGATACCATTTCATCCAGCATTCCCTCCAGATTCATCTTAAAAAAGCATTTGTATGCATCAAGTGGGTCAATCTTCACAAAATCGCGTGGAATTTCCTCTTATACACCAATACCTATGCAGACCTGTCCAAAAAAATGCTATAATGAAACCAAAAGTGGGAATGACCGCTAGCCGGTACGTCGGCCAGCGAAGAAGAGACGAATAATTGAAGAAGAACCGCTCGTTCTGAGGAGAAGTGATTATATGCCATTTGACGGAATTGTTACCCGAGCAGTCATACAAGAACTGAATGAAAAAATCCTTCCTGGAAAAATCGCAAAAATACATCAGCCAACTGACACTGAGCTTGTATTCACAATACGCAGCCAGGGACAGAACCATTCCCTTCTGTTATCAATACATCCTGTGTATACTCGTATGCACTTAACAGAAGACAGTTATAAAAACCCAAAAGAGCCGCCGATGTTTTGTATGCTTCTGCGAAAATACTTGTCGGGTGCTGTTATCGATTCGATTGAGCAATATGGGATGGAACGAATCGTTACATTTTCAGTCCAGTCGCGTAACGAAATCGGGGATATAACAACCAAAAAGCTCATTATTGAATTGATGGGAAAACATAGTAATGTCATGCTGATTGACGGGGAAAAAGAACATATTCTGGATAGCCTGAAACACGTTTCACCTGCACAAAACCGTTATCGGACCATTTTACCGGGCCATGAATACAAACTTCCGCCAAGCCAGAACAAACTTAATCCCATCGAAATTGATAGTGATGCAATAATCCGCAAGCTGGACTTTAATACCGGCAAACTGGAGCAGCAAATCGTCGGCATGCTGGTCGGTTTCTCACCTTTTCTTGCTAAGGAAATCGTTCATCAGGCCAAGCTGGGGGCCATTGAGACCTATCAGGAGAAGTTTGCAGACATTCAGGAACTGATACGGCACAATCGTTATACACCGGGGATTTACCGGGACAAAAGAGAAGATTTCCATGTGCTCCCGATTACCCACACCAGTACAGAACGGAAAGTTTTTAGCGATACAAATCAAATGCTCGATGCCTTTTATTCCGGAAAAGCAGAACGTGATAGAGTGAAACAGCAGGCAAAAGACCTCTATCAGTTTATTAAAAATGAAAAAGAAAAAAACGAACGGAAACTAAAAAAACATGAAAAAACGCTGCAAAAGGCCCAAAACGCTGTGACATACCAACGGCGCGGCGAACTTTTGACAGCGAACATGCACCAAGTTAAACATGGTGATGCGTCTGTCACGGTTATTGATTATTATGACCCCGACCAAAACGAAACCACCATTGAACTGAATCCGAATAAAAGTCCAAGCGATAATGCACAGAGTTTCTTTAAACAATATCAAAAATTAAAAACATCTAAAGAAAAAGTACAGAAGGAAATGGCTAAAGCCAATAATGAAATTAGCTATCTTGACCAATTGCTGCAGCATATTGACACAGCACGCGAGTCAGATATTGAAGAGATTCGTGAGGAATTGCGGGAAGAAGGGTATTTGAAAAAGCAGAAGCAAAGAAAGAATAAAAAGAAACCAACAAAACCCAATCCTGAAAAATTCCAGTCTTCTGATGAAACGCCAATCCTGGTGGGTAAGAATAATAAACAAAACGAGTATGTGACGATGAAAATGGCAAACCGCGATGACACTTGGCTCCATACAAAAGACATCCCGGGCTCTCATGTGATTATCCGGTCAAGAGAACCCAGTGAAGAAACATTAATTGAAGCAGCGCAACTGGCAGCAATTTTTAGTAAATCTCACCAGTCATCATCAGTACCTGTGGATTATACAAAAATCAGGCACGTGAAAAAACCTAACGGTGCAAAACCGGGTTATGTCACTTATGATCATCAAAAAACGCTATTTGTAACACCTGAAAAAGACATGGCGGAAAAATTAAAAGACGGATGATCTTAAAATAGATCATCCGTCTTTTGTCGTAAGTTAAGA
Organism: Lentibacillus amyloliquefaciens; assembly: GCF_001307805.1. Classification (GTDB taxonomy): domain Bacteria; phylum Bacillota; class Bacilli; order Bacillales; family Amphibacillaceae; genus Lentibacillus; species Lentibacillus amyloliquefaciens. The sequence goes on along the minus strand of NZ_CP013862.1, from coordinate 333,368 downwards.
AAGTATATCATTTTAAGTGAGCTTTTTAATCGTGAAATCCGACTTCTGACTTCCGGCATCTAACCTCAGGAAAGACGAGGCGGAAGCCCTGGTTTTTCCTATTCACTTTAATCAGCTGGGTTCATCAGATGGCTTAGCATTTAGTTTCACTTCAATATTGCCGCGTGTTGCCTTAGAATATGGGCAAGCTTGGTGAGCGGCCTGGGCCAGTTCTTCAGCTTCTTCCGGATTGACTCCTTCAATTTTAATATGCAGTGTAACTCCTATTTTAAACCCATCATCTTCCGGGTCCTTCATAAAACTCACTTCTGCTGTTGTTTCCGAATCAATTTTTTTATTTTGTTGTGATGCCACAAGATGTATGGCACTGTCAAAGCACCCTGAGTAGGCTGCTGCAAACAGCTGCTCTGGATTGGTTCCCTCAGCATCTTTATTATTGGCAGGATTCACCAAATCTAAATCAATTAACCCGTCAGATGATCTCACATGACCATCACGGCCGTTTTTAGCAGTGGCTTTAGATGTAAAAATAACGTCACTCATGCGTTATCACTCCTTTAATTATCTCTAATAGTTGTATTCCATTTAGGCAACGTTATTAAACATTTAAAGAAACTTTTTATTGAACAGGGCCGATAAGAATTGATCAACTTGCGGCAGCCTGCGCACACCTTCTTGATAACACACCCACGTATCACGGGTGACAGGCTTTCCTTCCAGCCTGAGCGGTATGTGCGGATAATTTTTCATCAAGCCATCAGAGACACTTTTGGGAAGAACAGCCATGCCAAGTCCCTGCTGCATAAATTGTTTGCACGTTTCAATCTGATCAACATGCAGCATTTTAATCGGTTGAATATCTTCCTGATGATGATACAGCCAATTGTCGACCAATTCATGCATGCTGTCATCACTTTTAAATGATATCAACGGCCGCTCTTTCAGTTTATCCTCAGGAAATGGTTCTGTATCAAACATATATAACGGATCTTCAAACAGCAATTCACTGACGGTTTCTTTCAGTTTTTGGCCGCGAATAATACATACGTGATAGTTTTTATGCTCGCGTTTAATATCTTCACTGATTCCTGTAACCAGGTCAATCGCCACTTTTGGATACGCATTCGTATAATCTCCGAGAATTGAGGGCAAAAAGCGCTGGCTGACCAGTGATGAACACGCAATCGACAAAGAACCCTGAACCTCCCCACTGGACTGGGCAAGCGTATTTTTAATAGCCTTTTCTTCCTTGATAACGTTTCTGGCATGATCCAGTATCAGCTCCCCGCCGGGGTGAGCACAAGGCTTTTAGATGTCCGGATAAAAATTGGCTCGCTGAAGTATTCCTCAATATATTTCAATCGTTGGGTTACAGCGGGCTGAGATATGAGAATTGCTTTTGCCGTGCCGCGAATAGTGCCGACTTCTTTTAATTTCAAAAGTAATTCATAGTCTTCTATTTTCATAGTGAATGCCTCTTTTGATAAGTATTAGTTATTTAATTTTATTATAACGTAATATAATACTTATTGCACTCTAACCATCCTTTTACTCACACTTTATTTTTAAGTGACCGGAAAGGACCGGTCACTTACATGGAGGTTAAATTTGATGACGCCATTCTTCCAACTCTTGTTGCTCGGCTTTGCTTATAGTACCATCTCCTGATAATAAATTCAGAATTTCATTATAATCAGTGATTGAATGGTATTTTATTTGTGCATCGGAAAATTGCTGCTCCGCTTTTTCAAGACCATATGTAAAAATAGCAAGCACGCCAAGTACATTCGCACCTTCCTGTTCTAATACGTTCGCCGTTTCAATCGAAGAACCGCCTGTTGATATCAAATCCTCAATCACAACGACATGCTGGCCCGTTTCAACCCTTCCCTCAATTTGATTCGCTTTTCCATGGCTTTTTGGCCTGGAACGCACATAAACCATTGGCAGGTCGAGCTTTTCGGCCACCCAAGCGGCATGTGGAATACCGGCAGTTGCACACCCTGCGATAACATCCGGCTGGCGTTCCATTTGCTTAATCAGCTCAACAAATCCATCTGCAATTTTACTCCGCACTCTGGGATATGACATCGTCAGCCGATTATCACAGTAAATCGGTGATTTGATCCCGGAGGTCCATGTGAAATAATCATCAGGGCTGATCTGCACAGCCTTGATATCAAGCAGGTCTTTTGCTAAGTCATAACTTCTCCCCATACAACCACTCCTTTCGCACCTTTTCATATGCTGCTTTTGGATTCTTTGCATCCGTAACAGTTCGTCCCACAATAAGGATATCTGCTCTATTTTCACGTGCAGATGCCGGTGTGGCAATGCGTTTTTGATCATTATTTGCAGATTCCGACAGACGAATTCCCGGTGTAACGGTAAGAAAAGAGGGACCGCAAACATTCTTGATTTTCCCGGCTTCATAAACCGAGCAGACAACGCCATCTGCTCCGCTTTGAAAAGCAAGTTTAGACAAGTGTACGGTACTATCCTGCAGGTGTCCGGATATCCCCAATTCATCATTCATAACGTGATTATTCATCGATGTCAGTATGGTTACAGCAATCAATTTTGGGATGTGACCAGCTGATGAACCAGCCGTTAATCCCTGTTTAGCCTGCCTAATCATGTCACTTCCGCCAAGTGCATGAACATTAACCATATCAACGCCGAGTGCGGCCAGATTTTTCATGGTTCTTTTAACCGTTGTCGGGATGTCATGAAGTTTAAGATCAAGAAAAATTTCATGATGATTTTGCTTTAGCGAATCGATCAACCGGGAACCTTCCCGGTAAAAAAGTTCCATCCCCACTTTAACAGGCACACCCTGCAAGTCGTTCTGTTCAATAAAATTCTTTGCTTCCTCCCAAACTGGAAAATCCAATGCCAGAAAGATTTTTCCCCTCATCACACATGCCCCTTTCCAACAGCATCTGTTACCGAATCAAATCCGTATTGACGCAAAACATTCGGCAAGTTTTCAATCAGTTCCGGACAGACATACGGGTTCTGAAAATTAGCGGTTCCAACAGCTACAGCGTTAGCGCCTGCCAGCAGGAACTCCAATACATCTTCAGCAGTTGAAACCCCACCCATGCCTATAATTGGAATCGAGACATGCTGCTTTACTTCATAAATCATGCGGATCGCAACTGGTTTGATAGCGCCGCCCGACAACCCGCCGGTTTGATTGGCCAATAATGGTTTCTTAGCGGACAAGTTAATTTGCATCCCGGTTATCGTATTAATCATGGACAGGCCATCTGCCCCTGCCGCTTCAACCGCTTTTGCCATCCCGACAATGTCTGATACGTTGGGTGACAGCTTGACATAGACCGGCAGATCGCTGGCCGTCTTCACTTTTTCGGTCACTTCAGCTGCCATGTCAGGATCGGTTCCGAACTGGATGCCGCCTTCTTTCACATTTGGGCAGGATATGTTCAATTCCAGTGCCTTCACATGCTCAGTGTTGTTGAATGCTGAAGCTATCATCACATACTCTTCAATTGTGCTTCCCGCTACATTTGCAATGATCGGCATGTTATACTCGGCAAGGAATGGGACTTCTCGGGATATTATTTTATCCACACCCGGATTTTGGAGTCCAATGGCGTTCAGCATGCCTGATGATGTTTCAGCAACCCGTGGTGTTTTATTTCCGTAGCGCACTTCACCCGTTGCGGCCTTCATGATCACCGCGCCAAGCTGATTCAAATCATAAAATTCGCTATATTCCCTGCCGAATCCAAAACATCCTGATGCAGGCATGACGGGATTTTTCAAACTTAAACCAGGCAGATTAACAGACAGTTGTGTCATAATATCACCTCTTCTGCTGCAAAAACCGGACCGTCGGAACAAATTTTCCGGTAGAAGCCTTCAGTGCCTGCCGGAATGACACACGCAAAGCAAGCGCCTACCCCGCATCCCAACCGTTCTTCAAGTGAAATGGAACCTGAAATCTTCCCCAACTTATTCGTTACAGCTTGAAGCATTGGAATCGGACCGCAGGAAAAATAATGATCAAAGTATCCGGCCTGATCCAACACATCCGTCACAAAGCCTCGATAGCCATAACTGCCATCGTCTGTTACAACATAAGTTTCCCCGAGCTCCTGAAACTTTTCTTCGTAAAATATGTGTTGATCCGTCTGAAATCCGAGGACAGATTTAACCTCAATCCCGTTTTCTCTGAGCTGTTTACCCAGACAATACAAAGGGGGAATGCCAATACCGCCTCCAACCAGCAACGCAGAGTTCATCGATTGATCATATGTGAAGCCATTCCCGGCCGGGCCAATAGCATTCACATTCATACCGACCTCTAAAGAAGCTAATTGCCTGGTTCCATCACCAATCTGTTTAAATAAAATTGTAACTGTATCCTGATCATAGTCGATATCCGCTATGGATATTGGCCGTCTGAGTGTGTGATCACCAACAAGCAGATGCAGAAACTGGCCCGGTATAGCCATTGTCGCGGTATAAGCATTTTCAAGCGTCATTTCAAATGTATCCAGCGCAATTTCACTCACTGATTTGACCGTCATCTCGACACGCTTTTTCATATTAAAACCGCCTGTTTATCAATCATCGGCTGTGCGCTGAAGGTCGTCGCATCAATCACATTCAATATTGCCAGGGCAGTATCGAGGTTTGTCAGACAAGCGATGCCATGCTCCACTGATTCACGCCGGATCATAAAGCCGTCAGACCGCGGCTTTTTGCCTGAAGTCAATGTATTTACCACAATCTGAACATCACCATTTTCGATAACGGACAGAACATTGCGGTCTGAAGATCCAATTTTGTCGACCTGTGTGACGGGTATGTCTGCTTTATTCATATAATCCGCTGTGCCTTCTGTTGCATACAGCTGGAATCCAAGCTGTTGAAACCGCTCAGCTATTTCAAGTGTTTCCGCCTTATCTTTATCCGCCACAGTGAGGAGTACAGCACCCTCCTTAGGAACGGATAACCCGGCAGCAATTAAGCCTTTGTACAGCCCTTTTTCCAGCGTTTTATCATGACCGATTGCCTCACCTGTCGATTTCATTTCAGGTCCTAAGATGGTGTCAACACTGCGCAATTTTTCAAACGAGAAGACAGGCACTTTGACTGACACGTCATCTTTCTCAGGCAAAATTCCGGAATCGTAGCCCATGTCCGCTAAGGCCTCCCCTAAAATGCAGCGGGTTGCCAGTTTGGCCATCCTGACGCCGGTTATTTTACTCAGAAACGGAATCGTTCTGCTCGCACGCGGGTTGACTTCAAGTACATACACATCGTCATCCCTTATAATAAATTGAATATTGATAAGTCCTTTTACACGTAATTCGCGGGTTATTTTTTCTGTTGCAGCCATACATTTTTGTTTCACAATATCACTGAGCCGCTGCGGCGGATAGACAGCAATGGAATCGCCCGAGTGGACGCCCGCACGCTCGATATGCTCCATAATCCCCGGAACGATAACCGTTTCACCATCACTGATGGCATCAACTTCCACTTCGATACCGGTTATATATTTATCAATCAAGATGGGATGCGCATCATCCACTCCATTTGATTTAGCCAAATAGTGATGAAGCTCATTATCGTCATAAACAATTTCCATTCGGCTGCCGCCGATGACATATGAGGGCCTGAGGAGCACGGGATAGCCGATCTTATGTGCCGCTTCTTCAGCCTGATCGAGTTTTGGTACGGTTTTTCCTTTCGGCCGCAGCAGGTTCAAATCGTTCAATAGCTGTTCGAATTGGTCCCGGTCTTCTGCTTTATCAATTGCTTCCAGATTCGTGCCTAAAATCGTCACACCGCGACGCTTGAGCCTTTCTGCCAGGTTGATGGCTGTCTGGCCGCCAAACTGCACAATCACCCCTTCAGGTTGTTCAAGATTAATGACATGCATCACATCTTCCAGGGTAAGCGGCTCAAAATACAATTTATCCGAAATACTGAAATCAGTTGAGACCGTTTCCGGGTTATTATTCATAATGATGGCTTCGTAGCCCATCTCTTTAATTGCCAATACAGAGTGAACGGTCGCATAGTCAAACTCAATTCCCTGGCCGATCCGGATTGGGCCTGATCCAAGAACCAGGATTTTCTTCCGGTCTGATTTTAGTGATTCATTTTCCTCTTCATAGCTGCTGTAAAAATAAGGTGTTTCAGATTCAAACTCCGCCGCACATGTGTCAACCATTTTATAAACAGGTGTGATATTATTTTCCATGCGCCGTTCATAGATAACATCAATAGTTGTATCCCAAAGCCGCGCAATATGACTATCCGAGAGCCCTAAAAGTTTGGCTTCTTGTAATGCTTCGGGCAGAAATCTGTTCTCAGAAAGTCTTATCTCCAAGGCAATTAGCTGTTCAATCTTAACCAAAAAGAATCGGTCTATTTTCGTCAGCTGCCAGATCTCATCAACCGTTAATCCACGGCGGAAAACTTCGGCAAGAACGAACAATCGCTCATCGTCTGCCTTTTTCAGACGGGTCTTCAACGCCTCAACCGATACATCTGTCAGATCCGGCAACCACAATTCCTCAGCGCCGATATCAAGTGACCGGACACCTTTAAGGAGTGATTCCTCAAAATTACGGCCGATTGCCATGATCTCGCCGGTTGCTTTCATTTGTGTGCCGAGATGTCGGTTTCCGGTTGCGAATTTATCAAACGGAAAGCGCGGGATTTTTGTAACCACATAATCAAGTGCCGGTTCAAAGCAGGCATACGTTGTGCCTGTAATGGGGTTGACTATTTTCTCCAGCGTTAGGCCGGCTGCAATTTTCGCCGCCATTTTTGCAATCGGATAACCAGTCGCTTTGGAGGCAAGTGCTGAAGATCTGCTCACCCGCGGATTCACTTCGATCACATAATAGTTAAAACTGTCAGGGGCAAGTGCCAGCTGAACATTGCACCCGCCTTCAATATCCAGAGCTCGGATGATTTTCAGCGAGGCATTCCTTAACAGTTGATATTCCCGGTCACTGAGCGTTTGGGATGGTGCAACGACAATCGAGTCACCGGTATGTATTCCAACCGGGTCAACATTTTCCATATTGCAGACGACTATCGCCTGATCTTCTTTATCGCGCATCACTTCATACTCGATTTCCTTAAACCCGGAGATGTTTTTTTCTATTAAACATTGGTTAACGGGAGATAATGCTAATCCGTTACGGGCAATTTCTTGCAGTTCCGCTTCATCATAACACATGCCACCGCCGGTTCCCCCCAGTGTATAAGCAGGACGGACGATAACCGGATAGCCTATGTCACGTGCAAAATCACGTGCCTCTTCAACGGAATGAACGATCTGGCTGTCCGGTACCGGTTCATCAAGTTCTCCCATTAAAGCACGGAATTTTTCCCTGTCTTCCGCCTGTTCAATGGCACTGAGCGATGTCCCCAGCAGTTCGGCATCATGTTCCTGCAGAATTCCCGTTTTTTCCAATTCGACTGCCAGATTGAGTGCCGTTTGTCCGCCCAATGTCGGCAGAATCGCATCAGGCTGTTCTTTCCGGATTATTTTAGTTAAAAAGTCAACTGTTAAGGGTTCCATATAAATTTGATCTGCTACTGTCTCATCAGTCATAATCGTTGCCGGATTGGAGTTCGCCAGGACAACAGTATAGCCTTCTTCTTTCAATGCCTGACACGCCTGTGATCCGGAATAGTCAAATTCAGCTGCCTGTCCGATTACAATCGGACCTGATCCGATGACGAGAATTTTCTTAATGCTGGTATTTTTAGGCATATACATTCTCCTTCTCTCTGGATTCTGAAATCATTTGCAGAAATTCGTCAAATAAATATGGTGTATCTTCGGGTCCAGGCGAGCTTTCCGGATGGTATTGCACCGAGAAAGCTGGATATGTTTTATGTCTGATTCCTTCCACCGAATGATCGTTCAATGACTCTTGTGTTATCACCAGGTCTGTTCCGCTCAACGAATCATGTATCACGACATAGCTGTGGTTTTGCGCTGTCATAACTGTTTTATTTTTTTCCAAATCTTTCACCGGATGATTGGCACCACGGTGACCGAACGCCATTTTCTCCGTGTCAGCTCCACAGGCAAGTGCCAACAGCTGATGTCCAAGACAAATCCCAAACAGAGGGATTTTGCCCAGTACCGATTTGACCATCGCAACCATTTCAGGCACATGTTTCGGATTGCCCGGTCCATTCGTCAGCATGATGCCATCAGGTTTTAAACGAAGGATGTTTTCTGCCCCGTAATCGTATGGGACGACCGTCACATGGCAATCCCGTTTTGTTAATTCACGCAAAATACTATGTTTCATGCCGAGATCAACCAGGACAATCCGCCTGCCTCGCCCAGGAACAACATATGGCTTGACAGTTGATACTGTTTTGACCTGATCTGTTTTGTCCGGCAGATTTTTCACCATGTCAATGAGTTCTTCAGACGGCTTATCAGCATCGGTCATCATGGCTTTCATCGTTCCATGATTACGGATGGATTTCGTCAATTGACGCGTATCAATTCCAGAAATCCCTGGAATATCATTTGCTTTCAAATAGTCATGCAATGTTTCATCACTGCGAAAGTTTGACGGATGCCCGCTCAGTTCTTTTACGACAATTCCATGAATAAATGGTGTTACCGTTTCAAAATCATCACGGTTGATGCCATAATTCCCGATCAGCGGATATGTCATTGTCACGATCTGACCGCAATACGACGGGTCTGTGATAACCTCCTGATAGCCGGTCATTCCCGTATTAAAAACGATTTCTCCAGTCGACTTTGTTTCTGCACCAAACCCATCACCTGTGAAAATGGTTCCATCTTCCAAAACCAGCTGTCGTTTAGTCATCCAATCCCTCCTCGTAAACAATTTTTCCTTCTGCAATAGTTGCTACAGGAATTCCCTGCACCTGCCAACCATGAAAAGGCGTGTTTTTCCCTTTTGAATAAAATGTCTTCTTATCAAAATGGGCACTTTTATTCAAATCCACGATGGTCAGATCGGCCGTGCTACCTTCCTTAAGCACGCCATAAGGCAGATGAAAGGTATTGGCCGGTTTAACAGTTATCCAGTCGATTAATTCGTTCAAAGTTGCCTTTTTTGTTTTGACCAGGTATGTATATAACAGTGGAAAAGCCGTTTCCAGACCGACAATGCCGAATGGTGCTTGTCGAAAGCCTGCCTTTTTTTCCTCTGCTGCATGCGGGGCATGATCGGTTGCAATAAAATCGATTGTGCCATCAAGCAGCCCATCGATTAATGCCTGCTGATCTGCTTTACTGCGCAATGGTGGATTCATTTTAAAATTAGCATCGTTCGCTTTGACCGCTTCTTCATTTAATAATAAGTGGTGCGGTGTCACTTCGGCGGTTACATGAATGCCTGCTTTTTTCGCATCGCGGATAACCCTTACCGATTCCTTTGTACTCACGTGACAGACGTGGTAATGACAGCCGGTTGCTTCAGCCAGCAGCACGTCCCGGGCAATTTGCACCGACTCACTCAGTGAAGGGATACCCGGCTGCCCGAGACGCTCACTTACTTCCCCGTTATGAACGACACCGCCATACACAAGTGAATTATCTTCACAATGTGCCACAATCGGCTTATTATTAGCTGCCGCTTCACGCATTGCCTTCAGCATAAAATCAGCTGTTTGAATTCCAACACCATCATCAGTAAACGCAAATGCACCCATCGCAGCAAGGCCGGATATGTCAGTCAGTTCCTCACCGTTCAAATTTTTCGTGATTGATGCGTACGAAAGCACACGAATGCACGAATCCGCATCAATTTTATTCAATAACGCTTGAAGTGTTTCACTGTTATCCGGCACAGGTTTCGTATTCGGCATCGCACATATCGTTGTGAAACCGCCGCGGGCAGCTGCTTCTGTCCCAGTTTTGATTGTCTCTTTATGTTCTCCTCCGGGTTCCCGCAAATGAACATGCACATCGATGAAGCCTGGAAACACCATATGATGTTTACAATCGATCAGTTTATCGGCGTCTTCATTTATTTCAGATGCTATTTTGCTGATTTGGCCTTTCTCTATTAAAATGTCACAACGCTCCGTTTCGTTATCATGTAGCAATTGTCTGGTGTCTTTCAGTAAAATTTTCATAAATAGCGCTCCTTCCGTTTAACAAGGTTGATATAATGGCCATTCGTGCATAGACACCATTTTCCATTTGTTTAAAAATCCTTGAACGCTTCTCTTCTACTAATCGGCTGTCAATCTCAACACCTCGATTTACAGGTGCCGGATGCAGCACAATAGCATGATTCTGCATTCGCCGTTCGCGTTCCATCGTGAGGCCGTAGTCAGCAAGATATGACGTCGTTTGATAGGATGCTTGAGCATGGCGTTCATGCTGGATTCTTAAGAGCATCAGCACGTCACAGGTCTCACATGCTTCATCCATCGATACGTATGGCACATCAAATGAATCATCTTCAAATCCGGGGGCAGCCGCAAAACACACATTTGCACCAAGCGTCATCAGAGCATAGGCATTGGAACGCGCTACCCGGCTATGCTTGATATCACCGGCTATAGCCACATTCAAATTTTTAAACGAGCCGAATTCCTGATAGATTGTCAAAAGATCGAGCATCGCTTGAGTCGGATGCTCTCCTTTCCCTGCGCCTGCATTGATAATTGGTATTGAAACATCGGCTAACTCGTCATACCAGTCGTCACAAGCATGCCGGACGACCAAAAGATCCGCCCCGATTGCTTCATACGTCCGTGCTGTATCATAAAGTGATTCACCTTTGGCCATACTGGAACTTTCCATCTGAAAATCAAGGGGTGCTATTCCCAGCTTTGTTTCAGCCACCTGAAAACTCATTTTTGTCCGTGTGCTCGGTTCAAAAAACAAATTTGCCGCAAAATGGCCGTTTTGTATTGATTCCGGTTTTTTCCGCATAGTCTCAGCAGTCTTTATAATATGATGAATTGAAGCAAAGGAAAGCTCACGCGTTGATATGAAATGATGCATCGTTTATCATCCTTTCCATTTTAGTCTTTTAGAGGCAGTTGAACACGTTTTTTTAGTTTAAGCTGCGTCACTGGGTTTTTGGTTTTTCTGCACGTCACTGTCATCAAACATCGCGCCGTTGCCATAACCGCTTTCTTTACCGGGTAAGACAAGATTCAGCAATACACCAATGATGGCCGATAATGCCATTCCGGCGATTTGCAGGTTGTCTGACAGCTGGATAAAAGCGCCGCCAACACCAATGACAAGAATGACAGATGCTATGACAAGATTTCGTTTATCACTTAAGTCAATCTGATTATCAATCAGCATACGCAACCCGTTTGAGGCAATGATCCCGAACAAGAGAATTGATACACCTCCCATAACCGCTGATGGAATCGAGCTGATTGCAGCTGTGATGACACCAACAAAACCGAAGCAAATCGCTATGAGAGCAGCGCCCCCGATCACAAACACGCTGAATACTCTGGTGATCGAGAGAACACCGATATTTTCCCCGTATGTTGTATTCGGCGGTCCGCCAAGAAAAGAAGCAATCATGGTTGCTGCACCGTCACCAAGGATTGATCGATGCAAACCGGGCTGTTTAAGAAAGTTTCGTCCCACGATTTTTGACAGCACCATCTGATCCCCTATATGCTCAGCAATTGTAACAAGGGCTACAGGTGCCATTAACAGAACAATTTCACCACTTAGGATTTCGACCGGTGAGTAGTGAACAAACGGCACAACAAAGTCAGGCGATTTAAAAATTGCAGCGAAAAATTCACCCGTCGACCCTGCTGACATAATCGAATCCCATCCCGCTGTTATTCCTGACACATC